>CAYNPV010000001.1:0-2212 GCA_964399185.1 uncultured Gammaproteobacteria bacterium
CAAATACTGTAGAGACGAGGCATTGCCTCGTCTTTAAATTTTTTTGCAAAAAATAAATGTGGAGACAAGACAATGTCTCGTCTTTATAAGTTTAAGGTTCAAAAATGTATATACATATGTATATACATTAAACGTCTTATAAAAATCTTAAATTATTTGACTTTTTTAATAAATAATGATATTTTAATTTGAAAATAAAAAACAAAATAAAAAGGGGAAAAGATTTTGCGTATAAAAAAAATCTTCTTAAGTCTAGTAGTACTTTTCTTTTGTCTGGGTATCATGCGGGTACAGGCAAAAGAAGTCGGTTTATCCTTAGGGTGGTTTGAGAAAAATTACGACCCTGTTATTTTTTCTCAAGCCTATACCTTTTTGTTGGGTATGGGCACTGAAATCACCTTTGCCGAACTCAGAACCAACCCAGAAGAATATGAGGGGGTTGGTCACGGAATTTTTGGTGACCATTTAGTTCTCGGGTTTGGCCTCCATCTGGTTGGGTACATTGGGAAAAAGACTGATTATTTTCAGTTTTTACCGCCCAAGGTTAAATGCTTGTCTCGCTTGGGACATTTCCTGGTATGGGAAGATGTCTACCAACATCTTGTCATGCAGAGGCACGATAATTATGGCCCAGGAAAGTCTGGTGAGGAATATGCGATAGGTTATGTGCAAAAGTTCTATCGTTATATTCTGCACAAGGACAGGAATGATGAAGTGTTTCTGGTTCTTGTGGAGCTTGCAAGGTATAAAAATTTTGCCTTGGGTTTTGGGCACTACCAGGGACCTTGCGTATTTTTCAACGCAGAGGTGTCTAACCTTGGGCAATGCAAAATAAACATGACCTCTTTGCTTGTTGGTAAACATCATATGAGTAAAGAACTGGTGCCTGAGCAGATGATTTTCGGTATGTTAGTAGAAGTTGATTGGGGTTTAACAATAAGCCCCACAGTTTTTGCTGGTTGCCGAATTTTAGAAAAACGCCAAAACCTAAACAGCCCTTGGGCTGTTGGTGTTGGAATAAAGTTTTGATATTTGTATGGCTCGCTATTGATTAGCGAGCCCTTTTTATTTGCCAAAAACCTTAAATTTTGCTACATTTTTAACTGTATAAGTCTTTTTAAATTATGCTAACTGCCAAAGAAATTCGCCAAAAATACATAGATTTTTATCTTTCAAAAGGGCACACTCAAATTCCATCCGCACCGATTATTCCAGAAAACGATCCATCCACCCTTTTTACTACTGCTGGGATGCAACCCCTAGTGCCTTTTTTAATGGGAGAAAATCACCCTTCGGGCAAACGACTGGTTAATTCTCAAAAATGTATTCGCACCGGAGACATCGATGAAGTGGGTGACAAAACTCACCATACTTTTTTTGAAATGCTTGGCCACTGGTCGCTCGGCGATTATTTTAAGCAAGAAGCTATTCAATTTAGTTTTGAATTTTTAACTCAAGCTCTTAATATTCCATTAAACAGATTGGCTTTTTCTGTTTTTGCCGGCGACAAAACAGCACCTAAAGATGAAGAGGCTGCTAGTGCTTGGCAGAATTTTGGTGTAGCCCCAGAGAGAATAGCCTTTTTGTCCAAAAAAGAAAATTGGTGGGAGCCAGTTGGAGAAAGTGGGCCTTGTGGACCAGATACAGAAATGTTTTATTGGGCAGATGAAAACAAACAACCACCACAAAAATTTGATCCACAAGATTCTCGCTGGGTGGAAATTGGTAATGATGTTTTAATGCAGTATCAAAAAGCAGGAGAAAATAAATACATTCCGGCCAAGCAAAAAAACATAGATAATGGAACAGGCTTGGAAAGGCTAACCGCAGTTTTAAACGGTTTTGATGATAATTACCGCACCGATTTGTTTTTATCGATTATTAATAAAATTGAAGAGTTGTCGGGTAAAAAATATGGCGAGGATGAAGGCGTAACCAAATCTATGAGAATTATCGCCGACCACTTGCGAGCCAGCACTTTTATTATGGCCGATAATGCTGGTATAGAGCCTTCTAATACAGATCAGGGTTATGTGGTGCGTAAATTAATTCGTCGCGCCATTCGCCATGGTCGCACAATTGGCATTCAAGAAAATTTTACTGCTAAAATAGCCAAGTTAGTTATAGAAAATATGCAAGATGTTTATGCTGAGCTTAAAAGAAATCAATCCTTTGTTTTGGAAAAAATGATTGAGGAAGAAGAAAAATTTAC
>CAYNPV010000001.1:2312-17182 GCA_964399185.1 uncultured Gammaproteobacteria bacterium
CACCAACAACTTTCTCGCACTGCTTCAGCCGGCAAGTTTAAAGGCGGTTTGGCCAACGCTTCAAAAAAAGCCATTCAATATCACACCGCCACCCATTTGTTAAACGCGGCTCTAAGACAGGTTTTAGGCGAGCATATTTATCAAAAAGGTTCCAACATTAATGAAGAACGCATGCGTTTTGATTTTTCCCATCCAGACAAACTAACCCCAGAACAAAAACAACAAGTGGAAGATTTGGTTAACACTTGGATTAAAGCCGACCTGCCGGTTGAATGCCATGAAATGGAATATAAAGAGGCCAAACAAACAGATGCGATTGGGGTTTTTGATAATAAATATGGAGAAAAAGTTAAAGTTTTTGTTATTGGTGATGAATCTAGCCCAACCAGTCAAGAAATTTGCGGAGGCCCGCATGTTAAAAGAACCGGAGAATTGGGTGAGTTTAAAATTAAAAAAGAAGAATCAAGTTCAGCCGGAGTAAGGCGCATTAAAGCCGTTTTAACCTGAATTTTATGAATGATTTTAAAATAAAAACAATTAAGCCACAAAGCGGATTTAAAAATCATCAAGCCAAAAAAACCAAAAAAATTCCTTATACAAAAATAGTCATAGGAATACTAATTTTAATTGGCGGTTATTTTTTATTTACCAAAGTCTTGTCTACTGTAGATGTTGTTTTAATTCCTAAAACCACAGAATTGAAAAAAGATTTTCAAATTACTTTAAGCACATCTGTTGAACAACCAAATATAGAGGAAAAAATATTTCCTGCCCAAATAATAGAGCACCAACAAAGCTTGGATGGCGAGTTTAAAGCTGAAGGGGAAAAAGATATTGGTGATAAAGCCAGCGGTGAAGCTGTTTTTTATAACCAAACCGGTAGGCCACAACCAGTTACCACTAAGATAGATTTAATTAATGATGCTGGTAAAATTTTTCGTTTAACCGAAGATATTACTATCCCAGGTGCCAAGGTGGACGAAGAAGGAGAGGTGGTTGCAGGAGAAATAAGTGCCACCATAGAGGCCCTAGAGCCTGGAGAAGAGGGCAATGCAGGAGCGGGAAGAATTAACATTTCTGCACTTGTTATTGAAATGCAAGAAAAAATTTATGGGCAAATTACCAGTGGTTTAGGCGGGGGTACCTCTGAGATTGTAAAAGTTGTTTCCCAAGAAGACATAGATAGGGCTAGAGAAGAGTTGTTTAATCAAATGCGTGCAGAGGTAGAAGAATCCCTTAAAGAAAAAGCAGGTAAGAGTTATGTTATATTAGACGAACTTATTAATTACGACACTTCTGATATTATAAAAGAAGTAGAAATAGACCAGCCCGCAGAAAATTTTAAATTAACCCTAAATCTTAAAGCCCAAGCTTTGGCACACGATCAGCATGCCTTAAAAAAAGCTCTAAAACAAGAAGTAGAGCAAGAATTAAATGATAACCAGGCTATACCAGACAATGAATTTGGCAACTTTGAGTTTGATTTAAAACAAGCAGACTATCAAAATGGTTTGGCAGATTTGGGCATAAAGGCTACTTACCAAGTTTCTGAAAAAGTAAATTTAGAAGAAATAAAACAAAATATATTAGGAAAAGAAAAAACACAAGCGCGTAGATATATTTTAAGACAAGAAAATATTCGTGATGTGCGTTTTGTGTTTTCGCTTGGTCTCTCAAACACAATTCCAGAAAATCCTAAAAAAGTAGAGGTCAAGCTAAATAAAGATGAGTGAAATATAAAAAATTATAATAATTTAAGGTTTTTATAAGACATTTAATGTATATACATATGTATATACATTTTTGAAACTTAAACTTATAAAGACGAGGCAATGCCTCGTCTTTATAGTATTTGTGTAATTTTGTAATTATGATATTTGGTTCTTCTTTAATTTTGTGTTTAGATGTTTAAATACTCATATGTTTGTATGTTTAAATGTTAAAATGTTTAGTGTTTTTGTTTGCCTGTTAACCGTTGGCTGTTGCTTGATGTTGTAAAATATCTAAAAAACATATATACTTTATTTATAGGCTTGACATTAATTTTGATATTTATTATACTTCTAACTAGGTATTTTAAAAAAACAATCAAAATTAAAGGAATTTTTCAAGTTTAAGGAATTAACAAATTCTTGGAATTTTTTTAATACCCATAAAATAAATTAATAAATGACAAACCCAAAACCAACTTCACACACAGATTCTGAAAATGACACACACAAAAGTTCTCAAGAAGGGCATGATTTAAAAGCTGAAAATTTGTCAAAAAATAATCCTGCTCAAGGCGAAGAAAATTCTCAAACCGAAGAGCAAGATAACAGCGACAAAAACACAGCCAAAGGCATTGACAATTTAAATGTCAATAAAAAAGGTTTTATAGAAGTTGATGGAGAAGTAATAGAAAGCTTGCCAAGTATTACTTTTTTGGTTAAGCTGGAAAACGGTCATGAGTTAACTGCCAAACTTTCGGGGAAAATGCGTATGAATCGCATTATGCTTTTACCCGGAGACAAGGTCAAGGTGGAGATTTCTCCCTATGACATGAGTAAGGGCAGAATAACTTATCGTTATTAGAATTAGTCATCAATTTATTTGTAAATACCCAACACAGTTGGGGCTATTAATTAATCACGCAAAAATGAAAGTAAGAGCCTCTGTAAAAAAAATGTGCAAGGATTGCAGAACCGTCCGCCGTAAAAAGCGGGTGTTTGTTGTCTGTAAAAATCCTCGTCATAAACAAAGACAGGGCTAAAATATAATATGGCAAGAATTTCCGGAGTAAATTTACCAAACAATAAAAGAGCAGAAATAGGTTTAACCTATATTTTTGGCATTGGGCGCAACAGATCCAATAAAATTTTAGACGAATTAAAAATAGATAAAAACAAAAGAATTAAAGATTTAGATGACAACGAAATTAATAAATTACGTCAAAAAATAGAAAAAGAATTTACTGTAGAAGGTGATTTGCGCCGTGAAATTATGGGCAACATTAAACGTTTAAAAGAAATTGGCTGTTATAGAGGTAGCAGACACATAAAAGGCTTACCGGCAAGAGGTCAAAAAACCCGTAAAAATTCTCGCACAGTCAGGGGAAACAAAAAACAAACAGTTGGTTCTGGTCGCAAATCATCCATTCAAAAAACATAAAATTTTAAGTTTATCTTTAAGTTAATATAAATAAATGTCAGAAAAAAAAGATACAATGCAAACAGAAGATCAAAAAGAATCTAAAACAGATTCTGCTTTAGATAATTCTTCTACTAATGAACAAGTTGAAGAAGTTAAGACTGCTGAAAATGAGAATGCCGAAGACCAAAAAAAAGAAAAAATAGAAGATACTATAAAAACAGATAAAGATAATAAGGCAGAAGAAGTAAAACAGAATGAAGATGGTCAAGAGTTAGCCATGCAAACAGTAACCGTTAAGGGTAAAAAGAAAAAGAAACAAGCACCATTCTTGCGCGGAGGAAGAGGGCAAGCACACGTTAATGCTTCATACAACAACACAATTGTTTCTGTTACAGATTTAAACGGAGCGGTTTTGGCTTGGTCTAGCGCTGGCAAATGCGGTTTTAAAGGGCCACGTAAAGCAACCCCGTATGCTGCTGGTGTTATTGTTAAATCTCTCATAGACAAAGTAAAAGAGCTTGGCATTAAAGAATTAGATGTTTTTGTTAAGGGTGTTGGAACAGGCAGAGAATCTGCTGTTAGGGCTTTTAGTGCCAATGGTTTTCAAATAAATTCAATTAAAGATGTAACACCTGTGCCTCACGGTGGTTGCCGTCCACCCAAGAGACGCAGAGTTTAATTAATATAAATTATGGCCAAATATTTAGGACCAAAAGCAAAAAGATGCAGACGTTTAAACGTTAAATTAGATAGCAGGGCTGGCAACGCCAGTAGTGTTAATCGTGTTGTAAGCAAAAGAAAATATCCACCTGGAATGCATGGACCAAAGGGTTATCCCAGAATTACAGATTTTGCCGAGCATTTAAACGAAAAACAAAAAGCCAAATTATATTATAATGTTTTAGAAAAACAACTTAGAAATTATTTTGAAGAAGCCAGTCATAGCAAAGGTGATTCTAATAAAAAATTTATTGAACTTTTGGAAAGACGTTTAGACAATGTTATTTATCGTTTGGGTTTAGCCACTACACGCATGCAAGCCAGGCAATTTGCTTCTCATAAGCTTTTCCAGGTTAATGGCAGAACAACTAATATACCTTCTTACCGCCTGTCTGTTGGTGACAAAATTACTATCCGCAAAGCCAAAAGTTTAGAAAAAGGCTATTTGGCAGAAAATTTAAAAAGCATAGAAAAAGTAGAAAGGTCAGAATGGCTTAAATGGGATGCCCAAAAGAACGAAGGTCAGGTGGTTGCTTTGCCAAGCGACGAAGATTTAGAGGTTGGTATAGATGTGCGTTTAATTATTGAGTACTACTCTAAATAAAAAATAAAAAATTAATTCCAGCTTTTAAGCTGGACAAAAAAACCAATATGAAAATCAAACCAATACCAAACGCAAACAAAGTAGAGTTTAAAGAAGACGAACCTTTTAAGGGTGAGTTTATCATTGAACCTCTTTATCCTGGTTATGGTTTAACAATTGGAAACGCATTAAGAAGAGTTTTGCTTTCTTCTTTAGAGGGTGTAGCTATTACTTCTGTTAAGATAAAAGATGTGCAACACGAATTTTCTAGTTTAGAGGGTGTTAAAGAAGATATAATTGATATTATCTTGAATTTAAAACAAGTTCGTTTTAAAGCTGAAGGCCCTATTGAAGAAGGGGGAATAAAAATTAAGCTCAATGCAAAAGGTTCTAAAAAAGTAACTGCTGCGGATTTTGAAAAAGTAACCGGAGTTGAAATTTCAAATCCAGAACTAGAAATTGCTAATTTAACCGACGCAAAAGCAGAGTTAGACATAGATGCAGTCTTAGAGCGCGGACGTGGTTATTTACCTACAGAAATGATGGAAAACAAAGAAAAAGAAGTTAATGCTATTAATTTAGATGCTTTGTTTTCGCCAGTTAAAAGAGTTTCAATAGATACAGCCAATGTGCGTGTGGGAGAGTTTACAGATTGGGATCAGTTAAAATTATATGTAGAAACAGACGGTTCTATAACACCAGAAGAAGCACTTAAAAAAGCTGCATCAATTTTAGTTAACCAGTTTGAGGTTTTAACTACAGAAGAGTTAATAGACCAAAATAATCCAGCCCAAGAAGCTGAAGAAGATCAAGAAGAAGAAGATGTTAAAAAGGATGAAGAAAAAGAAGAAGAGGAAGAAGAGAATGATGATCAAGAAGACGAAGAAGAAAAAACCACCAAAAAAAGAGGTAGACCAAAAAAAAGTAATTAATTTAATTTTTTATATTTTATATAATATATGCGTAATCAGAAAACAAAAAGAACACTTGGCAGAAAAACAGGACCTCGCAAGGCTTTAATAAAAAACTTGTTGAATTCTTTGATATTGTATGAAAAAATAGAAACCACACAAATTAAAGCCAAAGAAATCAAGCCTTTAATAGAAAGAATGGTAACAAGAGCTAAAGAAGACAATCTTACTAACCGCCGTTATTTATTGTCTAAACTGCCCACCAAAAATGCAGTAAAAAAAATGTTTGAAGTTATTGGTCCTAAGTATAAAGAAAGAAAAGGCGGTTATGTGCGCATTATTAAAAAAGGCGAACGCCAAGGCGACGGAGCCAAAATGTCAATTATTGAATTTGTTTAAAATATGGAAAGAAATACACACACAATAGATTTAACAGACAAAAAGTTAGGTAGAGTAGCTACCGAAGTAGCCACCCTTTTGTCTGGAAAAAGAAAAGTAAGCTATCAGCCTCATTTAGACTGTGGAGATTTTGTGGTTATTAAACACTTGGATAAATTGAACATAAGCCAGAAAAAGATGAATCAAAAAGAATATAGACACCACACCGGCTATATTGGACATGTTAAGCTCACTAAATTAAAAGAATTATGGCAAAAAAATCCAGAACAGGTTTTTATTAAAGCTGTCTATAATATGTTGCCGGCTAATAAATTGCGTAAAAACATGATGAAAAGACTTAGTTTTGAAAAATAAGAAATTAAATATGGCTAAACCAAAAGAAAAACAACCTAAAGAAAAATACATTGCTTCTGTTGGAAGGCGCAAAAGTGCATCTGCCAGGGCCAGACTTTTATTTGATGGAAAAGGTGAGATAGAGATAAATGGTAAAAAATATACCGATTATTTTCCTTATGAAGTTTACCAACAAAAAGTTTTTGAACCTTTAAGAGTTGTAGGTAAAGAAAAAGACTTTAATTTTTCTATAAAAATAGAAGGTGGTGGACCAAAAGGACAGGCAGAAGCTTGTGCACTTGCCATTGCTAGAGCCTTGATTAAATTTAATACAGAAGATTATAAAAAAACTCTTAGAGTAGCTGGATTATTAACTAGAGATCCAAGAGTAAAAGAACGCAAGAAAGCTGGTCTTAAAAAAGCCCGCCGTGCACCTCAGTGGTCAAAACGTTAATATATTTTATCAAATATACATACAACAAAAAATGTACATTAAAATGTACATTTTTTGTTTCTTATATATAAAAAATAATTTTTATTTGTTTATGATCTAAACGGTTTTGTTCATTTTTTCTATCTGTCTTAGAGACACTCCACAACGCGCCTCTACAGTATTTGTGTGATTTTGTAATTAAGTTGTTTGGCTGTTCTTTAACTGTGTGTTTAGATGTTTAAATGCTTATATGTTTACCCCCCCTGAATCCGCCTTTGGCGGGAAAGGGGGTAAGAAACTAAAATACCTCGCCTGAAAGAGGTAAGAAATGTTTAAATGTTAAAAAACTTATTAATTAATTTTTTCAACCTCTTCTCTAATAACTGAACGGTCGTCCCATTCAATCATTTTGCCATTAGCCACGCACATAGCTTGCTCTGCGCCTTTACCTGTAATAAGAACTGTATATTTTTGGCCAGTCTTTTGCTTTAATTCTAGCGCAGTTAATAGAGCGTTTTTAATGGCTTGTCTGCGATCTATAACTTTTTTAATTTCTGTCTGTAAGCCATCTTTTTCTTTTATTTCTATGGCTCCCTGAGTCACTTCCTTAATAATGGTTTTGGGATCTTCATCATAAGGATCTTCATTAGTTACAATGGTTACAATAGAATTAGTAGCTGATATCTGCCCAAGCACCGGCCTTCTAGATTTGTCGCGCTGAGTGGCAGGATCTTTTCCACCACCTGTAGAGCCAACCACATGTATAAAATTTCTATATCCAGCTTCTTTAAGGGTTTTAAAAGTTTTCTTTAGAGCCTGGGGTTCAAAAGCATAATCAACCACCACATTAATGCCCAAATTATTTTCAATAAATTCCAATCTTCCAGGAAGTGGCCTTAAACTATTTAATTTTTTTTCTATAATATTTTGATTGACTTTAAATATTTCGCCAACAATTTTAGCCGATAATGCATTGTACAAATTAAATTTACCTAGTAAATTAGTTTTAATGTTTTGTGTGCTGTATGTTTTATCTAACTGATAATTGTCACCCATTTTGTTGGCTCCATTTGTTAGGCCAATTTTCTTATCAGCTTTAAAATTTAAAAAATATTCTGAGTGTTCATCATCTAAGTTAATAATAAAGGTTTTTTCAATTTCTTTTTTTTGTGTCTGGCTTAAATATTTAAAAAGCTTACCTTTGGCTTGTTTATATTTTTCAAAACTACCGTGTGCCTCTATATGTTCGGGGTAGAGATTGGTAAAAACTAATATATCATAATGAATTTTAATATGTCTGAATTGTTCTATGCCTTGGGAGCTGGTCTCTATAATGGCCACCTTGCAGTCTTCATTTAACATTTTTTTTAGGGTTTTTTGTAATTGAAAGCGCCCAGGCATTGTCATTTTGCTTTTGTTTAACCATTCTTTTTCTCCAATTTTATTAATTGTTGTGGTTGTTAAGCCGTTTTTTATCTTTCCTGCTTCCAATATTTGGCTAATAAAATAGGCAGTAGATGATTTACCAGCCGTGCCTGTAACCCCAATTACTTTTAATTTTTTACTTGGATTACCATAAACAAAAGCAGCCATATTGGCAACAGCATAGTGATATATTGGTTGGATTTTTTTAAAAACCCTTAAAGGAATTATTTTTTTTATTTTATGTAGCATGTTGAATTTTTTTAGACATTAAGTCTTTATAAAAAGCTAAACCAAAAGGGAAGTATAGCCAATAAGAAAAGAAGCGATAAATAAGCATTACTGAAAAAGCCACCTCTAACTGCACACCCAGAGAATTAAAAGCCAAAACCATTGCCCCTTCAAAAGCACCAATACCGCCCGGAATTAAAGTTATAATACCAAATAGGCGTCCCAAAGCAAAAGCAACCAGTGGCAAGCCAAGCGGAGGAGTAATGCCAAAGGCTAAAAATATTAAATATATTGTTAAAGCGTCACTAAAAAATTTTATTATTTGAATTAGTACTGGTTTAATAATTTTTCTTTTATTATTTTTTAACCAGCTAGAATTTTCATAAAAATCATGTAAAACTTCAGCCATCCACTCATCTGCGTCTCGTCCATCTTCTACTTGATTGAATTTTTTTACAAACCACGATGCTCTGCGATGGGCTTTTTGTTTGTTGCCCAGCCAAAAATAGACCATATAACCAATAAACATTAAAACTAAAATAAAGCCCCCAACAGCCAATTGCTGGGTAGCACCAATCGAGCCAAGTTTAAAAAACATATAACTAAAACTCAAAATTAGCACAAAAATAAAAGCCGCATAAAAACACACAAATTCTAGAATTACGGCTAATAAGGCCTTGCCTTGTTTGCAACCGCGTTTTTTAAGATATTTAACAAAAAAAATATTGCCAGCAAAACCCAAAGAGGGGATTGAAAAGTTCAAAAAAATTGTGGTTACAGCCGCACGAAAGAGTATTGTAAAATCTATCACTTTCATTTTAAGAACAGAAAATATTTTTTTATAAACAGCTGTTTGCAACATGGCATTAACTGCCTGAGAAACAAAAGCTAAAGCAATAAAATACCATTTGGCTTGGCTAAAGAGCCGTCCAATTTCCTTTAGCTCTGAAAAATTTAAAAGAATCAGCACTAAAACTACAAAAACCACAATAGGAAAAAATAATTTTTTTAAATCAATCTTAAAAAGTTTGTTATTATTTGCCATAAATTTTTTGTATGTGCTTTGCTATAATAAAAATTTTATGCCAGGATTTTTTAATAATAAAATCATATGTACCAATATGTTCTATTTGCAAGGGTTCTTTTTTGTTAAAAGATTTTTTAAATTTTGTAATTCCTTGCCATTTGGCGTTATCTTCATCAATTCCCCAAAAATCATAAATTTTATAGCCACCTTTTTTGGCATTTTTAATTATTTCCCATTGCAATAAATAATTAGGCATTAAGTTGCGTTTATTGCTGGTCGAAGCTCCATAAAAATATGTAACACTTTTTCCAAAAGCAAAAGTTATAATAGCAGATAAAATTTTTCCTTCATATTCTGCTAACCACAATTGTGAAAATCCAGTTTTGGAATCTCTTTTTTCTTTAAAAAAAACAAGCAAGTCTTTATAGTATTTTTTTGAATAAATATTTATTCTGTCTCTCTTTGCTGTTTCTTGCATTAACTTATAGAAACAGTCTATTTCCTTTTCCGGGTTGTTGCTCAACCTAATCTTAATTCCCTTTTTTTGCGCTAACCTAATGTTGTAGCGAGTTTTTTGGTGCATTTCTTGTAAAATTTGTTCTTCTGGTTTTTTTAAATCAATTAAAAAAGTTTTTTCAGGTTCTTTTAAGTTGGTTAAAATTTTGGGTTTTTTAAAGCCTTGTTTTTTTAAAGAACCTTCTATTTTTTTTTCGCTGTATGGCGGAGCAATTCTCAGCATTACAGATTTGTGCTTTCTGCCAACCTTATTTTTTAAAAGATATAAAATTTTTTCATTCTCTTTTAAGCTGTTTTTTTTATTAAAAATTGGACCTTTGGCGCAACTTAAGTAGTGTTGGCCAAGTGGTAATTTTTTTATTGTAAAAACCGCCTGTGTTTTTATCTCTTTTTCTTCAACTAAACAAACAAGCAAACTATTTTTTTGTGTTTTTTGACTAAAAGAGGCCCACTTACTAGATTGTAAAAAAACAGCCGGTGAGCTGTTTTCCAGCACAAATTGATCCCATTTCTCAGCTTGATTTTGGGATAAATTTTCTTTTAATAATTTAACTTCCATGTCTTAAGCTTATCACGATTAAAGACCAAAATCAACGTTTACAGATGAGATTATGTTTTTAAGAATTTATTAGTTATCTTTATTGCCAATTATTTGCAGAGCTTTTTTTACCTTTTTTTCATTACTAATTTCCTCGTTAGGCATTTTTCTTAAAGCTTTTCTAATTTCATCATTAGAATAACCAAGTCCGGTTAAGGCGTCAAAAACCTCATCATCAGCAGACGAAAAATCAACACTTTCATTTTTGCCTAGTGGCAGATCATTTAGCTTATTTTTTAGTTCAATTACAATTCTTTCTGCGGTTTTTGTGCCAATTCCAGAAACTCTTTTTAATAGGCTGGGGTCTCCTCTTAAAATTGCTTTTTTAATTTCATCTACTTTAGCTAAAGAAAGGGTTTGTTGGGCAGATTTTGGACCAACACCAGAAACAGAAATTAAAAGCTCAAAAAATTTTTTTTCAGCCGGAGTTTCAAAGCCATATAAATCTATAGCATCTTCGCGCACATATGTGTGAATAAAAAACTCAACTTCGCTGTCTTTTTTAATTTTTTGTAAAACATATTCATTTAAAAAAACTTCATAACCTACACCAGAAATATCCAAAATAATTTTTTTTGCATTTTTGTATTTTACATTGCCTTTTAAATAACCAATCATATATAAAAAATAATTAAAATTAAGTTTAAGCTCTTGATTGCACAAGAGCTTGTGGTAAACTAAAATTATGCATCACAACAAGGGGAGTAAAATCCCTGATGCATCTTTATCATTCTTTTCTTCTGCTTGTATGTTTTTTAATCCCCAGACAAGCAAGAGCAGAAGAAAAAATACAACCATAGCCACTAAAACCAACAATCCTGTTTGCATAAATCCTCCTTTTTTTTTGGGTTTCTGACTTTATTTTAGCTTATAATTAAAAATAAAACAACTTTGTATATGCTTAAAATTTCTCATCGTGGTTTTGCGCATAATCACACAGAAAACAGCCTAGAAGCCTTTCAGGAAGCCTTAGAGCAAAAGGCAGACATGATTGAATGTGATATTCGTTTAACTAAAGACCGTGTAGCAGTAGCTTTTCATGATAAAAAATTAGACCGTTTAACCAACAGCAAGGGCAAGTTAAAAAAAACAAAATATAAAGATTTAAAAAAAATCAATCTTATCAATGGAGAAAAAATCCCCACTCTAGATGAGGTTTGTTCAAGCATTGGTCATAAAACAACCCTGGTTATAGATGTTAAATGCGTTTCAGCCGCGGGCATTGTTTTAAAAACATTAAAAAAACATAAACTGGAAAATAAGGTTCACATTACCACCAACTACAAAACACTTTTAGCCGATTTAAAATTACGCCACAAGTCAATCAAGTGTTGGCTTTCTTTTGATTTATATAATTATTTTAGGCATTTTTTCATACACAACTTGTTTGTTGCCCAGGCAAAGCTTTTAAACTTAGAAGGTGTTAGCGTCTATCATAAATTTGTTTCAGAAAAAATGGTAGAAAGAGCTCATAAAAATAAACTTAAAATTTATGTTTTTACAGTTAATGATTTGGATAAAATGGAATATTTTAAAAAATTAAAAGTAGATGGGATTATTACCGATCGGCTTGATTTACTTCATAAACTATAAATTATGATTGAAAAAAACCAAGAAAAGCAAAACGAGCCCTGTTTTTTGCTGATTAACAAGCCTGTGGGAATAACTTCGCACGATGTTATAGACAAACTTAGAAAGATAACCGGCATAAAAAAAATTGGCCATGCAGGAACGCTAGACCCTTTTGCCAGTGGTTTGCTAATTGTGGCTGTTGGGCGACAATCTACCAAACAAATTGCCAATTTTGTACATTTAGATAAAAAATATGTTGCCACCTTGCAGTTTGGTTCTATAACCGACACTTATGACAACACAGGTCAGACAAAAAAAACAAACTCCAAAAAAATAGAGCAGGGCGATTTAGAAGAAGTTTTGCCTCAATTTACAGGGGAAATAAAACAAATTCCACCTATGTATTCTGCTAAGAAAATTAAAGGAAAAAAATTATGTAATTTGGCCAGACAAGGTTTGACCATAGAACGTAATCCTATTACAATAAAAATTCATCAAATAAAAATAAAAGAATTCAACAAACAAAAACAAACAGCAAAAATTTTTGTGCATTGTTCCAGTGGCACCTATATTAGAGCCTTGGCCCACGATATAGGACAAGGTTTAGCAGTAGGAGCGCACCTCACGGCTCTCACTCGCACAGCCATAGGTGAATACAACTTGGAGCAGGCACAAGAAATATCTCAATTAGAAAAGGAAAATTGGCAAAAATAAAAATATTGTTTATAAACAAGAATAAGCAGGAGGTAAAATTGGTATTTAAAAAATTAATAATAAAAAAAGAGGTTCGTATAGTTGTTTTTAATAGTGGTGGTTTTTTATTAATAAAAAATCCACCAGAAAAAAAGACATGGCCCAATCTCTGGTCTTTTCCTGGAGGCTCTGTTGAGAAAGGAGAAACAGAGGTTGGCGCGGCAATACGGGAGTTAAAAGAAGAAACCGGTATTGCCATTGGTGGCCATAATATTATTTTTAGCCATAATTTCGCTATAATTTATGGCCCTAATTTTTCAAGATGGGTTTATGTTTATTATACCCATGTTGCCCAAAAGCCCGTGTTTAATCCAGATACTAAGGTTTCTGGATGTCCAGTAAATTACTGTTGGGTAAACCAAAGCACAAATGTTCGTATATTAACGCCCTGTACACAGGCGATTATAGAAAATTACCTGTGTGGCAAATATGAAAAAATTTTATTAAGAAGCTAGCCCTTGTTTTTTACAAAAGCGGGGGCTTTTGTTTTTTTATAAACTTTACATCCAGGCCAATAAAACCTATAATAAAGGCAAGTAAATACAAACTATGTTAGAAAAAATTTTTGGTTCCAGAACCAGACTTAAACTTTTAAAAATATTTTTAACCCATCCGGGTGAATATTATTATGTGCGTGAACTAGCTCGCCAAACAGAAGAAAGAATCAACTCTGTGCGTCGCGAACTAACCAATTTGGTGGAATTTGGTATTGTGGTTGAAGAAGACAAAATAAAAATGGATCTAGAGCATGATGGTCTAAAACAAAAGAAAAAATTTTATACAGTTAATACAGATTTTGTTTTATATCAAGAGTTTAAAAACTTAATTTTAAAATCGCGTTTGCTTTTGGAAAAAACCTTGGCACGCCAAATAGATTCTTTAGGAAAAATTAAGTTTTTAGTTTTATCGGGAATCTTTGTTGATAATCCTTCTGCTAAAACAGATTTGTTAATTGTGGGTAATTTTGATAAGAAAAAGTTAGAAAATTTAATTGCCAAATTAGAAAAAAATTTTGAACAAACCATTCGTTACACTGCTATGGATAATAAAGAGTTTGATTATCGTAACCAAGTTACAGATAAATTTTTATTTGAAATTTTAGAAGGTAAAAAAATTGTTTTAATTGATAACTTGGAAAAATAATTATCTAGTATGGTCGAGCGTTTGCAAAAAATTATTTCCAGCATGGGCATAGCTTCTCGTCGACAAGCCGAGGAGCTAATTTTGTCTAAAAGAGTCAAACTTAATAATAATGTAGCTAAAATAGGGGATAAAGCAGACATAAAAAAAGATTTAATTCAAATAGATGGTAAGCCCTTGCACTTAAAACCAAAGACAATTGTTTATGCTCTTAATAAGCCAGTAGGATATATTTCTACCAGTAAAGATAAACACGCTAAGAAAAAGATTGTTGATTTAGTGCCTGCAAAACCTAAAGTTTGGCCAGTTGGTCGTCTAGATAAAAATTCATCCGGTTTAATTGTTTTAACTAATAATGGCGAGCTAACTCAAAAATTAACCCATCCTAGTTATAAACATATAAAAGAATATGAAGTTGAGCTTAATAAAAAAGTAACAGAAATTTTTTTAGAGCAACTTAAAAAAGGTGTTAAATTAGAAGAGGGTTTGGCACAAGTTGATAAAGTAAAAAAAATATCAGATACAAAAATTTGCTTGCAAATTCATCAAGGCTGGAAACGTCAAATTAGGCGTATGTGTAGGGAACTTGGTTATAAGGTAAAAAGTTTGGTTAGAACAAAAATTGGTAAATTAAAGCTTGGTAAATTGGGTATTGGCCAGTATAAAGTAATTAATCAAAAAGACATTATTTAAAATATATGTATCTTTACCTTAATACAGCTGATAATAAAAAAATTGTTTTAGGTCTTTATAAAAAAGATTCATATTTTTTTATGACCACCAAAGCCAAGTACCAACAGTCAGAAAAATTATTAAAAACTGTTCATAAATTACTCACCAAACATAAAACAAAAATTAAGTATATTAAAGGCATCGTATGTGTTAATGGCCCAGGAGGTTTTACCAGTCTTAGAATAGGCGTTACGACTTGCAACACTTTGGGCTATGTTTTAAATATACCAATTATAGCTATTGAAAAGGAAAATAAGCTAAAAGATGAAACAGTCTTTAAGCAAGCCTTAAAAAAAATTAAAAATAGAAAAAAATTTAAGCCAATTTTGCCCTATTATGGGGCAGAGCCTAATATTACTTTAAAAAAA
>CAYNPV010000001.1:17282-37888 GCA_964399185.1 uncultured Gammaproteobacteria bacterium
CTGTTTATTTGACACAAATTAGCTAAAGGATTAAAATAAGTTTGAAAATATGAGCCTTAAAGAAGTTAGTAAAAATAGAATCAAGCTGGTGGCTATTTTAATTTTAGCCATTTTTTGCGTTTTAATTGTTGTTCCCCATGTTCCTGCTGGTACTCCAGGAGAATCTTTTTGGAATTCAAAGAATTTTAAATTAGGTTTAGACTTGCAAGGTGGAACGCATTTAGTTTATAGAGCCGATGTATCAAATATAGATGCCAATAAAAGGGAGTCTGCCCTAGAGGGTGTTAGAGATGTTATTGAACGCCGTGTTAATGCTTTTGGCGTTTCAGAGCCTTTAGTCCATACCTCAGAAGTTGGCGGAGAAAAAAGAGTAACAGTTGAGCTGGCTGGTGTAAAAGATGTTAACCAAGCTATTCAGATGATAGGCGAAACACCTCTTTTAGAGTTTAAAACACAAGCTCAAGTAGCCGAGGAGTTAACACAAGAACAAAAACAACAAATTGAAGAGCACAACCTAGAGGCTGAAAAAGAAGCCAAAGAAATTTTAAACAAAGTTTTACAACCTGGAGCCGATTTTGCCCAATATGCCAAAGAATATTCAGACGACCAGCCAACAGCCGAAAATGGTGGTGACTTGGGTTTTGTTAAGCGCGGTATGCTTGTCCCTGAATTTGAAGAAGTAATTTTCGATAAAATTTCCGAGCCTGGAATATATAATCAAATAGTTAAAACAGATTTTGGTTATCACATTATCAAAAAGATAGAAAGCAGGGGAGAGGGAGAAAATAAAGAGGTTCGTTCTGCGCATATTCTTTTTGCCACACAGTCTGCTCAAGATATTTTAGACCAGGTGGAATGGGAAAACACTGGACTTTCTGGCAAAAACCTTGATGGTTCAACCCTGCAGTTTGACCAGCAAACAGGTGAACCACAGGTTTCTCTTGAGTTTGATGATGAGGGCAAAGAGCTTTTTGCCCAAATTACAGCCAGCAATGTTGGTGAGCCTGTAGCTATATTTTTAGATGGAGAGCCCATTAGTGTGCCAACCGTTAATGAACCAATCAGAGATGGTAAAGCTGTTATAACTGGTCGTTTTAATATAAAAGAGGCCAAGGAATTAGTACAGCGTTTAAACGCCGGTGCCCTACCTGTGCCAATTAATTTAATATCACAACAGACTGTTGGCGCCACTTTAGGGCATGAGTCTGTTGACAAAAGTTTGGCAGCTGGTTTATACGGTTTAATTGCAGTGGCAATTTTTATGATTCTTTTTTACCGTTTGCCCGGAATTATGTCTGTGATTGCTCTTAGTATCTATACAGCTATTGTTTTAACTTTGTTTAAATTACTTGGCATTACTTTAACCTTGGCTGGAGTAGCCGGTTTTATTTTGTCCATTGGTATGGCTGTTGATGCCAATGTGCTTATTTTTGAGCGACTTAAAGAAGAAATACGTAACGGTAGACAGTTAACTGGCAGTATAGAGGAAGGTTTCCGCAGAGCTTGGACATCTATTTGGGACTCAAACCTTTCTACTTTAATTACTTGTATAATTTTATATTTCTTTGGCACATCTATTATTAAAGGATTTGCCCTAACTCTTGGCGTTGGTGTTTTAATTTCTATGTTTTCTGCCATTGTTATTACCCGCAGTCTTCTAAGGCTTTTTGCCAGCCACAAATTAAACAATAAAAAATGGTTATTTGGTATTAATAAACGCAAATAAGTATTATGAATTTTAAAATAATCCAACATCGTAAAATATATTTTTCATTTTCAGCTTTGCTGGTTGTTTTAAGTATTGTTGCTTTAAGTGTTTGGGGTATATCTCTCGGCATAGACTTTACAGGTGGTTCTTTAATTGAGCTTAAGGTGGAAAATGCCGATCAATTTTCCGCTCAGGAAATCTCTAATACCTTGCAACAAGAGTTTAAAGAAATGGGGGATATACGTGTCCAACCCAACGAAGATGGCTTTTTTATCAGGCTTAAAGATTTAAATGAGGAAGAGCACCAACAAGTACTAAGCACCTTGCGAGAACAGATTTTTGTGCCTGAAAAAGCAGGAAATTTTTCTGAAGAACGCTTTGAGTCTATTGGCCCATCTATTGGACAGGAACTTAAAAATAAGGCTCTTTGGGCTATTGCCATTAGTTTAATAGCTATTGTTATTTTTATTGCTATTGCTTTTAGAAAAATATCTAAACCAGTAGCTTCTTGGAAATATGGATTAGGTGCAATTATTGCGCTAGCTCATGATATTATTATTGTGTCTGGTGTTTTTTCTGTTCTCAGTCACTTTTTAATTGGTTTTGAGGCTGATATTTTGTTTGTCACAGCTCTTTTAACTATTCTTGGTTATTCAGTTAATGATACAATTGTGGTTTACGATAGAACCAGAGAAAATTTAATTCACAGCCCTGCCAAAGATTTTGAAGAAACTGTAAACAAATCTGTTAATGAAACCATTGTCCGCTCTATCAATACCAGTTTAACTACCCTTTTGGTTTTATTAACTCTTTTCTTGTTGGGGGGCGGAACAATTAAAAATTTTGTATTAGCCCTTATGATCGGTACAGTTTTGGGTGCTTATTCTTCTATTTTTGTTGCCAGTCCTTTGCTTGTTGTTTGGCACAAAATAACAGCAAAAAAATAAACAAGTTTAAATTATAATAATCTGTGGCTGGCTTCTAAACCGGTCTTTTTTAAATAATGGTAAAAAATTTTTATTAGGTTTTAATATATGCGTGTAATTTGTATAGATAAGAAAAATAAAGTATTAAAATTTTTTATAAATAAAAAATTAATCTTTTCTTGTGCTTGTTTGCTTGGAGAAAAAGTAGGACCTAAACAAAAAGAAGGAGACCTGAAAACACCACAAGGTAAGTATAAAATTGTTGTAAAAAACGCAAAAAGTAAATATTTTTTGTCACTTGGAATTAACTATCCAAACCTTAAAGATGCTAAAAACGGTTTAGACAAAAAAATAATCAACCAAAAAGAATATCAAACAATTCTAAGCGCTTATAAAAATCACCAAAAAGTGCCCTGGGATACGAATTTGGGTGGTAAAATTTATATTCATGGAGAAGGTGATTACCATAAAGAATATACGCGTGGATGTATAAAATTATCCAATTTAGATATGAAAAAATTATATGAAATTGTTTGTGTGGAAGATACGGTAATAATAAAATAGCTAAAATTAGCAAAAAATATAAAAAAAAGATAAATTTTATTGACATATATTTTAAATTCTTGTATAATTATTGTGTATGGAAAACACGTCTGGAAACAAATCAGATAAGTCAATTTTAGATAAAATTATTGACTATTCTTATTCAAAAGAACAAACCGAGTTTTCGCCAGAAGAGCTGGCTGATTTTTTATTGTCTTTTCTGCCAGGCCGTGAAGCAGAAGTTGTAAAAATGCGTTATGGCTTTGACGGTCAAAAACCAAAAACACTAGAAGCAATTGGTAAAAAAATGAGCCTCACTCGTGAAAGAGTTAGACAAATTGAAAAACAGGCTCTAAAAAATATTTTTAAACATCAGCAGTTTGAAGACGCTATCAAGCCCTTTAAACACACAATTTATTTTTTTATCAAAAAAGCAGGCGGGTTAATTTCTGAAGACATGGTTTATGAAAATTTTTTAGAAAAAGTTAATCAAAAACAAGGCGGAGCTCAAAGAGTAAAGTTTTTGCTCAAGCACTTCACAGATGATTTTAAGCGCTTGCAACATAAACATTTTAAAAAATCTTTCCAACATAATGAATTGCCACTAGAGGTTTTAGAAGAACTTATTATTAAGTTAGAAGATTATTTTAAAAACAAAAAAACAGTCTTAACCGAACAAGATCTTTTAAAACGCATTAAAAAAGAAGAGCAGTATCAAGAAAAAATAAATAATATTTTAAGCCATATAGATGAAAAAGAAGCCGAGCTTGAAGAAGCTATTTTGTCTTACCTCGAAGCTAATCAAAAATTTTCCAGAACTCCTTTAGGTCAATGGGGATTAAGTGAATGGAAAGACGTCACACCTAAAAGAATTAATGGCAAAATATATTTAATTTTGCTTCACTATGGCAAGCCTTTGCATTTTTCTGATATTGCCGAAAAAATAAATACTTATTGGGGTTCTGCCAGAGACGTACAAGTTGCCACTGTTCACAACGAATTAATTTTTGATCCTCGTTTTGTTTTAGTTGGCCGAGGGATGTATGGTTTAAAAGAGTGGGGTTATGTTGATGGCAGTGTTGAAGATGTAATTTTGAGTATTCTTAAGAAAAAAGGTGCTATGAGTGAGAAAGAATTAATTCAAGAGGTTAAAGATAAAAAAATAGTAAAAGAAACAACCATTAAGTTGGTTTTAAAGCATAGCCCCAAAATAATTAAAAACTCCAATAATCAATATCAAATTAAATAAAACATTATTAAATAAAATATTATAATTTTTCAAAAAAAATGTCCAAAAATACGTGGCGTTTTTTTTATTTATATGGTATAATTTAAAAGAATTTAAAATTGTAAACAACAACCTTAAATGGATATTATTTTTGATTTTATCAATCAAAACCTGGATCTCTCGAGCCCTTGGGGTGCTTTATGGGTTTTAATAAAAAATGGGGGTTTTGTTTTTGTTTTTTTCGCCCTTTTTATTGGTTTTAGAGAACTCTGGATAGACTGGAGACAAAACAAATTTGTTAGCGCCATGGAGTGGGTATATTTAGCCATTGACGTACCAAAGGACAATGAAAGCTCTTTTAAATCTATTGAGCAAATTTTTAATCAATTGTCCGGCGCACTTAAGGGATCAGATTTCAAGGAAAAATATTGGACAGGTTATGTACAGCCTAATTTTAGTTTAGAGTTAGTTTCTGTTGAGGGTTATATACAATATATAATTCGAGCGCCAAAAATATTTCGAGATTTAACCGAAGCTGCTATTTATGCCCAATATCCTGATGCACAAATTACAGAAATAGAAGATTACACTAAAGGTATTGATCCTGAAAATTTTAAACAAAAAGGCTATGATTTTTGGGGCTCGCAATTTGGTTTAATTAAAAGTTGGGTTTATCCGCTTAAAACTTACCCATTATTTGAACATCCAATTAGCAAAACCATAGCCGACCCTATGGCAGGAGTTTTGGAAATTTTCAGCCGAATGCGCAAAGGAGAACAATCTTGGCTACAAATTGTTATTAAACCAGTTGGTGATGATTGGCAAGAAAAATCTACAGAAGAGGCAAAAAAATTAATTAAAGCAGAGCTCCCGCCCGCTAAAAAGGATATGTTTGACAAAGCATTAGATGTGCCCCATCGGGCTGTGTCATCTTTTAACGATATTGTGTTTGGTCCAGCTTCTGCTACAGAATCAGAAAGCAAAGACAGTGCTCCTTCTATGATGCAATATCTTTCTCCTGGTGAAAAGGCTATGGTTGAATCAGTGGAGAGAAAATCGGAAAAAGTGGGCTTTAAATGCAAAATGCGCTACATTTATTTGTCTAGAGGAACCAAGCTTGATAAACCCAAAGGCGTTTCTGGCTTTATTGGTTCCCTCAAGCAGTTTAGCTTATTAAATAGTAATGGGTTTAAACCATTAGCTAAAACCAAAACAGCAGCCGAATGGTGGCAAAAGCAAGAAAAAAATATATATAAAAAACAACTTAAAATTTTAAAGAATTTTAAAAACCGTTCTCAGGGGGGTGGTGTTGACGGAGATGGTTTTATTTTAAACACAGAAGAGCTTGCATCGCTTTATCACTTCCCATTACCAGAAGTAGTGGCTCCTGCAGTTAAAACCACTCAATCTAAAAGAGTGGATGCTCCCATGGAATTACCTATTGATCAACCCGAATTTTCGCCATTTGAGGGTACTAGTTTTGCCGATAAAGTTTCTAATGCTAACTACACGCCAGAAGAAGAGTCGGTCTCTCAACCCGAACCACAACCCAAAAGGACACCCGAAAAACCCGTTTCTTCAAGTAAAAAAACCTTAAAAGAAAAAAAGAAACAAGACAAGCAAGATAACACACACCTTTCTCCGCCAACTAATCTACCTATTTAATATGTTAGAAAATAATAATAAAAATTTAGAAAAACAAGTAACACATTTTGCTAAAACCAATTATCGCAACCAAAATGTTAAGTTTGGTATTAAACTTGAGGACCGTCGCCGTCATATGTATGTGGTTGGTAAAACGGGCGTGGGTAAAACAGAATTGCTTAAAAATTTAGCAGTGCAAGATTTTGAGAACAATCATGGTATGGCCTATGTGGATCCTAATGGAGATGCCGTAGAAGAGCTTTTAGAAGCTATTCCAACTCATAGAATTAATGATGTGGTATATTATAATCCAGCCGATACAGCCTATCCAATTGCTTTTAATATTTTAGAAAGCGTTGATCCAGAATATAAACACTTGGTAGCAGATGGTTTGATGGCGGTTTTTACCAAAATTTGGGCTAATATGTGGTCTTCCAGAATGGAATACATTTTACGCAATTGTATTTTGGCTCTTTTAGAAGTGCCAGGCAATACTTTATTGGGCATTACGCGTTTACTTTCTGATAAAGATTTTAGAAAAAAAATTGTTAGTAAGGTTAAAGACCCTGTTGTGCGATCTTTTTGGATAGATGAATATGCTAACTATAATGATCGCTATCGCACAGAAGCCATTGCGCCTATTCAAAACAAGGTTGGTCAGTTTCTTTCTTCTTCAATTATCAGAAACATTGTTGGCCAGCCACGTTCTACCATTGACCCCAGAGAGATTATGGATAATGGTAAAATTTTGTTAATGAATCTTTCTAAGGGTAAAATTGGTGAAGATAATTCTGCTCTTTTGGGTGCTATGATGATTACTAAAATTCAACTTGCTGCTATGTCTCGCGCCAACATTCCCGAGTCAGAGAGGAGAGATTTTTTCTTGTATGTAGATGAGTTTCAAAATTTTGCCACAGAATCTTTTGCCGACATTTTGTCTGAGGCCAGAAAGTATCATCTGGGTTTAATTATGGGGCATCAATATATTGCCCAGCTTACCACCTCAGATACAACAAAAGTTAGAGATGCTGTTTTTGGTAATGTGGGCACCTTGGTTTGCTTTAGAATTGGTGCTGCTGATGCAGAATATTTGTTAAAAGAATTTGAGCCCCATGTTACAGAAGAAGATTTGGTTAATTTAAATAAATATGACATATATCTTAAACTCTTAATAGATGGTGTTTCTTCGCGTCCATTTTCTGCTACCACCTTGCCACCCATGACCGATGAAAGAGCTAACTTTAAAAACATGGAAAAAGTTATTAAAGTTTCTCGGGAACGATATGCCAGGCCAAAAGAAGAAGTAGAAAATAAAATTGTTCGTTGGTTAGATGTAGATGATGTTTTTAAAGCCCAAGCCAAAAGCTCACAGGCTAATCAGCGCGAAACAATGTATAAAAAAAGTTATGCAGAGGGTAAGCCTAAAAAAGACTCTTCAGACCAAGTAAGTGGACAAGAATCAAAAAATAATCAACAAAAAGAAACATCCACAAAAGACGATAAACTGCAGGCAATTTGTGAAAAATGTGGAGAAAAAACCAGACTTTCTTTTGTGCCCAAGCCTGGGCTAAATATTTTTTGCAAAAAATGTCTAAAAGATTTTAAAGCAGGGCAAATAGATTTAAAACAACTTAAATTTGCTAGTGCTAATGATAAGCTTAAGCAAGTTACTCCAAAACAAAAACAAGAACAACCACAAGAAAAAGATAATTCAGTAAAAAAAGAAAGTCAACCAAGCTCTAATGAACAAGCAAAAGCAGACAGCAACCAAGCACAAGATCAGAAAAACCAAGATTATAATAATCATAAAAAAAATCATTCATTGGCTGAGCAAGGCAAAGATAATCAAAACATACAGCAAGCTGATGGGGCAAAGACACCTAATCAGCCACAAGAGGTTTCTCTTTCAAATTTAGCTGAAGATAGAACAGTTTCTTTTAAAAGTTCACATGGTCGTGGGGTAAAACCAGGACAAAGAATTAAATTATAATGTCTAAAATTTTAGCAATAGATTATGGAACAAAAAATATTGGGTTGGCACTTACAGATGAAAGTGCCAATTTTGCTTTTGCCTATCAAACGTTAAAAAATAATGGAGAAAGACAAACAATACAAGAACTTAAAAAAATTATTAATCAAGAAAACGTGCATAAAATTATTCTTGGCTGGCCTACAGATTTAAATAGCCGACAAACTGCAACCACAAAACTTGTAAAAAAGTTTTCACAAAAATTAAAACAAGATTTAAACCTGCCTATAATTTTATTTGACGAGCGCCTTACTTCTGTGCAAGCCAAGCAACGACAAAACAAAAATAAAAAAGATTTAGATGTTTTGTCAGCACAATTAATTTTAGAAACTTGGCTAAAAAATAAACCAGAGTCTTTATGATATTAACCTATTTAATAGCTTTTATTTCAGCTTTTATTTTGTCTGTGTTTTTTACACCTTTAGTTAAAAAAGTTGCGCTTAAGCGACAAATTGTTGATAATCCAAACACGTCCAGAAAAATTCATCAAAAATCTGTGCCACTTATGGGTGGTTTGGCGGTTTTTTTAAGTTTTTTGTTGGTTGTAGTGGTTATGTATTTTTTAAATTTTTTATCTGATGGTGTAATTGAGGTGCAACAAATTTTAGCCCTAGTTTTAGGTGGTGCAATATTAATTATCGGAGGCTTCTTTGATGATAAATATAATTTAAAACCTTGGCAGTCTTTTCTTTTCCCGCTCGGTGCTTGTTTTTTAGCTGTTTTGTTTGGTATTAACATAGAATATGTAACCAATCCATTTTTTGCCGGTAGCGGACCATATGGTAGGGCACTATTTTATTTTGATTGGATTAATTTGGAAGTAATGTCTTTTGCTTCTGTTTTTGCTTTTTTGTGGTTAATTGGTATGATTTATACCACTAAAATTCTAGATGGTCTTGATGGACTGGTCAGTGGTATTGGTGCTATTGCAGCCTTTATATTGTTTTTAGTTTCACTTTTTTGGGACGTCCCAATGAGTGCCACCTCAATATTGTGTTTAATCTTTTGTGGCTCTTTATTGGGGTTTTTAATATTTAATTGGCATCCAGCCAAGATTTTTTTAGGAGAAGGTGGTGCAACATTTGTTGGTTTTATGTTAGGCTCTCTGTCTATAATTTCAGGCGGGAAAATTGCCACCGCACTTTTAATTATGGGTTTGCCTATATTAGATACCGCTTGGACAATTTTTAGAAGAATTATGCGTGGCCAGCATTTTTTTCAGCCAGACCGCAGACATTTACATTTTCGTTTACTAGATGCTGGTTTAAGTCAGCCACAAGCTGTAACTTTTCTGTATTTGGTGGCTGCCAGTTTTGGTTTAAGCTCTTTATTTTTGCAAAGTCGGCAAAAAGCTTATGCCTTACTAACTCTTTTTATCTTAGCTGTTTTGTTGCTATTTTATCTTTATTACATTTTGCAACAGAAGAAAAATAAAAAATATGAAAAAAAATAATTTTTTTGTTTTAATTATTGGTCTTGTTTTTATAATAGGTATTTTTTATTTTTTAAGCACAATTCACAGTAAAAAAAGTTTAGATGAAGAAAACTATACAGGTCTAATTAAAATCAATAATATGCCAATTAACATTCAAATAGCTCAAACAGATTCACAGCACCATCAGGGTCTTTCTGGTAGAAAAAGTTTGCCACTCCAAGCAGGCATGCTTTTTGTTTTTAATGATTATAAAAAAAGAAACTTTGTTATGCGTGAAATGAATTTTCCACTAGATTTTATTTGGATAAAAGATGATTATGTTGTTTCTTGTAGCCAAAATGTGCCTGTTTTGGATAAAAATCAACAAATCAAACACATTTCTTCTCCAGATTTGGTTAATTACGTTTTAGAGGTCAATGCAGGTTTTTGTTATAAAAACAACATTAAAGCTGGAGACAGGGTTGACTTTAACTAGCTTACAAGCTATAATAAATCCAGTTTAATTAAAGAAAAAATATGGCAAAAATAGCAATTATTAGAACCGGTGGTAAGCAGTATAAGGTTACACCCGGAGACACACTTAAAGTAGAAAAAATTAAAACCGAATCAGGCAAAAAACATGTTTTTAAAGATGTGTTATTAGTAAGTGAAGATTCTGGTAAAGATTTAAAATTGGGAGATCCTCAAGTCAAAAAAGCCCAAGTAGAGGCCACAGTTTTAGAGCAGGGAAGAAATAAAAAAATTAGAGTTGTTAAATATAAACCAAAAACACGCTACCACAAAGTTAGTGGTCATAGACAACCTTATTCACTAGTCAAAATAGAAAAGATTAATCTTTAATACAAAAAAACAGCTAATTTAAATTAAGCTGTTTTTTGTTTATATTGTTTTATAGATTTGTTCTGCCTTTAAAGGCGTTGGACAGCGTTACTTGGTCTGCATATTCCAAATCAGAACCCTGTGGCAGGCCTCTTGCCAGTCGGGTTATTTTAACCGGCAAGTCAGACAGTGTTTTTTTTAAATATAAAATTGTTGTTTCACCTTCTATGGTGGGGTCAAAAGCTAAAATCACCTCTTTTACCTTGTCTTTTTTAACTCTTTCTACTAAATTATTTATGTTTAGTTTATCTGCAGTTTTACCTTCTGTAGGAATTAAATATCCATGTAGCAAATGGTAGTGGCCATTATAATTTGCAGCACCTTCAATAGCTTCTAGTTCAGAATCTTCTGCTACTACGCAGATTGTATTTGCATCTCTTTGTTTGTTGCTACAAATTTCACACAAGTTGTTGTTAGTCAATTTTCCGCAAAGCGAGCAAACATTAATATTTTTGGCTAAGTTTTGTAAACTTTCAGCCATTTGTAAAATTTGTCTTTTATCTTGTTTAGATAAAAAAAGCGCCAACCTTTCCGCAGTTTTTACACCAATACCGGGGAGTTTGGCAAAATTATCTATTAGTTTTTTAATAGAATTTGGGTAAGCCATATTTTTAACCCATCATTTGCCTGGCCATTAATTGTTGCACATTTTTAAGTGCATCATTAACAGCTTCTTTAATATTTTTTTCTAAATTATCTTTATCAACTTCATTTTCTATTTCAACCTGCAAAACTTCTTGTTTGCCATTCATAACAATTCTTACGCCACCTTTTTTAACTTCTACTGTTTCTGTGGCTAATTTTTTTTGTACTTCTCTGGCTTTAGATTGTAGTTGATACATGTCTTTTAGATTTCCAAACATATTTTTTATATTAATTTTTTTAATTATTTTTTTATGCTTCCGCAGGCACTTGAGATTCTTCTAAATTTTTTGCTAAATTTTTAAACTTGGCCTTGCTTTCTTCAAAATACAAAGTAACTACTCCAGTAGGTCCATTGCGGTGTTTAGCAATATAAATATCTGTTTCATCTCCGCGTGGCGAATCTTTTTTATAGTATTTATCTCTATAAATAAACATCACAATGTCTGCATCCTGCTCAATAGAGCCCGATTCTCTTAAATCCGCCAATTTAGGAATTGGGGTTGGGCGTGATTCTACCTGGCGAGAAAGCTGAGAGAGAGCAATAATTGGAACATTTAATTCACGTGCGACAGCCTTTAAACCACGCGAAATTTCCGAAACAATTTGCACACGATTATCTGTATTGCTAGAGCTTTCCATTAATTGTAAGTAGTCTAGAATAATAAAACTTATTCCATGTTCTGCTTGCAACCTCCTTGCCTTGGTTCTTATTTCCATCACATTAGCCGTAGGTGAGTCATCAATAAAAATTTTAGCTTCTGCCAAGCGCCCCATGGCATGCCCAATCTTAGAAAAGTCAGATTCACCATTTATGTCTTCTTGGTCAGAAAGTTTGCCGGTTCTCATTTTCCATAAATCAATACCAGCCTCTGCACATAGCATTTTATCTACCAACTGTTCTTTTCCCATTTCTAAAGAAAAAATACCTACCGGCTTTTTTTCTTTTAAAGCTATATGGCGCACAAAATCTAAGGCCAAAGAAGTTTTACCCATAGAAGGCCTGGCGGCCAAAATAATTAAATCGGATTTTTGAAATCCTGCCATCATATTGTCTAATTCATAAAAACCACTTGATAACCCTCTTAATTTACCCGAATCTTTGTGCAGTTCGTCTATTCTATCAAAAGCTTCGCCCAATAAATCCTTCATGGAACTAAATTTGTTTTTCATTAGGTTTTGGGTTACACCAAACAGTCGACTTTCTGCTTTGTCTAAAATTTGTTGAATTTCTTCTTCTTCATGATATCCTAGTTGGGTTATTTCTGTGGCGGCCTTGATTAAATTGTTTAAAGTAGATTTTTTTTGCACTATTTTTGCATGTTGTACCACATGCGCCGACGTGGCTATTTCATTAGCTAATCCAGCCAGATAAGAACGCCCCCCAACATATTCTATTTGTTTTTTTTCTTGCAAGCGGGAAGAAACACTTAAAACATCCAAAGGATCATGGTTGCCATACAACTCCAACATGGCTGTGTAAATTTTTTTGTGAGCATCTTTATAAAAATCTGCAGGACCTAAAAAATCAGCCACTTTAATAATGGCATCGCTGTCTATTAAAAGAGCCCCCAATACAGCACGCTCTGCTTCTAAATTATGAGGTGGCATTTTCCCAGCTAGTTCTTGTTTTTTGTTGTCTGGCATACACTTACTTTAGCAAACTTTATCCTTGTTAATCAAGCAAATATTATCCGCAGTTTGTCAACTTCTTGTGAACAGTTTTCCATTTTATGTGTTTTTGTTTTATAATTAAGATATGCTAGAAAACACCCAACAAAAGAAAAAATATCTTAAAATATTAATTATTATTGCTGTAGTTTTTGCTTTGATATATTCTTATCTGCCACTTTCTCAAAGCATCCACCTTTCCCAAATTAATTCTAACTCTTCTTTGCGTTTTAATACCCCAGACGAGGTTATAAATTATTATTTTACTAACCAATGGCTACAAACTGGTGAATTTTTTTATTTTCAACCCCTTAATCAATTTTATAATAGAATTTTATTTCCACGTTGGGCATACGTTAACCAAGCAAAAGTCACGCCCGGTAATTTTTTGGGTATAGACTTGGTTTATGGCAGTCTGGCTCAAGTTTTTGGTTCATTTATTGTTCCATTTTTAACAGCTATGTTTGCCACATTGCTTGGTATTTTTTTCTTTTTATTTTTAAATAAAATTTTTAAACCCCAAGTTGCTTTTTTGTCATCAATTCTTTTTTACATTTTTCCAGGTGTTTGGTATTTTTCTAGCCGTAGTATGTTCCCCAATATTTTGTTTATTTTTTTAATACTGGCAGGCTTATATTTTTTAGTTAAGCTTTTTAAACAATACAGTGGACCAAATATAAAAAGTAGGCAAATAACCCTTTCTTTTCTCTGGTCTGCTTTAAGTGGGTTGTTTTTGGGGCTTGGACTAACGGTTAGATCTTCAGAATTTGTTTGGGTTTTAATTTTAGTTATGCTTGTTTTAGTTTATTTTAGACGTCAAATTAAAGTTAAAATTTTATACTTGGTATTATCTTTTATTGTTTTTTTAGCCTGTTTTATTCCAATTTTTTATCATCACCAAATTTTATATGATAATTTTTTGTCCACCGGCTACCCCACAAGCACCGTTACTTCAAACCTAGAAAGTGGGGAAGTGGGAGCTATTAGTTTTTTAAAAGCCTTAATTTGTCCTTTTGGCTTTCATCCAAGTGTTTTTTTTAAATATGTTTTTCCAAATTATTTTTTAAAACTTTTTTGGCCCTGGTGCTTATTGTTTGTTGTGGGAGTTATTTTTTTATTTAAACAAACAAAAGATCGCGCTAAAAAGTATTATTTAATAACTTTATTGTTTTTAAGCGCATTTTTGGCTATCTATTATGGTTCATGGTTTTTTGAAGATTCATTGGCAAAAAATACTTTTAGTATTGGCTCTTCTTACGTACGTTATTTTTTGCCTTTATATATCATTAGTCTGCCATTGGTGGCCATGGGAATTAGCAAACTCGCTTCATTTATTAAAAGCAAAAAAGCGCAAAAAATTGTTTTGTTAATTTTGCCTTTGGCTTTGTTGTATCATTCAATACACCTTATCTATTTACAAGGAGATGAAAGCTTAATTCAAATCAATAAAAACCTTCAACAATATCAAATTCAAAATCAACACCTTGTTCAAATTACTAAACCCATAGATGTTTTTTATCTGAGCCCTTCTGCAGATAAAATATTTTTTCCTGAAAGAAAAAACATTATAATTCCTCAGGGTGGAGTTGAATTTAATGGATTAAACGAGATTGCCCAAAACTTTAATTTGTATTATTTTCATCACAACAGTCGCGCTACAGCCAAACAGTTAAATCAAGAAATTTTTAACCAATTCAATCTCAAGGTGGATAACCCCCAAAGCATTAAAGGTGGTGGTCTTTTGTTTGAGCTATCACAACAAAATAAACAATAAAAAATAATAATTAATATAAAAACATATGAAAAATTGTATTATTTGTAAAATTGTTGCTGGTGAAGTGCCTGCTAAAAAGATTTATGAAGACAAAAATTTTATGGCTTTTTTAGATATTAATCCCATCACAGATGGGCATACTATGCTAGTACCCAAACAACATTTCCAAACAATTTTTGAGTTACCAGAAAATTTAAATTCTGGTTTGGTTACGGCGGTCAAAAAAGTGTCTCAAAAAATAAAAAACAGCCAGCTAGAACCTAGTGGCTTCAATTTTGGCATTAATCATATGCCTTCTGCAGGACAGGAGGTAGAACATTTGCATTTGCACATTATTCCCAGAAAAGAAAATGACGGCGGAGGTTCTGTTCAAACTATTTTGCAAAAAACAGACTTAATGCCCCTAGATGAAGTTTATCAGAAGCTTTCAAGTGAATAGCTACTATCGGTTTTAAAAATAATTTGAAATTTTATTAGAAATTTTTAATTTTAAATTTGGAATTTTTGTGTGTTCTTCTGCTTCTGTGCTTCTGTGTTTAAATAGCTAAATAATCTAATGCTTAATTCATAATTCGTAATTCATCATTCATATCAATTTTATCAGATTATTGTTTTAATTAGATTATTATCTTTAACTTTCAACTTTATAAAACTTTTATTAGCCATATTTTACTGAATTTGCACTTCATGCACACCATCCTCACCAATTAAAACCACCTCTTCTGTGTTTTTTATGGCAAAATCCAAAATATTTTTCTTTAATGAATAATTTTGCATCACGTTTTGTCCAGTGGTATTTTCTATAACCCTTAATTCCTTTTCTGTTAAATATAAAATATGCGTTGGTAAGGTGTAATAGTGAGCAGCTTTAATTTTTTCAGCAACCCGCACTATCAGTGTTTCTTGTTTTTTTTCTACATTATAATTATAGATTTCAAAATCATTCATTAACAAAAATTCATTTTGTTTATTAGTGCTTTCAACTTTTTTTACCTCTGCAATAATTTTCATTTTTTCTTCACTTTTTTCATTGGCATTAACTTGGTAAAAAACATTATTTGTTTTATCGTGTATAAAAAAATAATCATTATAATTACCAACAAATTCAATATTTTCTGCTAAAGGCATTTCTTTAATTTTTGTTGCTTTTTGCGTTCCGCCCAGCATCTCTTTTTCAAAAATTATTTTTTCACCATCATTTATTAAGTAATAAAAAGAATTATTAAGTTGTTCAAAGTCTAGAATATTATTTTTTGTCAGAACATCTACCGATTCTTTGGAAAACAAATTAAATTTACTCACTTTGTTTTTATTAAGTAAAAAGGCTACCCCGTTTCTACTGTGTTTAGACCAGCGAAGAACATTAAAAGAACCAACCACATTGCGCAAGTCATACGATTCACAACTATTAAGGTTTAAAATTATGTCTGTGGTATTTATTAGCAAAGGGGGATTGTTGGCTTCAAAATTTAAATAAGCAAATTCGGCTTGTGGAGAAATGCTTATCAATTGGGGTTCATTATTTATTGGCAGGCTACATATTTTACTATAATCATTCAGACTTAAAACTGTAAGTTCTTTTTTATTTAATTTTTCTTCAAGCATAATTATTTTTTCCCCAGATTTTTCATGGCTTAAAATAGAAGCAGATATTTTTTCTATAGGGGTTTCAAAATTTTTAAATAAGCGCACGTATTGCAAAAATACAGTTTTACTTTCTTCCACCGTAACTTTTTTTTGCCAAGTTTGGTAACCTTCTTTTTCTAGCCTTATCTCATAAGTACCTGGCAATAAATTTTTAAGTCTGGCTGTGGTTTTTTCATCTGTCTTTTTGTTGTTTAAAAAAATTTTAGCATTGCTGGGTTTAGATTCAATAAAAATAACGCCAGTTTTTTGAAAGGCGTGTTTTTTGAAATTATATTTATAGCCCTCAGCCCACAAAATAACGAGTGGCGCACTAATAAAAAAAATCAAAAAGAAAAAAGAATATAAAATTCTACGTTGAGTTAAGGTCATATTTTTGTTTTTATCATACCAGAGACAAGGCTATTTTTCAAGTTTTTAGCAATTTTAATTTAAAATTAGACACGCTCATTCTGGGTGTGGTATAATTTAAGAAATACAAAAATATGTCTGAAAATTTAGATAATAATTTACCAAATAGCAATATAAAACAGCACAAAAGATCTTTTTTGCGCAAACGCCTGGCCTTGTGGCTGGTTTTTGTTTTGATTTGCCTTTCTGTTTTAGGTGGATATACTCTGGGTAATAAATTAGCACCCAAACAAATAGTTGTAGAGCCCACAGATTATAAACAACAGGAGGGAGAAAAACCAGGCAAAGTAAATAACAAAGAAGAATTACCAGATTATCTAAAAAAAGATGTTAATTTTTCGCTTTTTTGGCAGGTCTGGAACAAAATTCAGCAACAATATATAGATCGACCTGTGGCAGAAACAAAACTCTTGTATGGCTCAATGTCTGGCTTGGTTAATTCTCTAGATGATCCATATTCTGTTTTTCTACCACCCGAGCCAGCTAAAGAATTTAATGACGATTTACAGGGCAAATTAGAGGGTATTGGTGCTGAAATTGGCATCCGAGACAATATTTTAACTGTTGTTTCTCCGCTTTCTGATTCTCCGGCTGAAAAAGCCGGCCTTAAAGCCAAAGATCGTATTGTAGAAATTGATGGTGAAGAAACCGAAGATATGAGCATTAACCAGGCAGTAGCAAAAATTAGGGGAGAAAAAGGCACTCAAGTAAAATTAAAAGTTTTTCGTGAATCAATTAATGATTTTAAAGAAATAAATATTACTCGCGATGTAATTCAAATAGAAAGTGTTGAATGGGAAATGCTAGAAAACAATTTGGCCTATATAGAGGTAACAAATTTTAATGAAGACACCTCTAGGCGTTTTAATGAGGCTGTAGAAAACATCATATTACAAAACCCTAAAGGTATAATTTTAGATTTACGCTATAATCCTGGTGGTTATTTGGATAAAGCTGTTGATTTGGCTTCTTATTGGGTAGATAGTGGGGAGGTGGTGGTTAAAGAAGAGTTTTCGGATGGTACCAAAAACACTTATGTTTCTGTTGGGCCAACCAGCTTAAAAGATTATCCAACAGTAGTTTTGGTCAATGAGGGCTCTGCTTCTGCTTCGGAAATTGTGGCAGGAGCTCTGCAAGATTATGATTTGGGCTATGTTATGGGAGAAAAGACATTTGGTAAGGGTTCTGTGCAAATGTTGGAAGATCTTTCTGATGGGTCAGCCTTAAAATTAACTGTGGCTCGCTGGTTAACACCCCAAGACCGCCAAATAGATGTTAAAGGTATAGAGCCTGATCAGAAAGTTGAACTAACCGAAGAAGATTGGAACAACGAACGCGACCCCCAACTTAAAGCAGCTGAAGATTATTTAAAAAATATAGAAAAATAAATTATTAAAAAATATGAAAGTTATATTATTACAAAATGTAAATAAAATTGGCAACAAAGGTGAAGTTAAACAGGTTGCCGACGGATATGCTTTAAATTTTTTAATTCCGCAAGGCAAAGCAGAGCCAGCCACCACCGAAAAAGTCCAGGATTTTCAACATCAACAAGAATTACAGCAAAAACACAAGCAACAAACTGTAAAAAAAATTCAAAATTTAGAAAAAGAATTACAAAAAAAGCCATTAACTATAAGCAAAAAAGCTAATGAAAATGGTAAGCTTTTTGCCTCTCTTAATAAAAAGGACTTATTAGAGTCCTTACACAATCTTGGTTATAATTTTGTGCAAGACCTTGAATTTAACGAACATCTCAAAGAAACAGGAGAACATAAATTGACAGTAAAAATTCAAGGACAAAAAATCCAATTGAATTTAAAGATTGAGTCTAAATAAATAAACCAACAAAGAAACCCTTTCTTTGTTTTTTTGTGTGTATGCAAGAAAAAAACAAAACTAAATACATTTTTGTTACTGGGGGTGTTTGTTCTGGATTGGGCAAAGGCATTGCTTCGGCATCTGTTGCTGCAATTTTAAAAACAGCGGGCCATAAGGTAGCCACGATTAAAATGGATCCATACTTAAATCCAGATCCGGGTACCATGAGTCCTTTTCAGCATGGAGAAGTTTTTGTTACCGATGATGGTTATGAGGCTGATTTAGATCTAGGACATTATGAAAGATTTATTGATGTACCGCTTTCTCGTCATTCAAATTTAACTAGTGGTCAAATTTACCGCGAAATTCTAGAAGAAGAACGCCAGGGATTATTTTTGGGCAAAACAGTTCAGGTTGTTCCTCATATTACTAATAAAATTAAAAAATTTATTCTTGAGGCAGGAGAAAAATTTGAAGCTGATTTTTTAATGGTAGAAATTGGTGGTACAGTTGGAGATATTGAGGGAGAACCATATTTAGAGGCCGCCAGACAGTTTAAACATGAAATGGGCGAAAATAATGTTATGTTTATACATTTAACTCTTTTGCCATATTTAAAGGTTTCAGACGAGTTAAAAACTAAACCCACACAAATGTCAGTTAAAGAGTTGCAACGTCGTGGTTTGCACCCAGATTTAATATTAGCCCGTTCAGACAAAAAAATATCTAAACAGTTACTTGATAAAATAGCTATGTTTTGTGATGTTCCACCAAAAGCCGTGGTTCCCGCACCCACTATTTCTAGTATATATGAGGTTCCGGTTAATTTTGATAAAGCAAAGATCGCATCAATTATTTTTGAAAAATTTAAAATGCCAGATAAAAAAACAGATATGAGTGTCTGGAAAAAACTAGTTAACAAAATTAAGGGATCTCACTCTAAAAATGGTAAAAATATCACCATAGCAAAAGTAGGAAAATATACATCGCATGGTGATGCCTATATTTCTGTTGACGAAGCCCTTAAATCAGCAGGTTTTAGCCTTAATGCCAAAATTAAAATTATAGCCATAGATTCTGAAAAATTAGAAAATAAAGATAAAAAAGAATGGCAAGAGCTAAAAAAGGCAGATGGCATTGTGGTGCCCGGAGGTTTTGGCAAGCGAGGTATAGAAGGCAAGATAATGGCAGCTAAATATGCTCGTCAAAACAATATTCCATATTTGGGTTTATGTTTGGGCATGCAAATTTTAACTATAGAGTTTGCAAGGCACACACTTAACACCCAAAATGTTAATAGCGAAGAATTTAGTTCTAAAACAGAGCATCCTGTTATTCACATTATGCAAGAACAAAAGCAAAAGATGAAAAATTCTGACTATGGAGCCAGTATGCGCCTGGGTGCTTACCCGTGCCTGCTTAAAAAAGGTTCCAGATCTTATTCAGAGTATAAAAATAATAAAATTTCCGAGCGTCACAGACACCGTTTTGAATTTAACAATAGCTACAGAGAAATTTTAGAAAATAATGGTTTAATTATTGCTGGAACATCACCAGATAACAGTTTGGTTGAAATTGTTGAAGTTAAAGACCACCCTTGGATGGTGGGCGTGCAGTTTCATCCAGAATTTAAATCTCGTCCTTTTAAGCCACATCCGCTTTTCAGTGGTTTTATTAAAACTTGTTTGTCTGAAGCCAAAAAATAAAGCAAACTTAAAACCTCCCTATTGGGAGGTTTTAAAATATATATTTGTTATTTATTTTCTTGTTCAACCACACTTACAAATTTTGTCCATTTTAGAGATCCATCGTATTTTTTCTTTTTTCTGCGATAATAATGTACTTTACCGCTAACCATAGCCATTAAACTGTCATCTGAAGTTTTTTTAACATTTTTCCCAGCATGAAATTTTGTTCCTCTTTGTCTAACCAAAATACAGCCTGCTTTTGCATGCTGATCTTCATACATTTTAACGCCTAATCTTTTAGAAATAGAATCTCGCCCTAACTTGGTGGACCCACCAGCTTTTCTATGTGCCATAAATTAGTTGTCTGTAGTCTGATTTTAAGCAAAAAATCAAACTTTTTATTTATATAATCTGATAACATTCTAACTTTTTTTATAAATTTTGTCAAACAAATTTAATTTTTAGCCTTTTTTTAATTATTTATTAATTGTTAATTCTTATAAAGTATTGTATGATAATATTAGTTAATAATTAATATCTTTTTTAAATATATGTATTCAAAT
>CAYNPV010000001.1:37988-44678 GCA_964399185.1 uncultured Gammaproteobacteria bacterium
AAAAATTAATTATCAATATTATGTCTAATATAAATCAAAAAATTACTCAAGAGCTGGAACAACTCAGACCACATCTTCAGGCAGACGGGGGAGATGTTTCTTTTGTAGATTTTGATCAAGAAACAGGCCTTTTAAAGCTACAGCTACAAGGAGCCTGTGTTGGCTGTCCTATGCGCCAAATGACACTTGAGCAGGGAATAGGACGTGTTTTAAAAGAAAAAATTCCTCAAATAAAAAAAATTGAATCTATTTAATCTAAAAACATATGCACATATATTTAGATAATGCCGCAACCACGCCAGTTAGCGAGCAGGTTTTACATAAAACTATGCCATATTTTAATCAAAAATTTGGCAATCCAAATTCTTTGCACTCATATGGCATTGAAGCAAAAAAGGCCATTGTTAAATCCACTCAAGATATTGCCGAACACTTTGGCTGTTTGCCACAAGAAATAATATACACTTCTGGGGCAACAGAATCAAATAATTTAGCCATCAGTGGCCTGTTAGAAAATTATAATCTTAAAAATAAAAAAAAGCCACATATTATTAGCTCGGCCATTGAGCACCCTTCAGTGCTTAATTTATTAAAAAAGATAGAATCTCAAAAATTGGCAGAGGTTGATTTTGTTAATCCAAACGCAAGTGGTTTAATAGAAGTTAATGATGTTATAAAAAAAATAAAAGAAAACACAATTTTGATTTCAATTATGTATGCTAATAATGAAATTGGCACCATTCAACCCATTCAAAAATTAGGAAAAGAAATAAACTTAGTTAACCAAAACAGACAAGAAAAAATATACTTTCATTCAGATGTGGTTCAGGCAGTGCAATATATAAATTTTAATGTTAAAAATTTGCATTTAGATATGTTTTCTATGTCAGGTCATAAAATTTATGGTCTTAAGGGAAGCGGAATTCTTTATCTTAAAAAAGGCACACCCCTTTCTGCCCAAATAATAGGTGGAGAACAGCAATCTGGCCTGCGCTCGGGAACACTAAATGTCACCGGCATTATATCTTTAGCCACTGCTATAGCTGAACTTAAAAAAATTAATATTCAAAAAATTAAAAAAATGAGAGACGAGTTGCAAAAAAATATTTTAAAAAACATTCCACGTTCTTTTGTTAATGGCGATGGTCCCCGGCGTTTACCAAATATTTTAAACATAACTTTTGAAAAAGTAGAAGGAGAGTCATTGATGTTGGCTTTGAGTAACGAAGGCATAGCAGTATCTACTGGGTCTGCGTGTTCTTCTGAGTCTCTTAAGTCTTCTCACGTTCTTTCAGCCATTGGCTTGCCAGCAGAAAAATCACATGGTTCTTTGCGTTTTAGTTTGGGTAAAAATAATTCTTTGCAACAAATTAAATACACCGCCGGCAAAGTCCAAGCGGTGGTAGAAAAATTTAGAAAAATCGCTCCAGAATTTTAATCTTGATCTTCTTTTTCTTCTATATTTATATTTTTTTCTTCTACAGCCTTAAAACCAATAAATGGATCCACCAACTCGTTTATCTTTTCTAGTTCGGAATAAGTTTTTTGTTGGTGGTTTTTTGATACTTTTTCCCACAAATTTATATCAATTGTATCAAAAGCAACTTGGTTTTTTAAAACATAGACAATTTTAGCCTGCACCATGGTTTGATAAAAGTTTTCATACAAAAAGAAAAAACCGCCACCTAAAATTAATATACTTATGGTAACTAAAAAACAATAGCTGAATTTAATTAATATTTTTACCTTCATAATTAATATTATTTTTGGTTAATTTTCCAATAAGTTTTGGCCGATATAACAGCGTTTATTTCTGGGTTCTCCCCATCTTTAATATGAACGTATTTTTTTTCTTTCTCGCTAAATTTTGTTGCCTTTGGATTATTCAATTTTAAATAATAAATGTTAACATAGTAATCTTCTTGTTGGAGTTTGTCTAAATAAGTTAAAATTTGCTTATACTCACCCTTAAGATTAATATTTATATTAACTGTTTTGTATTTGTCTTTACTTTTTTTATCTAATTCATCTTTATTAATGTTTAAAACTTGTTCCACATCTGATTTTTTTGCAATGTCTTCCAGTCTGGTTATGAAATCTATTTCACTGCCTTCTTTAATGTAAACTTCTTCTAATAATGAAATTTGTTTTTTAACCGCTTCATAGTTTTCTTTGGCTTTTTTTAGGCTTTTGCCACGAATAAAAAGTTTTTCTAAGGCTACTCTTTGTTGATACGTGTTAAAATTTAAAGTTTTAATTTTTTTTGCACTTGGCAGTAATAAAAACAAAACAATCAAAAAAGTGGCAATTGTTGCCCCAATTACTGTAATGGATTTTATATTTTTTTTGATTTTTTTACATTCCATTAGATTTATCCCAGTTAATAATTAACCTAAAATCAAAATTTTCAGCAGCTAAAATATTACTCAAAGGGGATTCAATTTTTTTAAATTCTTCTAAATTTTCTAAATTATTCTTAAAATTTAAAAATGCTTTGCGGTTAAGTGCCTTACCATTAATGTTAATTGTTTTTTCTGATTTTCTGAAGTCCAGAGAAGCAATCTCAATCTCCTCGTGAGGGATTTGCTTATTAATTTTTTCTATTAAAGCTATCCAATTAGTGTTTTCTTGTTGTATTTCTAGTATATTGTCCAATTTTTTGTTGATATAGCGAACTTCTGATAGAGTACTGGTTTTGCCGGGATTGGTTAAAAAGTTTCTTGTGGCTAAATCTATAAAATTTTCATTAAGAATATAGGAAGATGCAACAAAAAAGATAGATAAAATAGCACTCACAACCAAAAAAGACATTACCACATCTTTATACAGTAAAAAAAGATAATGCTTTGTCACATCTTTTTTTTCTTTTTCTGGTATTAAATTAATTACTATCATTATTTTTTTTAAATTAATAATCTTTAACCAAATACGGCCTAAGTGCCAAACCAATAGCCGTTGCAAAACTTTGTTTTTGATCTTTTTGTGGTAAAACCCCGCTTCTTGTACTTATATTTTTTAAAGGGTCTGCATTGTGAACTTTAATTTTAATTTTTTTTGCAATTTCATTATCTAGTTCTTTTAAGTTTGACATCCCACCCGTTAATAAAATTTCAAAATTATTTTCTTTCTCATCAAAGTTTTTTTGATAAAAGTTTTTTGCAGTTTCTATTTCTTGGCAAAAACTTTTTAATTCAGGCATTAAAATTTTATTTAAGTTTGTCTTAGAGCTATTCTTTTTTAAGCCATATATTTTTTTTAGTTTTTCAGCTTCTTTTTTTTCTAATTTTAGTTGCTCTTCAATTTTTTTTGTTAGATTGTCTCCACAAGTTTTAAGACTGGTTGTAAATTTAATTGTTCCATCTGCCCACAAAGTTAAACCAGAACGGGTTGCACCAGCATCAACAACTAGATAAACTGGTTTATTTTTTTTTGCCTCTTGATTATTTTTTTGCTCTTCTTTTTTTTGTTTTAAATTAAGGTGTATTTTTTTTAAGATTTCAGAAAAATTTGCCTCTTTTAAGAGAAATGGTTTTTTTAAGTAATAATTACTCTTTGGCAAAATGGCTCTTAATATGGCTTGTGCTTCAATTTCTAAGGCCATAGGGTAAAAACCTGCTTCTTTTATAACTTTTGTAAAATCATCTATTATTTTTTGTGGTGCCACCCCTACCAATATTTGATAGTAGTTATTTTTTTCACGAATTATTTGCCAATCAAAAAAACTTTCATTAATAGGAAGGGGGACATGATTCGGTAAAATTTTTTTTATTTTTGTTTCAATTATTTCTCTATCATGCTTATTTTGTGTTTCTCTTTTAACATTTATTAGTTTAATATAAGTTTTTACTTCAGGTAAGCTGGCAATTACGTGTTGCCCTTTAATTTCTGGCTGACAGCAGTGGACAGTTTTTTTTACGTGGTCTACTAGTTTTTTTGCATCTAAAATTTCCCCTTTACTTATTAATCCCTCAGGGATGTCGTGTTGACAGATGGCCGTTAATTCGTGCCCTTTTTTGTTTTTTTCTAGCTGTGCAACTTTAATAGACTTATCTGAAATATCTAAACCAAAAGAGTTTATTTGTGTAGAAAATATCATAATCTTTATTGTTTTTCAGTGGTTTCTTGCCACTCTAAAAATTTATAATCTCCATAAGTTGGAAAACCAGGAGGCGGGTTATAGTTTAAATTAGGGTCATAAATTGTTTCTGTGTTTTCATATCCAGAAGAGGTTGAACCCCAACCATCCACCCAGCTCCATGTCCATGTTTTGTTGCTAATTATTGTGCCATAAGTCGTAATACTATTCCTAATATAATATGGCCAGTAATACCACTCATAATAGGGTCTGTACACAGAACCTTTTTGCGCCAGCATAACTGCGTTAATTTCTAAATTATCTGGGGCTCCATATAGTGGAACAATAATATCTTTTTGTGCAATTAAACCTAAAGAGTTTTCTCTGTTTTTTTCTAGATATGTTAAATTGCCATTAATAACAATTGTTCTTTGGTTGTTTGGTACCTCAGGCAGTTTGGCTGCTACCACAGAAGCCCTTCCATTAACAACGCCATCCACCCAAACATCATCTTCTACAAATATTATATCACATTCAGAGCCTAAACTGTAGCTTTGACTATAATTTTGTCTGTCTATATCCCAAGAACCTCTCTCGTGGTTGCCATCCATGTCTTGGTACCACACATTTCTTTCCAGTTTTTTAACTTCATATATGTCAACTGTTCCATCACTTTTAAAATTTAACCTATAACCCAAACCCTTATTACCCAAAAATAATCCATATGTTTCTGCTAAGCTTTTTAATTCAGACAAATCTACAGTTAACATATCAAAGTCTATATTAGAAGTGGGGTATTCCCACAAATCATCATCACCACCAGAACCCCAAATGCCTGGCTTTGTTTCTCCAGGACTACTGCAACCATGATGGGGTTGGCAGGTGTATGTTTCTTTGGCCGAATACATCACAGAGTTGTTCCAGCCGTCTTGTCGTATACCACCATTAGAATGCACCGGACCTTCTAAGTTTTCTTCACTGCCAAACCAAACATCGGAATTGGTAATAAAAGAAAAATTAGCCAAAGAAGGTTGGCCATATTTTACCTCTAAAACTCTGTCGGTTTCAGGATTCTTTACGCTGTAGGCCTTAGATTCAATGCTTAAGCGATTAGAGCAAGGAGATGGGGGAGTAATAACTAACTCAAACCAGCCCATAAGCCCGCCTTGTGGGTCATGATATTCATGAGTATAAGTCCCAGCTTCTCCTGTGCCATCATAATAGTCTTCGGGGGCGTGAGCCAAATGCCAGCGATAATAATTTAATCCAGCTTCTGCTATATTTAAAGATTGGTGCCAAGAAACTTTTTGGTTGCTCAGTTTGTGCTGTGCAATGGCATAAGAAGCAATTGCTACTGCAGCTACCACAAAAACAAAACTCATAATAAGAGTTAAAACCAAAACAGTGCCTGAATTTTCTTTAAAAATTTTTTGCATTTTAATATGTTTGTTTCAGGTTTCTTAATTGAACTTCTGACTCCAACTCAAAGTCGCCTGGTGAATTATTTTCTTTAACATTAATTTTTAAATAGACATTTATTAGTGTAACGTCATTTACATCAGCCGGGGTTGGCAGCTGATCATAGCTTTCGTTTTTATAAACAAAAATGGGTTCACTTCCATTTCTCACATATCTAGAAAGCACAATAACTTCTTCTGTGCCAGAATAAGAAATTGGCGAACCAGTAGGCTCTACTACACCTTTTTTAAAATCTGTTCCATCTAGTGAGTAACGCACTCTTTCTACAGCATTGTCTCTATCATAATCGGCATAAAAAATTAATTCATGATCGTCAGCACTAACTAAAGCATAAGCACCAGTATCTGCAGGCATTGTTTCTCTTAATTCTTTAACCATTGTTTCCACCCCACGTCTGGCTTCGGAAATAGCCCCACTTTGTTCTAGCGAAAAATTTTGTACTCTAAAGCTTTGAATAATAAAACCAGCCACCATTAAACTTGCCAACACAAACACTGCTACAGCCACTAAAATTTCCATATAAGTTATACCTTTGTTATTTATCATGGATTTTGCGTTAAAATTATTTCTTCTACGTGATAGCCTTCCATTTCAAATTCATCTGTGTATGTTTCATAACCATCTTTAGTAATTTCTATGCTACTTGTTGCGTTTTGCCATGGAGTAAAAAACACTTGGCCAGCCTCGTCAGTTTGTAGTGTTTCATTTAAAGAAAAACTGGTGTTTTCTAAATTAACACTAGCCTCATTAACTGGTTCATCATTTATATCTTTTACAATAATAAGCATTGAATGCTCATCTTTTGGCTCTAGTTTTATAAGCATTTGAGTGCTTGTTGCCGGCTCTAAGTTTAGGGGTTGAATGGGTATTGTTTCTGCTATGTTATATGGAGATGATTCTGCTAAACTAAAATGATAGGAATCCCACTCAATATCACCTAAAACAATTTTACCCTCAGCATCACTGGTTAAATTTTGATCATATTTATAAACAGGAGAATCATCAGCATCATAACCAATCTTTTTTTCTCCTCGCATATTAATAGCAACCCCAGAAAGGGAAACACCGCCTGTATCTTCAATTAAAACAGTTAAATCAGACAATTCATCTATGGAAAAACTTATATTTGTTGTTTG
>CAYNPV010000002.1:0-3438 GCA_964399185.1 uncultured Gammaproteobacteria bacterium
ATGTTCTTTGCTGATAAGTTTAAAATTAATATCAAAAAATATGCAACATACATTAAAAATACTCAACATTAAGTCTGTCACACATGATGTTAAGGCTTTTACGCTAGAAAAGCCAAATGGGTATAAATTTACACCTGGTCAAGCCACTGAAGTGGTGGTTAATAAACCTGGTTTTGAGGATAAGGCCAGACCGTTTACTTTTACCAGTTTAAATGAAGATGAAAATTTGGAATTTATAATTAAGGGATATTTTGACCATGAAGGAGTGACTAAAAAAATTCATTCTCTTGAAGTGGGTGACGAATTAATTATTGGAGAGCCTTGGGGAACGATTAATTATAAAGGTAAAGGAGTTTTTATTGCGGGTGGAGCTGGCATAACCCCATTTATTGCAATTTTGCGTCAATTAGACAAAAATGGCGAGATTGAAGGAAATAAGCTTGTTTTTTCTAATAAAACAGAGAAAGATATTATTTTAAAAGAAGAGTTTGAAAATATGTTTAGTGGGTTTGAAAGTGATTTGATTTTTACACTTACAGATGAAGATTCTGAAAAATATTTTAATAAATTTGTTGATACTCAATTTATTAAGGACAAGATTAATAATTTTGAACAAAATTTTTATGTATGCGGACCGCCACAGATGGTTAAAGATTTAAAACAAATTTTAACAGATTTGGGTGCACCAATTTCTGAAGTTGTTTTTGAAAAATAAGCAGATGAGTTTAGAAAAGCGCATAAAAAAGTTAAATGATTTTAAAGACGGGAACGGTTCTGTTGTGTATTGGATGAGTCGTGACCAAAGAGTAGATGACAATTGGGCTTTAATTTATGCTACAAAAAAATCTGTAAACTTAAAACAGCCGTTAGTGGTTGTTTTTTGTTTGCAAGAAAATTTTTTAGGGGCAACTTGGCGACAGTATTATTTTATGCTTGAAGGTTTAAAAGAGGTGGAGAAAAAATTAAATAAATATGGGGTGGTCTTTAAAATGCTAATAGGTGAACCTGAAAAAGAAATACCAGGCTTTATTAAAAAATACAAGGCAGGAAGTTTGATTACAGATTTTGATCCGCTAAAAATAAAAACCAGCTGGAGAGAAGATGTAGCAAAAAATATAAACATTAATTTTGAAATGGTGGATGCTCACAATATTGTGCCTGCTTGGGTTGTTGCTGAAAAACAAGAATTTTCTGCCAGATTTTTTAGACCAAAGATTAAAAAATTACTACCCGATTTTTTGATTGAGTTTGAAAAAATTCCTAAAAGCTTAAAAAGCATAAAAGCTAAAAAAACAAACTGGAAAGAAGTTTATAAAAAAATAAAAATAGATAAAAGCGTTGATCCGGTTAGGGGGTTTAATCCAGGACCTGTTGCAGGAAAAAGAATGTTAAATAAATTTATTGAGAATGAATTAAAAGGTTATGCTGAAATGAGGAATGACCCTAATGCCAAAACCCAGTCTAACCTCTCCCCTTTTCTACATTTCGGCCAGATTTCTGCTGCCAGAGTGGCGATTGAGGTTAAAAAGGCAAAAAATATTAGCCGAAAAAATAAGGATGATTTTTTAGAAGAATTAATTGTAAGGCGTGAGTTGTCTGATAATTTTTGCTATTATAATAAAAATTATGACTCGTTGAGCGGGTTGCCTGATTGGGCTTTAAAGACTTTATTAAAGCACAAAAGAGATAAAAGAAATTTTGTTTATTCAATAAAAGATTTTGAGCAAGCCAAAACGCATGATAAACTGTGGAATGCAACTCAGCTGGAAATGGTAAAAAGAGGAAAAATGCACGGATATATGCGTATGTATTGGGCTAAGAAAATTTTAGAGTGGTCTAAAACCCCCAAGGATGCCTTGAGGATAGCGATTGAATTAAATGATAAGTATGAACTAGATGGCCGTGATCCTAACGGTTATACGGGCATTATGTGGTCTATTGGTGGCCTGCACGACCGAGCATGGGGTGAAAGGAAAATATTTGGTAAGGTTAGATATATGAGTTATGAAGGAATGAAAAGAAAATTTGATGTAAAGAGGTATATTGAGTCAGTTAATAATATTGAGTATTAAGTAATCAGTAATAAGTATTAAAATTATTTAAACATTAATTTAAAGATTATAAATTTTAAAAAGATAGGTCATCTTTATTCCCTTCTTTGCAAGGAGGGGGTCAAATGAAATAAAGTTTTTTTATTTATTATTATATGAAAATTTTTTATGAAAAAAGTTAAAATAATTTTTGTTATAATATTTTTGTTGGGCTTGGGCTATTTTGGTTATGAGCAATATATTAACAAAGGTGTGGTGGCAGAAACTGAAGAACAAAGTTTAGCTAAAAATGAAGCTGAACCGCAAGATATAAAAAAAGATATTTTAATAAAGTCAGGACAAACATACACAAAACTTTTGCTTGAAAATGGCATTGATTATAACACAGCAATACAAATTTTTACTGTTGCTGAAGGTGTTTATGATTTAACTAAAATTAGAGCAGGAAAAAAAATAGAGCTAACTTTTAGTCCAGATGGCCAGAAATTAAAAGAATTAAAATATAAAATTGACTCAGAAGATGAGTTAATTGTTAGCAGAAAAAACAAAAATGCTGATCTTGGACAGATTAGCACGTCTACACAAGCTGAAATTTTTGAATGGGTAGCCAAAATAGAGGCCATACCTTATGAGATTAAAATTGTAAGCGCTAAAGCAGAACTTAACTCTTCTGTATATGAAGATGCTCTTCAGGCTGGTATTGATGAAAGAGCAATTATAGAATTTGCTTATGCTTTTCAATGGTCAATAGATTTTGCCATGGATCCACGTGTTGGAGATACATTTAAAATGGTTTATGAAAAAAGATATTTGGATGGAGAATATATAATGCCGGGAAGAATTTTGGGTGCTGTATATAATAATCAAGGTGAAGAATTTTATGCTTATTATTTTGAGGAAAACGAGGAAAATAAAGGATATTTTGATGAAAAAGGCAATTCAGTACAAAAAATGTTTTTAAAGGCTCCACTAGAATTTAAATATATTTCTTCTGGTTTTACAACTGGTCTTAGGTATATCCAATCTTTTAATGTTTCTACCAAGCACAGAGCAATTGATTATGCTGCTAGCTATGGAACACCAATTAGGTCGGTTGGTGACGGCAGAGTGGTTTATGCTGGTTGGGATGGTGGTTATGGTAATAAAATATCAATTCGACACAATGGTACCTATAGCACAAATTATGCTCATTTATCTAAATATGCAGTAAGTGCTGGTGAAAAGGTTAAGCAAGGGCAGGCTATTGGTTATGTGGGCTCTACTGGTTTTTCTACCGGGCCACACTTACATTTTGAGATGGTTAAAAATGGCATAAAAGTTAATCCATTAACAGAAATTTTACCACCCGGAAAACCAATTGCAGAAGAAAACAAAGAAAGATTTTTTA
>CAYNPV010000002.1:3538-11948 GCA_964399185.1 uncultured Gammaproteobacteria bacterium
CCAAAATTTTATTATTTTTTTTATATTTTTTTGTCCATCATAAAGATCAAAAGTTCTTTGCCTGGCGCTTTCCCCCATTTGTTTTATTTTATCTTGATTGTTTATTAAATAATTGATTCTGTCAAGACATTGTTTTTGGTTGTTAACTGGGAACAAAAGCCCTGTTTTATTATCTTGTATAATTTCTTTAGCTCCAGTTGTTGCACTGGCTATGGTTGGAATACCTGCAGCTGCTGCTTCTACAATAACCTTGCCAAAACTTTCTGAAGTTGAAGGCAAAACTAAAAAGTCGGCCAAATGGTAAAAAGCAGCGGTTTTTTCTTGGTTTTGGTGCCCAGCAAAAAAAATATTCTTACTTAGTCCCATTTTTTGTGATGTTTGTTTTAATTTATTCTCAAGGCTTCCTTGACCAACAATTATTAATTTAAAATTAGAAATGTTTTTTTTAAGTTCTGCTAGAATTTTAAAAAACCAAATTAAATTTTTTTCTTTTTCTAATCTGCCTACAAACAACATTAAAGGTTGTTCTTGTGGATTATATTTTTCTTTAATAGATATATAATCTTTTTGGTTAAATTGATAAAATTTTTCCAAATTAACTGGGGTGGGTATAACTTCTATTTTACTAATAGCAAAACCCATACTCATTAGTTTATATTTAATACCCTTGGAGACAACGCGCAGAGCATCTGCTTTTTTAAGCGCTTTTTTAAAAGCTATAACCAACAAAGAATTAAACCATTTAGCTTTAATCCAGGCTTTATTTTGATTATTATACAATAAATCACCATGGACATTAATAATCAGCTTCGATTTAGGCCACTTTCTTTTTAAAAAATAACCAACTATACTGAGTATTTCTTGGCAAACAATTAAATTGGGTGCCTCTTTTTTGTATAAATCTTTTGCTAACTTATATAAATCTAATAGAAAATACAATTTATTTTTTGAGTTTGTGGGATAAACATAGAGATTTTCTGCCAGTTGTTGCGGTTGAAAACCTTTGGTGGTGGGGACAATAATTTTAAGCTCCTCAACGCCGGTAGCATAGGCTCGGTGCCTGTTAATAACATCTGGTGAGCCTTTTTTACTACCCACTAATCCCCTGTCTATGGAAAACATTAAGACTTTCATATTTATTATTTTGCTTTGATTGTTTTATTAATAAATTTAAGAGTTTTTTTCATTAAATATTCGTTATCAAATTTTTGTCTGACTGTTAAATATGCGTTGTTTGCTAATTTAGTGGCATATTCTGGTTTTTCCAGTAATTCTTGCATTTTATTTATTAACTCGTGTTTTTGATTATATTTTATTAATAATCCTGTGTGTTTGTCTTGAATTAGTTCTGGATTACCACCTACATCTGTGGTAATTACAGGTGTTTTAAGGGCCATGCACTCTAAAATAACATGAGAAAGACCTTCATAAGCGGTATTCAAAACAAAGAAGCGAGATTCTTTGATTTTATTAAGCATCTCCCCATGTTCGAATTTTTTAATTTGAATATAGTTCTGGGCATTATTGTCTTTTATTAGTTGTTCTAATTGCTTATATATTGGCCCTTCACCACATATAATTAGTTTTAAATTTGGAAATTTTTGTTTAAGCTCAAGAACTGCCTCTATTAAAACCTGAAAGCCCTTCCATTCAACCAATCTGCCGACAGAAATAATCAAATTTTTATCTATTTTATCCTTTTTTAAAATTTTTATGTTTTTAAAATCAAAACTGTTATAGATAACTTTAATTTTGGAGTTTTTAACACCCCAACTATGAATTATTTTTTTTAAATAGTAGCTTGGAGTTATAACCGCAGTTGCATATTTAAGTGTTTTATATTGAATTTTTCTGATGATGTTGATTTTGCCAGACGCTTTTTCGTATTGGAAAGCATCTATCATAGATGTTGTTTTCCCTTGTCTGATAGCACTTTCCCATGCATAATCACCAACCATTTTTACAATTATTTTTTTTCTTAAAACTTTAGCTGCCATAGTGGCTGGTTGACCGGCAGAAACAGGCCCTTGGGCAAATATTATTTTTTTATCTGTTGCCATAATTATTGTTTTTAAAAAATAGAAAAAATACCTCAAAGGAAGTGGCCAGTGTCTGGATATGTATGATATTTTAACTTTGGGGTGAAGATTTTTTGTGTCTGGCTTTCCATAGCATAAAAGCGAAACCTTATAATCGCGACTGGCCAATAAGTTAGCTATTTTGTTGGCATATGTGGCGGGTCCGCCAACATCTGGTGGAAAAATATCTGCGGCCAGATGAATTTTTTTTATTTTTTCCATAATTTTATTTTTGATTTACTCGTAATATTTTTGCTAATGAAATAAGCATAAAAAGCAAAACGATGTCTGTTATAGCTTTAGCCAATACATACCAATAGCCAATTTTTTCGACTAAAAAATACATGCAAACTAAATTAAACATAAAACCAAGCCAAGCAATTAAGGCTGTTTTACTAAGGCTGTATTTATTTAGTTTTATTTTTTGTATTTTATGTTTAATTAAATAAACACCCAAAGCAAAACTAAAAAGATAGGCAAAACTAATGCTTTCTAAGTATTTGCCAGACAAAAATTCAACCAAAATGTAAGATAAAATTATATCAAGAATGGCCATTGAGAAAAATATGACAGAAACCTTAAATCCTCTGGTCCATTTACTAAAAGTTTTTTCAAGTAAGTGCTTTATAATGCATTTTTTAATTTTTGATTTAATGTTCATAATTTTTTTATATTTGTTGAAATATTTGTTGCATTTGGTGCGCGACACTGTCCCAGCTATATTTTTTTTCAACCATTTGTTTGGCGTTTTTTACTACTGTTTCAACTTTTTTTTGATTTTTATCGTCAAGAATATATGCCATTTTTTGTGCAATTTCTTGTGGTTTGTGTGGATTAGCCAACCAGCCACTTTTATCTTCTTTTATAAAATCTGGGATGCCTCCAACAGGAGTCGCTATTACAGGTATTTCAGCAGCCATGGCCTGAACAAAAACGTTACCAAAGCCTTCAGTTAATGAGGGGCGGACAAAGATATCTGCCAAGAAATAAAAGTTTTGTATTATTTGATAATTTTGTTTGCCCAAAAAAATAACATCATTTTCAATTTTTAAAAGTTTAGTAAGTTGTGTGAGCTTGTTTTTTTGTGGTCCTGTGCCCATTATTAATAACTTGGACTTATAATTAGATATATTTTTAAATTTTTTAAAGGCTTTGATCAGTGTTCTGACATTATTTTTTTTAACCAACCTTGAGTCTGTAAAAATTATTTTTTGTGCATCTAAATTATATTCTTCCCGGAGTTGATTTATTTTGTTTTGGTTTATACTTTCTTTGTTAAATTTTTTTGAATCTACACCATTAGGAACTAAATATATTGGTTGGCTTGCCCCATATTTTAAAGCTCTTGTTTTTAACCAGTTACTGATTACCTGTACGGTGTTGGCTTTTTTATAAATTTGCTGGTAACGAGAATGCCAAAACCATGTTCTTAGCTTAATAAAAAAATCACTGTCACCACTTTGCATGCTTAATATGTAGGGTGTTTTTGTTTTTTCTTTAAATTTTAAAGCAGCCCAACCACCCCAGGTGGCAAGCATAGCCCAAGCAAATTGATATTTATTTTTTTGATTTAACTTTTGAGCCTTACGTACTGCTAGCCATGGATAAATAAATTTATTTAAAATAGAGCACTTAGTGCCAACTCTATAAACCTTTACATTGTTTTGGTCTTCCTCTTTATTGTTTGAAGGATTTGGTCCACGACAAATTAAATCGAAATAATAGTTACTGTTGAGGCGATGACAAATTTCGTGTATAGCAATTTCTGCTCCACCTGTTTTAGGCAAGTAATCTAAACAAAAAATTATTACCCTGGTTTTGCTTTGATTTGTGGGAGACATATTTGGTTTAATTTTAGCTATTTTAACCATTTTTGGCAAGTATTTGGGTTTTTTTAAAATTATGTTTATAATATATATATGAATGATACACAAACAAAAAAGAAAGTTCTGATTATGGTAACCTCATCGCTTTATGGTGGGGTGCAAAAATATATTGGTGATTTGGTGGCTAATTTAGATAAAGATGAATTTGAAGTAGCTGTTGCTGTTGGTGGCGAAAAAAAAGATGAAAATTGGATAAATAGCCTAGGAAAAATTAAAAGTAAAATTTATAGGCTAAAGCATGTGGTGCGAGAGCTTAATCCTTGGCATGATTTTTTGTCTGCTTTTGAAATTTATGAACTTTTAGCTAATTATAATCCTGATATTGTGCATTTAAATTCTAGCAAAATTGGCTCTACAGGTGCATGTGTAACTTGGCTATTTAAAAAATTTCATAGAAAAAAAATGAAAATTATCTATACTGCACATGGCTTTGTGTTTAATGAACCTTTAAATTTTTTCTTAAAAAAGTTTTATATAATTTCTGAAAAAATTTCAGGTTTTTGTAAAAATAAAATTATTTGCGTTTCAGAAAGAGACAAGATTGAAGCTCTTAATAGACACATTGCACATCACAAGAAATTTATTACCATCCATAATGGAATTGATTTGGGCAAATTAAATTTCTTGAACAAAAAAGACGCCAGGCAATCTCTTATAAAGGACACGAAACAACAAAATGAATATGTTTGGATTGGTACGATTGCCAATCTTTTTGAATCAAAGGGTATAAAGCATTTAATTAAGGCTGCAAAAATTGTAAAAAAATCTCATCAAAAAATAATTTTTGTGGTTATTGGTGAAGGACCATTAAAAAAGATGTTAGAAAAACAAATTGTAGATTTGGATTTAGAGAATTATTTTTATTTAGTTGGTGCAAAAAAAGAGGCAGACCAATATTTAAAAGCATTTGATATTTTTGTATTACCTTCTGTTAAAGAAGGTTTCCCTTATAGCGTTTTAGAGGCAATGTCTGCAGGTTTACCACTAGTAACCACTTCTGTGGGTGGTGTGGTAGAAATTGTTGAAAATGAAGAAAATGGATTAGTTGTAGTGCCAGAAAAACCACACGATTTAGCTAAAAACATTCTTAGATTGGTTGAAGAGGGGGATTTGCGTCATTATATGAGTAAAAACAATTTAGAAAAAATAAAAAGTTTTAGTTTGCAAAAAATGATAAGAGAAACAGAGAAAGTATATAATGCATAATGTTTTATAGTTTTTAAACAAAAAAAATATATATTTAAATATATATTTTTTTAATTCAGGTTTTTTAGCAAAATGGTCTAGATTAATCTAAAGATAGCACTTTTCTTGATTTTATTTTTTACCCACCATTCTTATCATATCTAACATACGATTACTGTAACCCCATTCATTATCATACCAAGCCATAACTTTTATGAGTTTGTCGCCCATAACTTGGGTTGATAGACTATCTATAATGCTTGAATGACTGTTACCAATAATATCGCTGGAAACTAAGGGTTCTTCTGAATATTCTAAAATATTTTTGTATTGTTTTAGCTGACTGGATTTTTTGAGTTGCTTATTAACACCTTCTGCAGATGTTTTTTTATTAACCCAAAACGTTAAGTCTGAAATTGAGCCACATAGTGTGGGGACACGAATGGCCTGACCATTAAATTTACCCGCCAGTTTTTTTATTATTTTGGTTACTGCGATTGTTGCACCTGTGGTAGTTGGAATTATGTTTTGAGCTGCAGCCCTGGAACGCCTTAAATCTTTATGTGGACTATCTACTAAATTTTGAGATGAAGTGTAGGAATGAATTGTAGTTAAATAGGCCTGATTAATTTTATATTTGCCATCTATTATTTTTGCAATTGGTGCAATAGAGTTGGTGGTACAAGAGGCATTAGAAACAACCTTTTCTCCTTTATATTTATTATCATTAACACCAATTAAATATGTTGGAGCCTCTGGCTTACCTTTGGATGGTGCAGAAAGCACAACTTTTTTAGCTCCTGCATCTAAGTGTGTTTTAAAGGCACCATCTTTAACAAAATGTCCGGTGCACTCTAAAACAACATCCACCCCCAAGTCTTTCCAAGGCAAATTTTGTGGGTCTTTTTCAGTAAAACAGGGAATTTTTTTATTAGCCACAATTAACTCTTTGGCTGTACTTTTGGCTTTCTTATGATAGACACCATATACGCTGTCATAGTTTAAAAGATGGGCCAGGGTTTTATTATCTGTTAAATCATTAATGGCGACTATTTCTATGTCTGGCTTATCAAAAGCAATTTTAAAAACTGCCCTACCAATGCGTCCAAAGCCATTAATAGCAACTTTGGTTTTTTTTGTATTTTTTTGTGGCATAGGATTAAATTATTTTCTTAATCGTTGTTTTAATTATAGCACGTGGTAAAAAAAATAAAAACTTTTCAAACCAGCCAAAGACAGGTAAAATTAAGCTATGACAATTGATGTTATACCAATTAAACGCATGCCTAGGTCTTTGTCTGAATTAAGCTATAATTTTGATATTAATAAAGAAAAAGAAATTATAGAGCCAGGTATGTTAATTGAAATTCCTTTAAGAAACAAGGTTATCTTGGGTGTGGTAAAAAAAGTAGATAAAAATAGTTATAAAAAAAGGTTAAAAAATGCTGGTGCATTAATTTATGACAAACCTTTGGTTTCTAAAAGCTTGCTAAGTTTAATTGATTATTTAAATGAAAACTTTTGCCAATCAAAAGCGACTTTAATTAATTCTATTCTTCCCTATTTTCCCAAAAAACAAAAAGATTTGCCAAAATTTAAATCAGAAAAAAAATGTAAAGGATTTAGTGAAAAATATGCTTATTTCAACCAACGTGTAAAAATGCTTGATTTTATTTTTGAAAAGAAAAAAGAGTCTGGACAAATTTTAATTTTAACCAGTCAGGCAAAAATTAGTGATGAAATTTATGAATTTTTACAAAAAAAAGATGACGACTTAATACTGTATGATTCTGGTTTTACGGCAAAAGAAAAAAGAGACTTGTGGCTAAAGACAAAAAACGAAGAAAACTTAAAAATAATTTCAAGTAAAATTGGTGTCTTTTTGCCTTTTTTTAACTTAAAACAAATTTTTATTATTGATGCTGAAGACGACAATTTTAAACAAGCAGATATAAATCCGCGATTTGACAGCAGAATGGTAGCAAATTTTTTAGCCAGATACTTTAAAGCAGAAATATATTATCTTGGCACTAGTTTTAATGCAAATTATTATAAAAATTCAAACTTAAAAGAGAGGAAAAGATTAAAAAACTTTAAAAAGTTAAAGACCGAGCTTGTTAGCTTAAATATGGAAAAATTTAAGGGAAACTATTCTTTTTTAAGTGATAAACTAATTGAATTAATTAAAAACAGCTTAGATGAGAAGAAAAAAATTTTAATTTTGCACAACAAAAAGGCTTGGGCAAATTATATTTTTTGTAATGACTGCGGTTATATTTTTAAGTGCCCAGATTGTAATATTAGTTTAAGCTACCAGCAAGAGAGTGGTAAGCTTTTTTGCAGACATTGTAATTTTCAACAAGATATGCCCCCTTTTTGCCCTCAATGCTCGGGAACCGATATAAAATTAAAAGGACAAGGTATAGAAAAAATTGCTTCTGAAATTGAAAAAGAATTTAAGCAGAAAAAGATAGAAAAAATCTATAAAGAAAGTGGAGTTGATGTAAATAAAATTGCCAAAGCAAATATTGTGCTGGCGACTGAATATATTTTAAATAAAGTAGATTTAAAGTTGTTTGATTTAATTGCTTTTACAAATTTTGACCAGTTATTAAATAGGCCAGATTATAGAACTCAAGAAAGGGCATTAAATTTTTATCTAAAAATTCGTGCTTCAACTAACGCCAAAATTATTATCCAATGTAGCGACATAGAAAACAGTGTTCTGCAGGCAATACAAAATGAAAATTTAAATAATTTTTTTGAAAAATCTTTAGAAGAAAGAAAAATTTTTAATTACCCACCTTTTAGCCAGTTAGTTAAAGTGGTTGCATATGGAAGTGATGAGCATAAACTTAACAAAGAGCTTGAGGGTCAAAAAAATTATTTAAAAACAAATTTTAAAGACATCGTGGTCAGCCAACCCCTTGTGGGGATTGGCAAGAGAAAGAAAAGCAAAATTATGATGTATTTAATTATTAGATTATCTAAAAAAAATAAGTTATCAGAAGTGTGTAAATCTATAAAAGATAAATATATTATTGAAGTTGATCCATTAAATATTGGTTGATGTTGTTATTTTTTTATGATAGAATTAAAAACCTAATTAATATTTTATATGATTTTAAAAATAGTTAAACATCCAAGCGATATTTTAAGGCAAAAGGCGCAAGAGATTGATAGAGAAAAAATTAAATCTCCTGAATTTCAAAATTTTTTAAAAGATATGGGCAAAACCATGCTTAGAAAAGACGGAATTGG
>CAYNPV010000002.1:12048-16065 GCA_964399185.1 uncultured Gammaproteobacteria bacterium
TTCAAAATTTTTTAAAAGATATGGGCAAAACCATGCTTAGAAAAGACGGAATTGGATTGGCTGGGCCACAAGTTAATGAATCTATAAGGGTTATTACCATTAATATTAATGGTGAAGCTGTAGCCTTTATTAACCCTAAAATTATAAAAAAGTCTTGGAGAAAAAACACAGCAGAAGAAGGTTGTCTGTCTATTCCAGGCGTGTATGGCAAAGTTAAGCGCCACACTAATGTTGAGGTGAAGTTTTTGGATAAAAACGCCAATCCACAAAAAATAAAAGGCAATAAATTATTGGCTAGAGTTTTTCAGCATGAAATAGACCATTTAAATGGAGTGCTTTTTATTGATAAAATGGAAAAGTAATTTTTTTTATTTTAAAATAATAACTATTTTAAAACCCCACTAATAGGTGGGGTTTAAATTTTGTTATAATTTTATAATATTTTTTCTTTAATTTGATTGATAAAATTTTGTTTATGAAAACGCTCGGAAGTTGATTTTATTTCTTGAGCATTAAATTGGTTTTCATTAAAGTGAATAATGGTGTTAGCTAAATTTTCCCAAGTTTGATCGTTAAAGAAAACACCATTTATCCCCTTTTTAACAATTTCTAATGCACCACCTTTTTTATAGGCTATGACTGGCCGACCACTAGCAATTGCTTCAACGGCTGTAATACCAAAATCTTCTTCCTGAGGGTTAATAAAAGCAATGCTTTTGGCAAAAAGTTCTCTTTTTTTGTCTTCTGTTATTTGTTTTAAAAATTCTATGTTGGGCTTTGCATTTTTTTTTAAATATGCATATTCTGGACCTGTGCCAAAAATCTTTAAAGGCATTTTAAGCTTGTTAAAAGCTTTTACTACTACATCAAAACGTTTATAAGAGACTAACCTGCCACCAGTTAAATAATATTTTTTGGGTTCTGAAGAAATATAAAATTTTTCTATGTCAACTGGAGGATGAATAACTTCTGAATCTTTACCATAATATTTATAAATTCTATCTTTAACTATCTTAGAATTAGCAAAAAATTTATCAACCCTTTGTGATGCTTGCCAGTCCCAGCTACGTAAATTAGACAGATAAATTGGTAAAACACGTTTTATAATTTGAGGATATTTAAGATCTTCTACATAATCTTGCGCTTCAGACCATAAATAGCGTGTAGGGGTATGGCAGTAACAAATATGCTTAGTAGATGCTGGCAAAACAACGCCTTTGGCAAAAGAGGAGCTGGATGATATAACTAAATCAAATTTTTTGAAATCTAGCGCTTCTATGGCAGGAGCCATTAGAGGCAAATACCAATGGTAATGTCTTTCTATGCCAGGCATTTTTTGCAAGAAAGAAGTGTGGATTTCTTTGTTTGAGTAAAACTTTTTTTTATTTTTTTTATTATAAATTAAAACATAAGTCGGGCTTTTAGGAAAAGCCTCTTGTAAGGCGCGTAAGACCCTTTCTTGCCCCCCTTCTTGGACTAGCATGTCATGTACTAAAGCTATCTTCATAGGCTTATTTTAGCATTTTTTAGTAAAATAAATCAATAAAAAAACTGCATAGTTTGCAGTGAAAAAATTGTTTGGCTGTTTGCTTTTAGTCTTTTTATTTAGCTCCTTTTCTAAAAATTATTGCAAAAGGCGTTTTAATAAGAATTATAATATCCAACCAAAGAGACCAATTTTCTATATAAAAAACATCAAGTTTAACTTCTTCTTCAAATTTTAGATCTGATCTGCCAGATACCTGTGCCATGCCAGTTACACCGGGCTTGATATTTAAAAGTTTAATATGTTTTTTTTCATATTGAGCTACTTCGTGAGGTTCGTGAGGACGAGGGCCCACAAGACTAAGCTGACCGTTTAAAACATTGAAAAATTGGGGCAGTTCGTCTAAGCTCCACTTGCGTAAAAACTTGCCAACTTTAGTAACTCTGGGGTCGTTTTCCATTTTAAAAAGAGGTCCATCATTTCTTTCGTTGTATTGTTTAAGTTTGGCTTTTAATTTTTCGGCATCATTAATCATTGAACGAAATTTATATATTTTAATTGGCCGATTTTGAGCCCCAATACGTTTAGAGGCATAAAAAACAGGACCACGAGAATCTATTTTAATAATTATGGATATAATAATAAAAATTGGAGAAAAAATTAATATGAGTAAAACTGAGAGTATAATATCAAAAATTCTTTTTAAAATTTTACCCCAACCATCTAAAGGTGTTCTTTTTACTTCCACGATTGGAACCCCCGAGAGTGTAGATAATTCTACGCGAGGTATTTGGGCTGTAAAAAGATCGGCTGCATATTTAAAGCCAACATGGTGACGGTCGGCAAAATCTAAGAGTTTTAAATTTTCAGTTTGACCTAAACTGCTGTCGGCTTGAATAATTTCGTCTATATGTTGGCTTTTTTCAATTTGACTTAAATCATTAATGGTTTTTTCTGAAACATCTTTATATCTGGCTATTATTCTGTAGCCAAGTTTTTTATTACGATATATTTCTTTAGCAATGTCTTCGGTTGAATCATCGTCTCCAATTAAAACCACTTTATGCACCCCAAGACCTTTGCTATAAAAAATTCTTCTTATGACAAAAACTGTTAGTCTGCCGAGTAAAATAAAAATTATAGAAAAAATCCAAGCAGCTAAAAGAATAAAACGCGAGTTAAATAATTCGCGAGAAAAAAAAGAACCAACAATAACAGCCAACATTCCTGTTGAGCAAGCAAGGAATATTTTACCAAATTCTTGGAATATTTTTTTATTAAGGCTAATTTGATAAAGACCGGCCATGGTAAAGAAAAAAAGCCAAACTAAAGCTATCCACCAAACATATCCTAAATAATCATGTAAGTTTAAATTAAAAACAACTGGACGTATTTCTTGAATCCAGTTTTCATATCTTAAAAAATATGCTGTAAGAGCGGCAACAATAAGCATTATATAGTCTATGGGGACCAAAATTGCTGCAAAACTTAAGTCTGATTTTTTCATAAACACGATTTGATTTAAAAAAGATTCAGGTAGAATCATAAGCCGGATTCTGTCTGTGCAAACACAAAGTGTTAACGCAGTGCGACCATCTATCTAAGCTCATAAAGATTGCACCAGATAAGGTTTACCACGCACACTCTGTCACCAGAGGGCGAAACTGTAGCTACTTTAATAAGTAACACCAGTTACTTTTCACCTTTTATTTTGCCAAAAGCAAAATTAGTATTGTCTCTGTGGCACTGGCTCGAGGTTTTGATTTAGACCATAAAAATAAGACGATCGTCTAATTATTTTTATGTAAATCTTATGCCTGGTTCTGTTTCAGAACTATCTGTGGCCAAAAGGCCAAGGTGTCCGGACTTTCCTCTTTAAAAATTTTAAAGTAGTCGCTCATCTACCTGAATCTGAATTTAGATTACTATATTTTAGAGTTTTTGTCAAAAAGAAAAAACTTTTTTTAGGTATTTCTATACAAAAACCTCTCGATGAGAGAGGTTTTTAATGTCTATTATGTTTATTTATTTTCTTCTTTTTCTTTTTGTTGTGCTTTCATTTTTTCATATTGCATAAGCTCAAAAACTGTGCGCCAAATGCCCAAAATTAGGGCTGCATATTTTTGTTTATATTCTTTGCTTAAATCATTAACTTTAGTGGCAATTTTACCAAAAGCCAGGTTTTGAAATAAATAAAAAGTTAAACCAAGTGGAAGTTGTAATTTTGGATAAACTTCTTTTTGTATGTCAAAATCTTTCATATCAGCATCTGCTTTACCAATGTGCTCTAAAATATTGCCAAGTAAAACATAGAAAAGTTGCTCTGTGGTTTTTTTGTAATCCTCATTTTCTAAATATTCTAAAATCTGTTTATTAAACTTACGAATTACTTCTAATTTTTTTTCATCTATTTTGTTTTCTTTGGCATCAAGTTCTGCTTTTTCACCAAAACTTTTAACCATTTTATTATACTCACCCAGAGCATCCCTTTCTAATATTTTTTCCACATAAGGCCAGGTGCCAATGTATTT
>CAYNPV010000002.1:16165-17226 GCA_964399185.1 uncultured Gammaproteobacteria bacterium
CCAGAGCATCCCTTTCTAATATTTTTTCCACATAAGGCCAGGTGCCAATGTATTTATTGATAATTTCTCTTTGTTGTTTAAAATAATCTTTAAAATCATCTACCTGACTTATTTTTTGTAAATCTTCATTTATATTTTCTTGTAATTTTTGACTTATTTTTTCTTGTTTTTCTTTTTGCTTGGATTCTTGATCTTTTTGGTCTTTTTGTTCTTTATCATTTTTTTCATCCTGAGGAGTTGTTTGGGTTTTTTGTTTATCTTGCATAAAAAATTTAATTAATGCTTTGTGCTTAGGATATCATCTCATGGGTTTAATGTCAAAAACCACCCAAAGACGGTTTTAAAAAATTATAAAACAAAAAATCTTAATTATTGTTTTATGTTTTAAGCCATTTTTTAGACTGTCTAACTAAAATATTTTCAGCCTGTAAGGGGTTAGACATAAGTTCTTTAACTATTTTTTCCATACGCATTCCCTGAGAGCCTTTTACTAAAATTACATCATCTTTTTTTAGTTCACTTTGGATAAATTTTCCAGCAGCCTCGGTGGTTGAAAAATGATAGGCATGTTCTGACTTTAAACCGTTTGTTTCAGCAACTTGATTAGTTTTAACCGAGCGTTCACCCACAGTAACTAAAAAATCAACTTTAAAATTCTTAACCCACTCCCCCACTTCGGCGTGTGCAGTATCGGTGTGTCCTCCTAATTCTAGCATATCACCCAAAACAGCCCATCTGCGACCATTGGTTTTTGCCCTAGACAAAACCTCCAAAGCAACCTTAACAGCTAAGGGTGATGAATTATAAGTATCATCTATAATTGTGGTGTGTTTAATGCCTTCTATTGGTTTAAGTCTCCCAGCTGGGAATGTATATGACTTTAAAATTTCTAAACTTTGTTCAATATTGATGTGGAAATAAAGCCCCACAGCTATTGCAGAAAGAAGTGTGTTTAATTGACTTGTAGCCATTATTTGTGGGAAAATCGCATGAAAGGTTTTTTCTTTATATTTAATGTTGCATTCAATCCCAACACCATTAGATAAATAATTAATATCTGT
>CAYNPV010000002.1:17326-23185 GCA_964399185.1 uncultured Gammaproteobacteria bacterium
GCTATGTCTAGCAATTGGGCAATATCTCCTGGGTGGTCTGCCCCCATTTCTAAAATTAAAATTTGTGGGAAAGACTTATTTGTCATTATTAAAAAGATTGCTTTAATAAAAACTTTAAACCAGCCTAAGATGTTTTTACCCTGACTTTCAGTATTAATAACGGTTAAAGGCAGGCCAAATTCTGTGTTGTAGTTTTTTTGGCTTTGGCGGATATAAAATTTTGATTTTAAAACTTCTGCAATGGCATTTTTTGAGGAAGTTTTACCAACTGATCCGGTTATACCAACAACTTTAGGTTGGTATTTTTTAATAATTTTTTTAGCTAGCTTGGCAAGTAATTGTTGGATAATCTTTTTCATATTTATTTACCTTTTAATTCTTTATTTAAAAAGTTAGACTCAAAGCCATTATTCTTACAAATTTTAGCATAAAGGTCAAAGCTTGGCTTTGGTGTTCTGGAAAAATTTTTAAGATTAACAGAAACTAAGCCAAATTTAGGCCCAAAAGACTTGTCCCATTCAAAGTTGTCTAGAAGAGACCAGTGAAAATATCCTCGCACATCTACACCAGCCTGAATGGCATGATGAATTTCTTTAAGGTGATCTATTAAAAAACGAACCCTTTTTTCATCATCTTCTGCAGCTACACCATTTTCTGTAATGTATATTGGCAGATTGAAATCTTTAAAATCCATAAGTACATCAAATATACCATGGGGGTAAATCATAGTTCCCATATCAGATTTTTCTCTTTCGGTTTCCTTCACCTCTTCAACTTCTGGCAAAAGACTTTTGTCTTTTTTTCTAAGACGAACTCTAAAATAATAATTTATGCCCAAAAAATCGTGTTTACCTTTGGTTAGATAATAAAATGAATGATTAATAAACTTGTCAGCTAGATGCACATAAAAAAGCTCTATAAGACGGTGTTTTTTATATGCAGCAAAAGACATAACATTCATAGAAAAACCAACTTTTGCTTTTTTTGCACCTTTATCTATAACTGAATGCAGTGCTTTATATGCTTTTCGGTGCGCTCTGGCCATATTAATAAAAACCAAAAGGCCTTGTTTTTTTGATTTTACTTGTGGTGGCCAAAAACCCCTAAGATACGACATATCTACATAAATCTCAGGTTCATTAATAGTAATCCAAAATTCAATATCTTTGGAAAAATTTTTAGCAACAAATTTGGCAAATTTTTTAAAATAATTGGGGGCTTTTATGTTTTTCCAACCACCTTTTTGGGCCAGCCAGTTAGGCAAAGTAAAGTGATTCAAGGTTAGCATAACCTTTATTTTTTTTTGCCTTAAAGATTTAATTACTTGGCGATAGTGTTCCAGAGCAGTATAATCCCATTCCCCCTGTGTGGGTTCAATGCGAGCCCATTCAATGGAGAGACGGTGTGCATTATTGTGCAAATTTTTAAGTAGGCTAAAATCTTTTTCAAAAAGTTCATAATGGTTACAGGCCTTGCCAGAGGGCTGAAAAGTTTGATCTCGGTATTTTTCTTCATTAACTTGTAATTTTTTTCCTTTATTTTTTTGCTCCCACAGCCACCAATCTGAATTAATATTTTGTCCCTCTATCTGGTGAGCAGAAGTGGCGGTGCCCCATAAAAAATCTTTGGGAAACTTTAAAAAATTATTCTTTTTTTCTGTTGAATCCATATTTCTTTTATATAATTTGCATTAAATTACCAAAATGTTCCACAAAGTGAGTTCTGGTGAAAACCATAACTAAACCCAAAAAAATAACAAAAAAACAGTGTAAAATAATTGGTTTGTGTTGTATTTCTATTCTAACTATAATAGTGAGGATTAAATTAAGAATTATAAAGCCCAAAAGAATCATAAAAAACAAATCGGCATATTTAATTATTTTAGCCAAAAGGCTGTTGTTGGGGCTTTGCTTAAGTTCTACTTTTTGTTGAGCAGATTCACTTACTACATCTATTGGGCCGGCAACTTGCTCGCTTTCAATTGGAGGGCTAGTGGGGCTAAAACTTTCTCCTGCCACATTAACAAAAGTTTTGCCAAAGTGCTGAACAACAATGGTTGTTTGTTTGCCGTTTATTTGGCCAACAGCCACGGCAACACCTATTTCTTTGTAATTATCTGAAATAATGTTGTCTCTGTGTGTTGGAGAATTCATCCAGGCGTCTAAGGCATCTTCTGCTTCAATAAAATTCATGGCTAAATTTTCTCCAGCAAAAGTGTAATTATAATTAACTTGTTTAAACCAGTGCCATGGTTTAATTTTTTGTGGAGAAGTGTGGGCAAAATAATTGTTTTTTAACATATCCTGTGCCTTGAGTTTGGCAGACTGGTCTAATGCAGTGCTGTGTTTTAAGTCTGGTAAATTTAACTCTTGGCGTTTTTGATTGGTTAACTCAACAATTCTATTGGTGGTAATGGTGGAGAATTCTGCGGGTGACGGGTAGGTTAAAAAAAGCAAAAACCCCAAAGAAACCTTGATTAAAAGCATCAGAATGGAATAGGCTACCAGGGTTTTGTGCCTCAAAGAATGGGGCTTGTGACCGTTTGACTCGTGCGGTAAAGTGTAGTGATGAATTTTTTTTAAAACCTTTTTCATATTAAATTATTTAGCAATAAGTTCTGTCTCTATTTCAACTTCTGTTTTATCTGGTTTTTGCAATTTAAAATATATCTTGTCGCCGGGTCTATATGTTTGGATAAGGCTGGTTAAATTATTTTGCTGGTTAAGCGGCTCGTCGTTTAACTCTAGAATAATATCACCCTCTTGCAGTTGGTTTTCTTGAAGTGGTGATTGGTTGGAAATTTCTGTAACCAAAGAGCCTGATTGAGGCATATTAGGCATTATTGTGTCGGCTAAATCGATATATTCTATACCAAGATAGCTGGGGGTAAACTTACCCAAAGTTATAAGCTGATTAAAAACTTTTTTTAAATAATATGAAGGTATGATGTATTGCTCATCATTGTATTGAGTTAGGACACCAACAATTTGCTTATTTAAATTAAAAACCGTAGTTCCTAAAAACTCTTTTGGATGATTTTTCTCTAATTGATAGAATATGTAAACATCTTCTGTGTCTCTGACTGTTCTATCTGATATTTTAAAATTTAATGTAGAAACCTTGTCGCTGGCAAATTTTTTATTATAATTATTCTTTCCACTTAATAAATAGACCTTAGAAGAAATTTGTGTATCATTTTTAGAAGCGAAATCAACAACGGGCAAATTATCTGCTTCTATTTTTAAAAAAACAAGACCTTGTTTTTGAAAAAATATTTGTTCAACAACTGGATAAATTTTATTGTTACCATATATTATAGAATAGTCTCCTTGAGTGGGAATTATGTCATTAGATGTAATTATCCAGCCATCATTGGTTAAAATAGATCCATTGCCAAGATATTTTTCTGCAGGAAAATTTAAATAACCTTGTGTGCTTTTTTGGGATCCACCCGAATATATTCCAACAACAGAATTAAGAGTAGATTCAAAACTAGATTGATATTTTTTATCTTCAACTACTGTTATTTTTTCTTGTTTTTCTACCACAACTTGGTTTTCTGGTAAATAATTTTGAATACTTAAAAATTCCAAAAAACCAACCCTGCTAAATTGCCCTGTAACAAAAAGAACACAAAATAAAAAACTTATGGTAGCGGAAAATATTAAGCAAAAAACCCAAATTAAAATTGGGTGGTTTCTTTTTTGTGGTGTTTCTATTTTGTCGCTAAAAAATTGTTCCACCTCTTTGGCATCTGTTAAATTTTTACCTTCTCTATAGTTTGTTTTATTGTTTTCTTTTTCTATTTTTTTTGTTTTAAATTTTTGTTGACTCATATTTTTTTATAACCAACGTGTGGTACTTAAAGTTATTAAACTTAATATAACTAAAACGATTAAATAAAGAATAGTCTTTTTTTGGTTTAAAGTTTGATTTTTTTGGTGTCCATATAGTCTTAAAACAACAAAATATAAAAGTGAAAGCAAAAAACCCTTAGCAAAATAATTAATTGGCAACCAATACATTAACGATATTATTTCAAAAAAGAAAACAGCAAAGGCCATTATAATACCACTATCAGATAACCAGTTTTCTTTTTGATTCCAAATATTTTGCCAAAACAATAAAACCGGTATGCAGGTTAATATTAATGCCAAATGAATATAATTTAAATTAAAAAATATCTGAAAACCAAACAAAACTATTGCTGAAAAAAAGACGGTTATAACTGATAGGTGCTCATAATATTTTAATAAACTAAATGGTTGATAATATTTTTTTTCTTCAAAGTATGTAAAAATTAAATAGTAAAATAATAAAACAGTTAAGGCGCTGAAGGCAATTAGCAAATATCGTGTTGTTGTGCTTTCCAAAAGCAATAAAAGAGCAAAAGCAGAGGCGCTGTGCAAAATTAATGGTAGATAAAAGAAAAAGTTTTCTTTAAAATTGTTTTTTTGCTTAACAATGGCTTTATAGATAAGCAACAGAAGCACCAGAGCCAAGAAAAACCACAATAAATATTGATTTGGTTTTATAATAACCATAATTAAACCCCCAAGCTGAAAAATACCTGCCAAAAATACCAATATTTTTTTTATCATAAAATCTTTTTATTACTACTGATTAAGCTCTAGCCAGGAATGTTGTTTTAAAAGATCATACCATTTTTGGCTTAAATTGTCTATATTTTCTAATTCACCCTGTTTACAAAGCTCTATTTCGCCATCCATTAAAACAACCAGATTTAAGTGTAAATCTTTGTATTCTAGAGGCACCCTTAAGTCTAGAAGTGAATGAAGCAAACTTTCTAAATTAGAACAAGTGTTTTCTTGTGTATGGGTGAGTCGAAGATTTAAATATTGATTAACCAGTTGGTTAAGTTGTTTTTGATATTCTTGTAGATTTACTTGTTTGATTTGATTTTTGTTGGAGTTACTGGAGTTTTGAATATTATTATTGGGTTGAATTGTGTTATCTTTTGAGGTTTGTAAGCCGTTGTTTTGTGCAATAACAACCACAAAAACAATCATTAAAATAAAAACAAGCAGGATAATAGCTAAATTGCTTTTTTTGCTGATAAATTTATGCAAACCTTTGTCGCTTAGTTTAAAGTGTTTGTGTTTTTGGTGAAACATATTTTTTATTACATTTTATTTTTATCTGAACCAAAGTTCATTTTTTCTATAGCTCGCAAAACCTCAATTGGTAAGGCAAAAATTACTGTATTTGATTGATCTGAAGAAAGATCGTTTAGGGTTTGTAATGTTCTTAGATGCAGGGCTCCGTTTGAACTTGAAAGTCTTTCTGCTGCTTTAGCCATGTTTTCAGAAGCAATAACTTCACCTTCAGCTTTAATAATAACCGATCTTTTTTCTCTTTCAGCTTCAGCCTGTTTAGCAATGGTGCGTTTCATGTCTTCGGGCAAAGTGACGTCTTTTAGCTCTACATTTTCTATTTTTATACCCCAAGGATCGCTGGCCTTATCAACAATAGAACGAATACGGTTAGAAACTTGGTCACGATTAGACAAAAGTTCGTCTAGAGTTATTTCACCAGCAGCATTGCGCATGGTGGTTTGAGCCAGCTGAGAAACCGCATATTTATAATTTTCAACATCCAAAACTGCTTTGGCTGCGTCGGTTACTTTATAGTAAATTACAGCATTAATGGTTACAGAAATGTTATCTTGGGTTATTGCCTCTTGGTCGGGGACATCCACAACCTTAACTCGCATATCAACCTTATGCATACTTTGAAAAATTGGAACAATAATACGCCATCCAGGATTTTTAGTTCCTGTGTATTTGCCAAGAGTTAAAACTACTCCTTTTTGATATTGATTTATTTGTTTAATAAAAG
>CAYNPV010000002.1:23285-27474 GCA_964399185.1 uncultured Gammaproteobacteria bacterium
ATTTTCATGAGGTTTATTTCTATTTCTGCATTATTATTAGCTTCTGGTGTTGTTGCCAATGCATCAAGTGATTGATGATAATTTAAGGAAAAATTAATTTTTCTAGGGTAATAAGTTTTTTGTTCTAACCAAATATCAAGTGGTGGGATATATAGTTCTCCCTGACGCTTAACCAAACTTTGTTCATCCCATTTTTCTATTTCATCAATAATTTTTTGTATCTCCTTTTGGTTTGATTCGAGATTTGAATTTTTTTTAATTTGACTTAAAAAATCTATTAGAGATTTTTTTGATACTAAAAATTTTATATGATAAAACTTTTCCTCTCCCATTGAAACCTTTAATGGAACATCGCTAAAAATTATTGATTGTGTATTAAAATTGGATTTCCCCAATGCCTCTTTAAAATCTTCTTGTTCTTCTTCTAGTTCCTCTTGATCAAAAAAATTGGTTTGATTGGGCTCACCTTCTTTATCTTTATTTGGTTCAAATCGAGTTAAATATACCCAACGATCCATTATATTTGCGCCAGACAGAAAAACAGAAAACATAATCGGCATTTTGTTCAATTTAAGATAAACATCTTTATCAACAATTAAAGATTCAACTTCAAGAGTAAAGCCCTGATCAGGAACAATTAAGGAAAAAATTCCATGAAAATTTTCTGTTTTTTCCAGTTCTTCATATTCACCGCTTAAATTAAAATTTACCTTTTTGATTTGATCCATAAGTGGGTTATCCATTTCAGAAGCATATTTTTCAAAAGCATTGGTGTTTATTTTGGTTTTTATATCAAACTCAAAACTTTTAATTTTTTCAAGTGTTTTGTTTTCAATAAAATTATAAAGAACCTTTTGTGGTGTTAACTTTATATATTTTTCATAAGCAAAATATGCAGCACCTGCAACGCCTGCCACAAGCAAAATAACCACAATAATAAAAATTATTAATTTTAATGTTTTTTTTCTTTTTGGCTGTTTAGATTCTTCCGATGATATTTGCTGATTAGTGTTGCCCGCCTGAGACTCTTGTTTTGTTTGTGGCACTGATTCTAAATTGAAATTTTTATTATTTTCCATATTTTTTTAATCCCAAAATTTTTTTCTTTTTAAAATAGAGGCTGATCCAATTATAATTAAACCAAGTGGCCAAATAATAGACCAGCTGACATCGGTTATAATACCAATGTTTTTAAGCAAAAAGATAACACCAATACAAGTTATAACGATTCCAAAAAACATATTTTTAAAATTTAATTATCAATAAAAAAATAAACACAAACAAACACATGGTTTTTAAAGCTGAAAATCTCCCGCTGATATTTCTTCCCATTCGCCATTTTTGTCTAAAAATACTTTAATAAACTCGGAGCGTTCTGTGTCTGAATATATTTTTTTTACTTCCACCCTGCCACCAACGCGGTTAGAATAAAGAGTGTCTTCGCCTAGTGTTTTGGGTTTAGAGTGCCATTCAATTTTAACTTTACCCAAAGGTCCACTAAAAACAACCGTTTCTGTGTGACTATCCGGGACATCTTCTATAGTGCCTTGTTTGTTTTCTATAACCTCAAACTTGCTGTGTATTTTTTCTTTAAGATCTAGCCATTTTTCTTTAGTCATATTAATTTAATTTTAACACAAACTGATTAATTTTAAAAACGTATATTAAATATTTTTTGGCATTGAAAATTCACACCCGCAATAGTTTTGGCGATAAAAATTTTCTTTATTTGAAATTTGGCATGATTTTTTAAATCCATCTTGTTTTTTCCAGTTTTGAGCCACAAAATTAAGCTTTTTTTCTTGAGCTAATTTTTCTCCTATTTGATTAATTTGTTCTGAATTTTTATGCGGAGAAATGCTGAGAGTTGAGGCAAAATATTTACAATTATGCTTTTCAGCTAATTCGGCAGTTCTGGCTAATCTAAACTTGAAGCATTCTAAGCAACGAAGTCCTCCTTCTTTTTCTTGCCCATATTTTATTATTTTTTTAAGCCACTGAGAGTGTGTGGTTTGTTTATCTTCAATAAAATTAATCTTTTCTTTTTGACAGTATTTTTTTAATTCTTGCATCCTTTTTAGATATTCATCATAAGGATAGATGTTAGGATTACAAAAAAACAAGCTTGAATTAAAGCCTTGTTTTTTTAATTCTTGAATAACATAAGCAGAGCAGGGTGCACAACAAGCGTGTAAGAGAATTTTTTTAGACACTTTATTTTTTGAAATAATATTTAATATATATTTGAAAAGTAGTGACAAGAAGTATCATAATGATTGGACCATAAATAAAGCCCAAAAAACCAAATAATTTTATACCACCAAAAATACCAAGTAAAACTAAAATTGGATGAAGTTCTGCTTCTTTGGGAGTAAGCTTGGCTCTGAGCAAATTATCAACATTGCTAACAAGTAGCCAATAGACAAGTAAAATTACAATTGGTTGCCAAATTTGTCCTATCAAAAACAAAACAATTGCAATTGGTATTAAAACAATACCTACACCAAGAGGAATAAGGGCGGCAACAAACATAATAATTGTCCAGAAAAAAGCATAATCAACACCCACTAGCCACAAAGTTAACCCAGAAAGCATACTTTGAATAAGGGCGATTAACAAGCTACCTTTGGCCATAGCCTTGGTCATGGCTTCTATGCGTTGCATATAGGTTTGATCAAGTTTATCGTCCAGTGGGCTTAATTTTTTAATAAAATTTAAAATGCTTTTGTAGTGAGGAAAGAGTACTGCCAATAGATAGATAAAAATAAATAATTTAGGCAAAAAATCTATGGAAGAATTACCAAGCGACACAATGTTGTTGATTAAAAAGTTACCAACTGGTTTTGCTAATGATTTTATTTGATTGGTTATTTCTGTGGTTGTTATGCGATATTCCAGCCCAGGTATGCCGTCTAAAATAGAGTTAAGGCTGTGTATGGCGTGACTTAAATTAATGTTTTGCCCGCCGATAAGATCTGAAAGATCCGAAAGCATAGAACTGGTCTGGTTAACTGTTAACTGAATAATAAAACTTAAAGGGATTAAAACCACTAACAATATTAAAATAATAACTAGAGCAGAAGAAAGGTTTTTTTTATCTTTTGTTTTTTTAAGTAGCCATTTATATAGAGGCAAAAAAATCATAACCGTTACACCGGCAAGTAAAATTATACCCAAAAAAGGTTTAAGTAAAATATAGGCTACATAAACCGTTATGATTAAAAGAGCAAAAAAGAAAAGTCTGGTGTGATCGGTTTTAATTTGCATATTTTTCATTTATTTTTTTTACTAACAAAATATTATTTATAATTATTATTGCCACAAACAACCAATTTGTTGTTTTTTAGCTCTGCTTTGCATTTGAATAAGACGCTCTTTTTCTTTTAATTCATGATAAAAATATATTTTAGCTACACCTCTTTTAACTAGTTCAAAGTTTATATTACGGTTACCAAAATATATCCAGCGCAAAGAACGTCCATACTGGTCAACCTCTACACCTTCAGACTGTAACATTATTTCCATGGAAAGAGTAAGACTTTCTAACAAATTTTTGGCTTCTGCATAACACTTCTCTCCCCTTTCTGGAGCATCTATGCCAAGTAGTCGTATTTTTTCTCCATTAGTTAAAACCAAAGTGTCTCCATCTATAACTCTGGCTACTTTGGCCAACTGATATTCATTGGGGTTTTCCGTTTGTCCACTTAAAATGTTTGGCATGTAAAAAAAAGATACAGCAAACAACACCAGAATTAATCCGGCAGAAAAACCAATGGAATTGGGAAGCCTATTTTTAAGCATAATTACAAAAATACACTTTCAAAATCGTCTTCAGTATTTTCCACCTCATCTATATTAAAAAGTTCTTCAGGTAATTCTCGGATAAACTGAGAAATACGGCCAAAATCGCCGAAATTTGAACTAAAAAGAGGATAAGTTAAGTATAACTCTTTTTTAGCTCGAGTTAAAGCCACATAAAACAGACGGCGCTCCTCTTCTAGTTCTGCAGGCTCATTAAAAACTTTGTTGTGTGGAAACTGACCATCTACTAAACCTATTAAAAAAACAGTATGCCACTCTAGACCTTTGGCTTGGTGAATAGTGGAAAGAATTAATTTTTCTGCTTCAGTTTCATTGTTGGCACTTGAACTGGCTTGTGCACGAAACCCTTCTGCCAAGGCAACATCAG
>CAYNPV010000002.1:27574-29459 GCA_964399185.1 uncultured Gammaproteobacteria bacterium
AAAGAAGAAAAATCAAATTCTGCTAATTGTGACAAACTATCTAAACCCACAATAGATTGAAAAACCTTACTTGCTCGCGCTGGGCCAATTCCAGGCTGATTGGTGAGGATTCTTTGCCAGGCTATTTCATCTCTGTGATTGTGTAAAATTTTTAAAAAAGCAGTTATATCTTTAATGTGAGCTTGTTCAAAAAATCTTAGGCCACCTCTCATTTCATATGGAATGTTTTTTTTGTTTAATTCTAATTCCAATTCAATTGATTGATAATGTGAACGAAAAAGAACAGCCATCTGATTAAGTGGAATGCCATTTTCTTTTTCAGCTTGAATTATTTTATCTGCAATATATTCGGCTTGGTGGCGACCATCATCCAGGCTAACCAAGTTAGGGAGCATATATGAAGCCTGGGCTGTTTTTAGTTTTTTTTGAAATTGGTTAGCATTGTTGGCAATTGATTGGTTGGCTAACTCTAAAATTTCTGGTGATGAGCGATAGTTGGTTTCCAGCCGATAGATTTGGCAGTTTTTAAAGCTTTGAGGAAAATCTAAAATGTTTTTGACTGTGGCTCCTCTAAAAGAATAAATACTTTGCGAGTCATCACCAACAACAAGAATATTTTGCTGTTTAGTAGCCATTTTTTTAATTATCTCATTTTGCAAATAATTAGTATCTTGAAATTCATCAACTAAAAGATAGCCAAAGACGCTGGTTATTTTTTGCTGTATTAGTGGTTGGTTTAACAGATGCAACCACTTAATTAATAAATCATCAAAATCTAGGGCGTTAATGTTTTGTTTTTTGCTTTGATAGGTTTGGTTGATCTGTTTTATTTGCTCTAAATAACCTGGATCTAGGTAATTGTATTTTTGCCAAAAAATTTCTTGTATATTTTTGCCTTCATTAGAGGCTGAAGAAATTATATTGCGCAAAGTTTTGGCGTTAGGAAATCTTTTATTTTTGGGTAAGTCCAATTCTCCAATAATAGATTTAATTAAGTTTACAGAATCTTCACTATCTAAAATTGTATATTTAGGATTTAAACCAATGGCTTTGGCATATTTTTTAAGCAACCGGTTGCCTAGGTGATGAAAAGTTCCTCCCCAGACATTTTTAGCTTGAGCACCCAAAAGAAGCTCCACACGATCAAGCATTTCTCGAGCAGCTTTCTTGGTAAAAGTTAAAAGCATTATTCTTTGTGGCTGAACACCTTTTTCGATTAAATAAGCTACACGGTAAACTAGAGTTCTGGTTTTTCCTGAGCCAGCACCGGCTAAAACCAGACTGGGGCCGTCTCCGGCAGTAACAGCCTTAAGTTGCTCTGAATTAAGTTCTGCATGATAATCTATTTTAAATTGTTTTTTTTCTTTTTGCATGTGGTTGTTTTGCTTCAATTCTAGCAGATTTTTTGAGTTTAAGAAAACATATATTATATTGAGCTGATAAAAAGCTAAACTTAAATTAAAAACACAAAGTTATTTTTAACTATTTTTAAATATCCTCTTTTTTTACTATTGACATAAATTAAAAACTATGCTATAATCTAGCATAAAAATAAACAAAAGGAGGACGCAAAACCTAAAAAAATGAGTTTTGCAAGGAGGGTGGCAAAGCATTGCTTTGCTACCAGCGCGGGTTTAGTCGGCCCAGCGTGATGCCTTGAAACATAATTAAAAAAAAATTTATGTTTCATGCTATAAGAGTTGCACTTACGCTGGCGCTGACAATTCTTGTTTTGCGCTGGCTTTTACCTGAAATTGCCGAACCACTAATTAATTTAGTGGTAAACTTTCTTGATTTCGCTAATAGCGTAATTGAGCAAGCCAGTTGGCAATTTGGGTGATAAATTTTAAAGGCTGTGATATATCTCATAGCCTTTTTTATTTTT
>CAYNPV010000003.1:0-2803 GCA_964399185.1 uncultured Gammaproteobacteria bacterium
TTGCGGGACTAGGATTCGAACCTAGGTTGCCTGGACCAGAACCAGGAGTCCTGCCACTAGACGATCCCGCATTATAGTATATATTTTTATATTTTAATATTTAACTTTAATTTTTAAACTTGTCAACCAAAAACCTTTCATTTAAGAAAGGTTTTTGACTCTTTATCTATTATATTTTTTAAACCTATTTTAAGCTTTCAGTCTCTTCTCTTACCTCTTCTGTTCCTTTCTGAAACTCTTGTTCATCACCACTACCCTTAATTTCTTTTAAATTTTTATACATTAAATACATATAAATAATTGCTATTGGAGCTATTAAAGCTAAAGCCACATTCGCAATTATGGACCAAACTGTATACAAAAAAGATTCTTCAGCAAAAAACATCATTGGAAAAGTTAAGACTAAAGAAACCAGGGTTATAAGCAAAGATACAAAAAGTAATCTGCCCACTACAGGCCACCAATAACCTTTAATTAATTTTTTACTAGCCTTAATAGATTCACCAATCTTTTTATCTTCAAATAATAAAAAGTAGCTGGCTAAAGAATAATAAAAAGCCATAATAATACCAGGAATAATTAAAAGAATGCTCCACAAAAGAACTAAAATTGCCACAGCCAAACTTAAACCAATATATATCCAAAAATATTTTTTACTTGTTGCAAAAATTTGCTTATAATCTTTATCTCTGTGTTTAATCGCTAAATACATACCAACCTCTGCCCGGACTGCAACATAAATAAGCACAGCCAAACTAGCCAAACTTAGAATTGAAAAAGTAATATTTAACCCCACAGAAGAAGATTCTGCCCCCACCTTAAGCCAACCATACAATAAAGAAATAATAAGTAGTGGCAGATAAGATAAGATAGAAATTACAATCATAGCTACAAAAACTCTAAAACGCTCCTTATAAATTGGAATGGATTTTTCTACCAAATCCATTGGGCCTTGCATTGAATCTTTTTGCTTAGTTTTTGTTTGTTTTTCCTCTTGATTTTTGTTTTCTTCTTGCATATAAAAATTTAATTTTAATCTATATTTATTATAAAATTTTTTTATTATTTTTTCTATTTACGATGTTTATGCGTTACATCAAAACCTAACCTATATTTACCTCCAACCATTAACCTGGTTTGTGCATCTATAGCTGGCAAAGAACCAAATAAAATCATAGTTATTGGCAATAAAAACCATTGCAAAAAAGCTACGATTGAACGATATGTTTTGTGCTTAGGTGGTTTGGCTGGCAAAAAATAGGCATTAATAATTGCCGAAAATAAAATACCCACCATAGCCAAACTCATTAATGTTTCTAAAACAAAAGGTGTATTCTGCACTAAAGAAACATCCACTTTATTAACTGCTGCAACCCATAAAGGCAACCTGCCCAAAACTAAAATAAAAAGCGGTCCAGTTGCCCAACTATATTGGCCCTCAGATTGATTAAATAAATATTTAAACTTTTTGCTCCAAGGAATTTTTTTATTGCGTGTAAATCTGGTAATCATCCATGGAAAATGCTCTACCGACCAAGCCCAACGACGCATTTGTTTATATTGCCCTTTAACTGTTTCCCAAAAACTTTCACCCATAACCGTATCCATAGAAATTGGCACATACATAGGAATGGTTTGATAATCACCATTATAATGGTCAAAACATTGCAAAAATATACGCGAATCTTCTGTTACAATGTCTGTTTCCCAATAACCCACCTCTAACAGTGTTTTAAAACTCATAGAATGAGATGAAAAAGTGAACATTCTCTCTGGCCTAGCTTTTTCTGCCATTAGCCAAAAAGTAGTTGAATTGGCCACCACTCGCGCAAAAGAAGGAGCGTCCCACAAATTATTATTATATAAGGTTAAAGGTTGATATGAATGACGATGCGGATTATCTGCCGTTAACCACAAATATGTTAAACGAGAAAAATATTGTCTAGAAACTTTTGTATCTGAGTCAAAATTAGAAACAATTATATCTTCATAGGGTATTCCTTCTTTATCTATAATTTCTTCTTTAGCTTTTTTTGTGGCCCAAGTACAGTTAGATCCCTTACCCTGCAGCTCATCTGCAGGTGGAATTGGATGAATATAGCCCATCAAATGTTTAAACCTATCACCAAATTCTGCCTGCAACTTTTTTAAACCTTCTCTAAACTCATCCTCATATTCTTGCCCCGCCCTTTCACCGCACTCTCTAGTAAAAACTATAATAAATTTTTTTGTATCATAATTAGAATTTGCCATACCCTGCAAAGTTGTTCTCAAAACCTTATAACTCTCGCGATAAGTAGCCATCACAATAAAATGATATTTATTTTTCCACTCAGGAAACTCTTTAACTTTTTTAAACCAGTCTATTTTTTTTATTTGCCTGTATTTTCTCCAAGAAATAAATAAATATGTAATAAAATATATAATTCTAATCAGCCAATACAAATCATAAATTACAATAAAATAAATCACCCACAAAGGTTTAATAAACGAAAAAGCAATAGCTAAAATAAAAGTCAACCAGAGGCTTAACCCTGGAATTATTTCTAAAATACGATATTTTTTTTCACCTGTCATAATTAATTTTATTCTAGCAAATTCTCTTATTTTGTCCATTTTTAAAAAAAACAAAAACCCACCTATCAAGTGGGTTTTTAGCATAGTTTTACACGCCCAATTCCTCTCTTTCCGGTCCTACTACAGTTTCATCATTTTTGCAATAATCGCACACCTCTTCTTGCCCCTCTTCTAAAGGCATGCCACAAAATTTACACTCTCTCATAATATATCTTAAAAATTAATT
>CAYNPV010000003.1:2903-10216 GCA_964399185.1 uncultured Gammaproteobacteria bacterium
ATTTTAAATTTTATTTTTCCCTTTGGCACAACCACTTCAACCTCTTCTCCTTTTTTCTTGCCCAAAAATGCTTCTCCCAAAGGCGACTCATTAGAAATAAGCCCCTGAGTTGGGTTAGCCTCTTCTCTGCCAACTATTTTATATTCTTTTTCATCTTTTCCATTAACTTCACTAATTGTGATTGTTGAACCAACATCTACATGGCTACCATTATTAGCTCTTTTTTCATCAATTACCTGAATTGTTTTTAACATTTGCTCTATTTGTGCAATACGCGTTTCATTTTGTGCTTGCTCTTCTTTGGCTGCACTATATTCTGCATTTTCAGATAAATCACCAAACTCTTTGGCTCTAGTAATTTTTTCTGCAATTTCTTGCCTTTTGTTTGTTTTTAAATTTTCCAACTCTTCTATTAATTTCTCATACCCCTCCTTAGTTACATATTGATTATCATTACCCATAAATTTTTTTGTTTTATTTTTTATTAACTACCAGACTATATTATTTAATTTCAAATGTCAAGAAAATTAATTTTCTTTATTCTCTTGCTTATCAAAATACCAAGCCAAAATATCTCTAGCAATTGGCACGCATACCTCACTCCCCTCTCCACCATTTTCTACCAAAACAGTAATGGCCAATTCTGGATTTTCATATGGAGCATAACCACTAAACCAAGCATGTGGTTTTTTGTCTCCCCCAACTTGCGCTGTTCCAGTTTTACCCGCAGATTCAACTTCTAATAAAGAAAGACCTATTGCCGAACCACTAAGCACTGCTCTGCGCAAACCCTGTTGCACTATCTTAATATTTTCTTCATTAATAAAATTTTTATCTATAATTTTGCTTTCTTTTTTTTCTTTTAACTCACCTCTACTATTTTTAATTTCTTTCACTAAAAAGGGCTTAAACAATTTACCGCCATTAGCCACCATGGTCGTTAAACTATTTATTTGCAAGGGGGTGGCCAAAAAATCACCCTGACCAATTGAAAGATGGTATGTATCTCCAATATACCAATCTTCTCCTTTAGTTGCTTTTTTCCACTCTCTGGTGGGCAAAAAACCACTCGCCTCATTAGGTAAATCTATGCCCAGCTGACTACCAAAACCAAACATCTTTAAATACTCATTTATCTTTTCCAAACCCAAACCTCTAAAATCTTTATACCCTCCTCCCACATAATAAAAATATGTATTCACCGATTGAGCCAAAGCTTTTGTTACTTCTGTTTGACCATGACCTCCAGCCAACCAATCTGGATAAAACCATTCATTAATTTTAATTCCACCCGTACTTAAAACGGTTGTCCACCTGCCCACCACACCATCTTCTAGACCAGCCAAAGCAATGGCCGGTTTTATAGTTGACCCAGAAGGATATTCGCCCGCCACAGCCCTGTTAAATAAAGGCAAATTTTCATCTGCCAAATAACTTTCTATTTTTTCTTGATTTTTATCTGCCTCAACAAAAACATTATTATCAAAACCAGGCCAACTAACCAAACTTAAAATCTCTCCTGTTTGCGGTTGCGTAATAACAACTGTAGCCTTATTTTTATTAATATTTTTCAAATGATCAGATAAAACTTGTGCTACTTTTTCTGTTAAAGAATAGTCTATAGTTAAAAATAAATCATTACCTGGTAAAGGTTTTGTTTTATTTAAATAATTTAAAACTTCACCTGTTGCATTTACCTCCACATCTAAATAACCAGGTTTACCTTTAAGTTCTTTTTCATAAAACAACTCCAAACCACTTTTGCCAATTTTATCACTTAATTGATACTCATCCTTATTTATTTTTTTCCATTCATCAGTGGTTATTTTACCCAAATAACCCAAAACATGGCCTAAATTTTCTGTTTGCCTATATTTCCTCTGGCTATCCAAAACCACCGACAAACCTTCTGGCTTATTTAAACTACTTTTAAAATTAAGTGCTGTCTCATATTCCATCTCAAACTCTGCAGTTCTTCTTATTACAGATTCCACTTTTTCTTTTTGCATTTGTTTTTGTAGCTCTTTTTCTATTTCACCTTTATCAACTAAAGTTAAAGAATCTATTTTCTTAACTAAAGCCTTTTGTTTTTTTTCTTCTAGATTTTCAAACCTGTCAATTGCCACCACTAATTTAAACTCTGGCAAATTAAAAGCTAATTGTTCACCGTCTCTATCATAAAAAACACCACGCACTGCTGGCAAAACCTCCCTCCAAATACGATTACCCTCTGCAAGACTATGGTACGTTTCTCCCTTAACTATTTGTAAATAAAAAACACGCGAGGCTAAAATCGCGGTTATAACAAAAATGGCCACAAATAACAATAAAAACTTTTTTCTAAATTCAACTCTATTGGCCTTTTGTTTATACTTACTATCTATAAAAAAACCATCTCCAGACTCAGGATCTGCTTCTAGACGAAACTCTTTTTTATGTTTAGCAAGAGTTTTTTCTGCTACCACAAACGGTTTAGACATAGGCTTATTAGGCTATTTTCTTAGACCATATTTTACCACACTTTACTCATTTAAGCAATTGTTGATTCTTTCTATAAATGCTAAAATTATAAACACAAAAACATGAAACACACCAAGCCAAAAATTAATTTTTGGGGCACACCAAGATTCGCCCAAATTATCCTAGAAAAAATCTATAATTCAGGCTTATTTGAAATTCATCTAATAATTACTTCTCCAGACAAAAAAATTGGCAGAAAACAAAAAACAACACCTTCGCTTGTTAAGCAAACTGGCATAAAAAACAATATCCCCTATCTCACGCCCGAAAAATTTGATAAATTTTTTTTACAAACCTTAAAACAAACCAACTCAGACATAAATTTAGTGGCAGCTTATGGCAAAATTATCCCTCTTAAATTTTTAAACTTGCCTAAATTTAATTCTCTTAATATCCACCCTTCCTTGCTACCCAAATATCGCGGTGCTTCCCCCATCCAAACCGCAATTTTAAATGGTGAGCAAAAAACAGGCACAACTCTTATGCTGATGGATGAAAAAATGGATCACGGTCCAAGTTTGTCTCAAACACAAATTAACATTAAACAAAATGAAAAATTTGCCCAACTCAGGGACCGCCTTGCCGAAATTTCAGCAGAAAATTTTATAAAAAGCATCCACAATTATCTTAATGGTTCACTAAAACCACAAGCACAAAACCATTCCCAAGCCAGCTTTTGCAAACTAATAAAAAAAGAAGACGGTCGCATAAACTGGCACAACACAGCTACAAAAATTTATAACCAATGGAGAGCTTTGCACGAATGGCCAGGTGTTTATGCAAATGATTTTAAAAATATAAAACAAGATAAACTTAAAATTGAACTCACCAAACTACAAGAAACAAATGTAAAAAATAATTTTGAACCAGGAACATTTTTCAGTCAAGATAAAAAACTTTTTTTAAGTTGCTACCAAAACTCTACTCTTCAAATTTTAGAATTAAAACCAGCAGGCAAAAATAATATAAATTATCAAAACTTTATTAACGGATATTTAAAAAAAATTAACAACTATTAGAAAGTCTAAAAATCTGCTATAATTATATAAAAATTAATCCACACACAATACACCTATGAAAAAACTCACTGCCACACTTTTACTTTTTATTTTCCTAACTTCAGGCAACATTGCCTTGGCTGGAGAATTTAATCCAAACATAATTCTAACTGAAGCAGAATTAACAGACTACACTTCAATGAACGAACAACAAATAAAAAGTTTTCTTAAAAGTAAAAATGGCACACTTGGCACCTACGCAGATATGGATGTGCGTATGTACGCCCACCAACTTATCTATAATGCTTCCAGGCTTTACCGTATCAACCCCAAATATATTTTAGTTTTATTACAAAAAGAACAAAGCCTAATCACAGACCCCAATCCCAGCCAAGGACAATATGACTGGGCCACTGGCTATGGTTGCCCAGATTCAGGTGGCTGTAATCCAAAATATAAAGGTTTTGCCAACCAAGTAGACTGGGGAACTGGAGCTATGCGCTTTTATCTAGACTACCCAGAAAAATTTACTTATCAAGTTGGGCAAACATACACCATAGACGGACAGCCCATTACAATGACTAATAATGCTACACGCTCTCTTTATACTTACACCCCCCACATCCACGGTAATAAAAATTTACACAAAATTTGGCAAGAATGGTTTTCTATGAGCTACCCTGATGGAGCCCTTTTACAAAACACAGAAGATGGCGGAATTTGGCTTATCCAAAATGGCAAACGCAGACCATTTCTTTCTAAAGCAGTTTTTGCCTCACGCTACTCTTTTGACAAAGTAGTTCCAGTTAAAGAATCTGATCTAGCCACTTATGAAATTGGACAACCAATTAAATATGCCAATTACTCGCTACTCAGAATTCCTAGTGGCGGAGTTTATTTATTAGTTGATGACAAGTTAAGACCAATCACCTCTGGCGAAGCCTTCAGACTCTTAGGTTTTAACCCAGAAGAAATTGTTAATATTCAAGAATCAGAAGTTAGTCAATATGAAAAAGGACAAAAAATAGATGTTTCATCCAGCTACCCAACCGGGGCTCTTTTGCAAGACAACTCTACTGGTGGAGTTTATTATGTTCAAAATGGAGTTAAACACCCAATCTGGGACAAAGCCCTAATTAATCTTTACCATCCCCAAAAAAGAATCACCGCAGTTACTCCGAGTGAATTAGAAAAATATACAACCGGTGACCCTCTAAAACTGGAAGATGGCGAGCTTATTATGGCTAAAAACGGTTCCCAAGTTTTCTTTATCTCTAATGGATATAAACGCCCCATTGCTAACGAAGAAACCTTCCTTAGCTTTGGCTATAACTGGAAAGACGTTATTAAACTTCCCCAAAAAGTTATAGATCTGCATCCAACAGGTGAAACTTTAAACACCTTAAAATAACTAAATAATTTTATGCTAAATTTCGCAGCCATCACCCCACATCCCCCCATTGCTATCCCGCAAATTGGCGGTGATGAGTTGCAAAAAATTAACAAAACCATTCAAGCTTTACAAAAATTAGAAACTCTTGTTTATAATTCAAAAATAGAAACACTTTTGGTTATTTCTCCGCACGCCCAAACCATGGAAAACATTTTCACTCTAAACACCGCGCCCCAATTCAACATAAACTTTAAAAACTTTGGCGACTTGGAAACCAAACTAAGTTTTAACGGAGACATCGGGCTGGCACACCGCATTAAAGAATATTTTGAAGAAAAAAATCTTGTTAAACTTGTCTCTAACCCAGAACTTGACCATGGCACTGCCATTCCACTTTATTATCTGCTTAACAATCTGCCACAAGTAAAAATTTTAAGCCTGGCATATTCTGGACTTTCGCTAGAAAAACACTACCAATTCGGGCAAGAACTTACAGAGCTTTTCCATTCTCTTGATCAAAAAATTGGCATTATTGCTTCTGGAGACTTGTCGCACAGCCTTAATAAAAATTCCCCGGCTGGATATTCTCCTGCCGGGGAAAAATTAGATAAAACAATTATAAATTCTATAAAAAATAAACAACCTCAAAAAATATTAAACTTACAAGCAGAAACAATTTCTGCAGCTCAAGAATGTGGCTTAAAATCAATTATAATCTTGCTTGGAATTTTAAAAAACTATAAATATGAACCTCAAATTTTAAGTTATGAAGCCCCTTTTGGTGTGGGCTACCTTACAACTAATTTTTTCTTAAACCAATAATTTTTTGGTAAAGAGCAACACACACTAAAGCCAAAAAAATACCCAATACATCTAAAGCAAAATCCGCAAAACTACTATTTCTGTTAACCACCCATATCTGATGCAACTCATCCAAGATTGCATATACAATTGCACCCCCAGCTGCCTTCCAGCTGTTTTTTAATTGAAAATCAAAATAATTCAACCACAAAATTGTTAAAATAAAAAATTCTCCTATGTGCACAAACGGTGCCCAATCAAAACCAGTTGCTGGATAATTATCACCAGGGATAGCAGACAAAACAAAAATTATTAGCAACCAAACTATAAGGTAAATTAATTTTATTCTTTTATTTGTCTTCATAAAAAAATTACTTTTCTTGTGCTTGCTTTTTTAAATAACTTTCCACAAAGTTTTGTAAATCACCATCAAGCACCCCCTCCACATCTTGGGTTTCATAATTTGTGCGATGATCTTTAACCATTTTATACGGATGCAAAACATAAGAACGCGCTTGATTGCCCCAAACAGCTTCGGAAAATTCACCCTTTATTTTTTTCTTCTCTTCTTCTTTTTCTGCAACATTAAACTGTTCCAATTTACTTTTTAAAATTTTAAGCGCAGTTTGTTTATTTTGTAATTGAGATCTTTCATTTTGGCAACTAACACTAATTCCTGTTGGCAAATGTTTAACCCTTACCGCAGAATCCGTCGTATTCACCGATTGACCGCCATGCCCAGAAGAACGAAATGTATCTATTTGCAAATCCTCATCTTTAAGCTCCACATCTTCGTCATCAGCAATTTCTGGCAAAACCTCAATTAAAGCAAAGCTAGTATGCCTCATTTTTTCTGCATCATATGGAGAAATTCTCACCAATCTGTGCACCCCTGCCTCACTTTTTAAATAACCATAACTATACCTGCCACTAATTTCTATAATACTGCTTTTAATCCCAGCCTCAGACCCGCTTTGACGCTCTAAAACACTGGCTTTAAAACCCTTTTTTTCAGCAAATCTTAATATCATCCTTTCTAACATTTCAGCCCAATCCTGAGCATCTGTGCCACCTGTTCCTGCATGAACAGCAACTATTGCATTTTTATAATCATGTTTGTCACCAAGCAGAGTTTTAAACTGTAAATCGTTTATTTCTTTTTCTATCTCTTCTGTTTTAATTACTAAATCTTTTTTTAAATCATTCTCTTGTGTCCCTTCAACTTCTTTAACAATATCCAACAAATCATCTATTTCTTTCTCCAATTTTTGCACTTGATTAATTTCCTCTTTTAAGTCAGCTGCTTGCTGGCTAACATTTTTTGCCCGCTCTTGCTCATGCCAAAAATCTTTCTCCTGCATCTTATTTTCTAAATTAGTCAATTGCAGTTTTTTTGTCTCAATAGCTAAAATTTCCTTAATTTCTTTAAGTCTTTTTTTAAGTTCTTCAATTTTTTCTAACACTTCTTGCATGTTCATTTTTTTCTTTAATTAAAATTTTTTGCTTTTTTAAGGCACCTTTATTATACCCACCAAAACTTCCATCATTTTTAATCACTCGATGGCAAGGAATAGACTGATCAAAATTTTTGTTCAACACAC
>CAYNPV010000003.1:10316-18082 GCA_964399185.1 uncultured Gammaproteobacteria bacterium
TCTGCCACCAAAACATCCACAGCCAAAGGTTGTGTGCCACAAACCGCCAACTTCCACTCAACCGGAGTTCCCCAAATTGGACCATTACCTTGCATGGCCTGCCAGCCATCAATCAAACTCAAATCTGGATAAACATCATTTATCACCTGAAATAACAAAACATTCCCGTCTTGCACTCCATTATGGTATATATATCTTATATATTTTTTTTCTCCTTGAGAATCTGGGGTTCCATCAACAACTGTTGCACCTACAGCTAAATTTTTTAAACTCAAAGTTACTATAAAAGTATCATGCGTTTTAGCCGGACACAAAGAAATTACGTAATTTTTTTTATTCAAAACAGTTTGTGCTATATTTATTTTTTTATTTTCATACAATCCTTGCGCAGAATAAAACTTTTCTACTAATTTATCTTGGTTTAAATCTTTTAACTCTAAATTATATTTTTCTATCAGATCTGTATAACCCAAATTTTCTGCCACCTTCTCTAAACTTCCATTTATGGGTGCTTCAGCCAAAATTATTTTTTTATCCGTTATTTTAGCCAAAAAATCCAATAAAGCCTGCAAAGCATCTGGATGCGTAGAAGCAAATGTTTTTTTAGGATCTACAAAATTAGGCTTAATAACTATTTTTTCTTTATCTTTAACCTTAAACCTTATTTCATCTTCTAAGCCCTCCAAACTGGCCAAGACTGTTTTGTAGCGGTTTTCTTTGCTTTGTAAACTTATTTTTGACATATTAATTTTTGCTTATCTTATTCTAATTCTAGTTTATTCAGCCTAAAAACTCAAATCAAATCTCACATCCCCATCTCTATCTGTTCTTAAAATATCTGCACCCACTCTTTGTAACCTTCTTATAACCCTTAAACTTGGGTGACCAAAATTATTTTCTCCAACAGAAATAACCGCCCAATTTGGATTAACCGCCTCTAAAAAACCCACTCCAGAAGAAGTGTCCGAGCCTTGGTGAGCAACTTTTAAAACATCTGCCCTCAACACCTCACCACCAAAACTCTCTAAAATATAATCTTCAACTTCAAGACTAATGTCACCAGTTAATAAAAAATTTTTGTCCAGAGTATTTAGCCTAAACACAATTGAGGCCTCATTTACATCGTCAAATTTTTTATTAGCTAAATTTTCCTGAGGATAAATAATTTCCAAATCAAAACCTTCAGCCAAACTCAAACTATTAAAATCTTCTGGCTTTAAATTTTCTATGTTTTTTTGCTTAATCAATTGTTGAAAATATTCATAAACCTCAGAATTATATGCTGTGCCTGTTTGCATAACTTTTTTAACCTCATATCTTTTAAGAACTTCAACCAAACCACTTACATGATCTGCGTGCGGATGAGTTAAAACCATTAACTCTATACTGCGGTTATAAATCGGTAAATATTTACCAAGTTTATACAAAACCGTTTTATTAGGCCCGCCATCTATTAAAATTTCATTGTCTCCAGCTAAATCTATCAGGCAACTATCCCCCTGCCCCACATCCAAAAAAATTATTTCTGACTTTTTTTCATAATAATCAACATAGAACCAAATTAATAGGACAACTAATAAAACAACAAAAACTATAATCTTAATTTTATTTTTGCTTAACATATTTAAAATAAATATAAATTATAAATGCATAAATAATTATAATCCAACCCAGCCAAACCTTTCCCGTTTCTATAGAAAAAATTTTAATTTGCGCTATATAATGAGTTACTAAATTTAAATATTTCAAAAAAGGCCAAACTAAAAGCCCAAACCAAAAAGCAAGCTTTATATTAATTAAACCTAACAATAAGACAAATATTCCAAGCACCAACACTAAAGGCACTAACGGGATAATAAGCAAATTAGCCACAGGAGAAATTAAAGAAATTATGCCAAAATAATATACCACTAAAGGTAAGGTTAAAATTTGTGCCGACAGGGTTACTGCCACTAAAGAACGTATGCCATATTTATAAGGCACAAACTTAAGCCACTGCATAAAAGAAGCAAAAAATAACAATATACCTAGCACTGCCAAAAACGACAACTGAAAACCAATATCATAAAAAATAAATTTAGGATTTATAAATAACAAAACAACCCCCGCCAGCATTAACAAATTAATAGTCTTTGCCAAACGAAAACTTTTGTAAGCCCACAAAACCGCTACAGCCATTACAAAAGCCCTAACGGCTGAAATTCTAAAACCGCTTAAAACCACATACAAAAACACCAGCAACACAGTAGGCCAAAAAGCTTGTTTGCGGTTTAAACCCATATAAATTAAAAGCAAAAAAACCATAGCCACCACAATAGCCACATGCATACCAGAAATTGCCATAATATGAGAAACACCGCTCTTAGAGAAATTTAAGCGCATCTCATCTGTTATTTCGTTTCTATACCCAAGGAGCATGGCTTTTAACAAAGACGCTTCCTGAATTGGCAAAATTTTTTCCAACCCCTTTTTTAAATTTTGCCTCAAACCAATTAAAGTGCTTTTTATTTTTTGAACAACATTTAATTTTTCCTGTTGAATACTAATTTTACTCGGCCTATAACACACAGCATCTACTCCCTGCAAATCTAAATATTTTTCATAATTAAAATCTTTTGCACCAGCCGACTCTATAATCCCCGGCAAATTAATCTGACAACTTAGCTTAACCTCATTACCAAACTTAATGTCTTTATATACACTGGCAAAAACAAGCAACCCACCTTTTATTTTTTTCTCATTATCAGCATTATTTAAAACTAGATTATTCAAATAAACCCTAGCAAACAAATTTTTTCTCTCCACCTCTTTAAAAACTTTTCCACTCAACTCCAGCTGTCGCTCACTATAATTAACAATATGTTTGCCATTATAATTTTCTAGAGAAAAATAAAAACGCCAAGCTCCAAACATTAAAATACTAATAAAAAGCAATAACCACACCTCGCGCTTTTCTTCTTTTATAACTAAAAATAAAAACAAAAAAAATAAGCCTAAACTAAAGGCTATTATGGCATTTATTTTTATTACTTGTGCTACAAAAATTCCAACAACAAAGGACAAGCAACTATAAAAAAATATTCTATGTTCCCTCATGCTATACTTTACAAATTATTTTTTTATCTGCTCCATGCTTTGAGTATAACAGTTATAATAATCCTCATATCTATCGTGCTCTAAATAAACCCTGCAACAATTTGCAGCAAAGACCTGATTCCTTTTTTTCATTCCCTGATGTACATCATAAGCAGCTAATCCACTCAACAAAACAATAATAACAGATAAACCAACAATTAATAGATAAAAAAAGGCTAAAATAGATACAGGGGTAGAAAATTTTGTAGCCATATATTTAACACGTTCCATACCTAAACAAAAAAATAATAATCAGGCACAGCACCAACAAAGGCACAATCCACCAGATTTTTTTAAGTTTAGGCATTAATAGAAAATAATATAAAACTAAAAGAGCAAACAAAATAACAATTGCAATTACAATTGCCCACCATGGCCAGTTTATACATTTTGATCCCCCAGAAACAATTCCAGCTACAATTCCATCTTTATTATTAATATTAGCATTTTCTCCATTGGTTTGTAAAAAATTATTTTTTTTATTATCATTGCTCTCTTGTTTTTTATTTTTATCACTTTGCACACCACCCATTCCCTCTTCCCTGCCCAATCCGTCATTAGATAAATTATTATCTTGTGCCCCAGCCACTTCTCCACCCCTTTGCATAAAATCACCATCGTTCTCTAAAGTACCTTCTTGAGACTTTCTTTCATCTTTATCTTTATTTTTCTTCTTTTGACTTTCTACATCTTTGTCACCACTAACCAAAGTTTTAAAATATTTTTCTTCACTTGTGGTTAATTTATTTTTTTCAGCCACCACCCTAAAACAATATTTACTGTCTTCCTCCAACGATGTTAAATACACATCGTGATATGTTTTTAGTTTATTATCTAGTAAAACATTTTTATACCCAAAATTATTTTTATCATTCACATCAAAAAAACACCCATTTTTAAACAAAGAATAAACCAATTTTGATTCAACAAACTTATTAGTTTTCCAACTAATCAAAGCTTTATTACTATCAATTTCACCAACCTCAATATCACTAATTTTTAAACTCTGCGGAGAACTGCTTCCACCACTAAAACTACCAGCAACTATGGTTTGCACTTGATTAAATTCTTCTTTTTGCTTACCACCTTCTTTAAACCCAATTTTTAAATCAAAAACAATTTCTTTGTTTTGAAAATTATTGCCAACACTTTTATCTAAACAAAAAACCAAATTATATTCTTTTTCTGCTAAAGATTTTATGCTCTCTACATATACCAAGCCCTGCTCAAAAAAATATTCCAAACTATGCTTAAAAAAAACTTTATCTGCCCTAGATAATCCAACATCTATATTTTTAGCTAAATTTTTTTTACTACTTAAATTTTCTATCCATATATAATGTTCAACATCACTTTCTGTTAAATTTTCAACACTAAAAAAAGAACTTTGGCAATAACCCGGTGCCAAATTTTCATATTTAAACATTGGCTGGCTTTGAAAACCAACTTGAGCCAAACCTTGGGCATTTATAGGTTCTTTTGCTGTTAACCCTAAGCTTAACAAAAAAAATAATATAAATAAGAAAATTCTTTTATTTCTCATAATATAAAAACTGGCACCTTATTTTTATTAATTTATTATTCATCTTCTGTTTCAACTTCTTTTTTTATTACCACATCCTGATTATCTTCTTCTTTTTTTACAAGACTCTGCTTTTGCTCTTTTTGAGCATTCAAACTTTTTTCATCTTCTTTTTTTTCTTTATTTATCTGATCTTCTTTTTTTAAAACATTTTTTATCTCTTCCACCTTATTTTCTTTTTGGTTTAAATTACTACCTTCTAAAGCATTTTCTTTTTTTATTTGTTCTTCATCCTTAACTTCATTCACATTTTTTCCTTCAACTTTTAATTTTTTCTCACTTTCTTTTAACTTTGTCTCCTCCTCTAAAACACCCCTGCTCTCTTTTTCTTTTGGCTCATCTTCTTGGCTCTCTTTTTCTCTCAACTCCTTGCCATCATTTTCATCTGTATTTTTTGTAACTTCTTTTTTTAACAAAAAATCTTCTTGCTCTTTTTTCTTTTCCTTACTATTTTTTTCCCCTTCTTTTTTCTTTTTTTCTTCTACAATATCTTTATTTTTTCTGTTTTGCTTGGCCGCTTTTTTATTATTTATTTTATGCTTATTCAAATCCTGATTATTATTTACTAGATCGTTTTCACTATTTTCTTTATTTTCACTCTCTTCTTTTTGGTTTTTATCTTCATTTTCTTTTAATCTATTGGGGAAGCCAGGTGTTGGCACAGGATCTTGCCACTCACCACTTCCATCGGGTATGCGTGCTATTGATTTATCTTCTTCACTTCCCTCATAAACCACTTCATCTATTATTTCATCTTCAGAATTATATAAATAGATAGTATCGCCAGAATTATTTAAACTAAAATTATGTGAATTACACTCTCCGCCAGCATTAACATAAACAACCATAAAATCACTTGCTTCTAAATTCAAACTCTGAGAATTAACACGACACAACTCCACCTCAATACTATTGCCGGCCTCATCTTCTAAATAATAACCTGTCAAATCTTGTGTCTCTTGTGACAGATTATATAATTCCACCCATTCACCCTCTGGTTTTTCTGCTGAATCACTTCCTACTGGATCGGGCAAAAACTCATTTAAAACTATTTCTTGCCCCGAAGTGTTTGATTGTAAATCTCTGCTCCCGCTTGCCTCTGGTTCTGGATTGTCTATACTAATAAAATCATTTTGATTGTGATTTGTATCATAAGTTGGCGCATATCTACTGATGCTTTTATTATCTTCAATAGCTTGGGCTGGAGAAACTTCAGCATAAGTTGCACTACCAAAACCCACATAATCTATAATATCTTCGTCAACATCTTCAGAAACCGGACCATCTGCCAAATACAAAGTATAACCACTCCCACTCCAAGTAAATTCGCTTCTCAAAGCCACTGCGTCTGCTAATTCAAGCAATGAATTTTCTGCATCATCCCTAACAATTAAATAAGAACCTTGAGCAGGTATTACTGTTCCACCAGGATAACTGCCATCATCTGTGTTGCCAAAACGCATTAAAATATCAGGATCAAGTGCACTAGAAGTTTTTTCTAAACGATATTCATCTTCTGCTAAATCTATATCTTCATTAGTTGGATTATATAATTCTATCCAATCATTATCTCCACTAGCATAAATTTGATTAATAACTAAATGGCCAGGTGCTTCTGTTTGCCAAACAGAAGAATTCACTTCAAAATTAATAAATTTTTCATCATTAAAACCCAAACTTTCATCTATTAAGTTTTGCTGCCAAGCAGTTAACTTTAGATTAATTTGACAACTTTTATACTGATATTTTAAATCATCCACGAGCATTGACAGATTTAAATTAAAATCATGCTTAGCATTAAAAGCCAAACTTGTAGTATTCTTTTCAAAATTATTAAATTCTAATGCCTCACATAACTCTCCCGACATCCCTACTATTTCACTACGGTATTTTAATGGCACACTGCCTGAATTTTGTAATACAAAACTGGCTTGACTGTCTTGATATGGTGTAAGATTTACTTGAAAATCATTTTTATTTAAAGTTTGCATTTCCAAAACAGCAGCCGATAAATTATTAGCAACTGAACCCCTAGTCTTTCCAAAACCAAACTGTGGAACCCTCTGTCTTAAATCAATTAAATATGGTTTTTCGGGTAGTTGATTTACAAAAACATCATCAGCTAAAAAATACTCCCCGCCTTCATATTCATATTTTAAACTATAAACATCCTCTGGATTTGCTCCGTCTTTTGCTTCAACAAAAACCTTATACTTTCCAATAATTTTAGGCAAAATAAGCTTGTCATAATGCTCGCCATTTTCTCCAACCATATCTTGTAAATACAAAGAATTTGGAATGCCCAAATTTCCGTTTGTTGTTTCTCTGCCCCATGGATCTACTACTCTCACATTTACTGGAGAAAAAATCAACAAACTAGCAAAATTAAAATCTTTTTTTACCTCTAAGTGCTGATCAACAACATATGTATCATTATCTAAATAAATTTCCACCGGAGAAATTGGGCTAACAATTCCACCGCTATCTGCATAATGCTCCAGATCAATTCCTTGATTTTTATATGCCGCCCACACCAACTCTGAACAATACCAAAATTCTGAATTTTCATCTGTACTTTTTTGCAACCAAGCCCAATCATATGCTTTATCCGCTTGATTTAAAACAAAATCAACCACATTTTGTTTTGCTTGCTCAAACTCAGTTTGGGTTAAATTTTCCGGCTTCTTAACTCTTAATAAATATACACTTTTTCTAAAAGGATAATCCCATTTCCACAAAGGGTTAATATTAACCTTGCTTTTTTCTGCATTATTTGGATGCAAATAATCACCCTGAGCTTCCACTACTTGGCCATTACCAACATACATTCCAACATGACCAACACCAGCAGAATAAGGATCATATAAAATATCACCAGGCTCAATTTTTTGTCTCCATTCTTTTATGGAATTTCTATTAGGAGGGGCTCCCAGCCATGGTTCATATAACACATTGCCAAATATTTTTTGAGCATTAGGATCTGGGTTTTCATTTTCTCCTTCCACATAAGGCCCTTGCTGAGAACCCCACCAATTATAACGGGCGTCAA
>CAYNPV010000003.1:18182-19910 GCA_964399185.1 uncultured Gammaproteobacteria bacterium
TGTATCCTGACTAATGCAATAAGGGCTTTTATCTGCATACAAAGTCTGAGACTTTAACTTATGTCTTTTAGGGTAATAAAGCACAGTTCCATCACCCTTATACTCCGGGTGGGTGCATCCCTCATAAGGCAAAGGCCATGGTTCATAATCAGTTGCTTGCACATTTTCAATACCAAATCCAATGCCTAAAAAATTGAAAATAAAACCAATGATTATTATAAAAACTAAAAATTTTTTAGATATGCTTTTACTCATATTAAACTTTTTTATTTTTTTTATATCTTTTTGAAGAAAAATCAAAAACAATCATTAATAGCAACAAAAACAACAAAAAGAAAAAGACTTTTCCTTGACTTAAAAAATTAACCACATAACCCACATAAGGAATAACTACAACAACCAAACCCCAAACATCTTCTTGTTTTATCTCTTGCCAATCCTTTTCTTGATTGGCATCACCTTTGGTTATATAAAGCTCTTTATCATCCTGAATTCGCCTATCAACTATACGGTGAGTGGTCGGCATAATTTCTTTTTTTGAGCTTATTTTAAAAGTAATAATATCATCCAATTTATAATTGCTTTGTTTTTTTATTAAAATCACGCTTCCAGTTTTTATCTGAGGCTCCATTGAGCCAGAACTTACCACCAACATCTTATAACCCAAATCAAACGGTAAATTAAAAATTACCAAAACAAAGCATAACAAAATCAAAGCAATTAAAATTAATCTATTCAAAAACTGAAAAATTTTTTTCATTAATATAAATTAATTACACACTTCCTTTGTTTGGTCTAAACCAAACAAAGGTAAGTATAATCAATTTACCAAGGAGCATTGGTTTGTTTTGCTTCCACAGTTAATTGAGCTTTATATTTTTTATTTTGGTAATCATTGCCGGCTGTTTCATCAAATTTTACGCTTAACTTAAATTCTTCTTTATCACCAGCTTTAAGTTCAAACAAAGAACTGTTATATCCATTTGGGCTATAATATACATAACCCTCAATCCCAGCATTAGCTTGTCTTATTACCTGCCAGGCAGATCCATCCCAATATTCAACCTTTACAACTTTTACCATTTCAGCACTTAAACTTGAATCAAACCACTCACCAAGAGCAAAAGATCTTAAATTAACCGGCAAACTACCTTCGTTAACCACATCAAACCTCACCTCTTCAATGTCTCCTGGTGCCCAGTTTTCTATTACAGGATTAATGGTTTGCATACTTTGATCTACACTGACCTTTAAAGTTCCTGTCACAAACTTGTTTTGAGCTGAAGTAGCTTCATCTGTAAAATAAGCTGAAGTTACCCCAAAAGCTCCAGCGCCAACTGCGCCAACAACGAGCATACTTAACAATACTTTTTTCATATTTTACCTTTTACCCCTCCTTATAAATTAATTTATTATTACCATTGAACATTGTTTGGATCTTGATTAGACACTTGCACAGCATCTACCACTAAATCACCTTGAAAAACAGCCCCTTGCCACTCATTGCCCATATCCAGTGGCATTGTTATTTTAACTTCATAAATAGCCACTTGATCAGGGTGTAGTTTTTGATCATCAGAATTAAAAGCTTGTGGCACATTATCCATTGCATCAGAAGCTCCTGCACCAATTATTCCACTTAAATTTGTGGCCTGCTCGGACGGATCTGCGAACGAATCAGGATAAATAACAAAATCATTCTGACTCAAAGGATCAAAAACACTATAA
>CAYNPV010000003.1:20010-27632 GCA_964399185.1 uncultured Gammaproteobacteria bacterium
CTGCAGCAGTTAAACCCACCACAGCCAAAGAAAAAATAATTTTTTTCATAAATTTTAGCTTAATTTATTAATTATTAAATATACAAAAAAACCGACTATGAAATTGACCTAACCTTTCACAGTCGGTTTTTTGTTTTTTGTTTTGTTTTTATAAAATCTAAAATAACCAGCATGAGTTAAACCTAACTAAAAATCTTGGTTATAAAAATATAATGTTGTACACAATTATTGTTCAATTAAAATAATAAATCTAATAGCACTGGCAAATAGTAACCATATATAAAACAAAACCAGCCAAAACCAAACCAATCAAACCCACTAACCAAATAACCCTTTTTAAAGAACCAAAATAATAAACCACGCTCCCAAGCAAAAACAAAACCACACTAATCACCCACATCCACCAACTAGCTGGATAGCAATAAACCGCCCCCACCACCGGCATAACAAGCATCAATAATGGCACCAGCCACTCTGCTTTTTCTTTTAACTTTATTTTGGTATTTAAAAACAAAACAAGAGCCAGATCTGCCAAAATAACTATTAAAATCCAATCGGGCCTATACAAACAAGTAAAACGCAAAACCAAATAAATAATTATTAAACCCACAAAACCCAGTAACCATACCCACAAATAATTTGTTTGTTTAACTGTTTTTTTCTCCTTTTCTTCATCCACTTTTATTTGCTGGGGATTGTTTTGATTTCCATCTGTGCTTGATGTGTTATATTCTTCTGCCATAAAATTTAATTTAATTTATGATTAATATCTTTTAAAACAAAGTGATAACCTATTAAAATTAAAATCATTATCACAGCCACAATTAACCACTGCCACCAAGCACAAGGATAGCAACCCTTTTCGTTCCCATTTTCTGTCTGGCTTCCCAAAATACCCCTTTCTATACTTTCTGCTTGCTCATTAATTTGGCCTTCTTCATCCCCCATACCAATGTTTTCTTCTTCTCCAGCCACTTGACCTGGAGTTTCCGCAGGCACTCCACCACCACCTCCTGCAGTTCCTCCGCCAGACGGCTCTTCTTCTTGAATAATTTGCTCACCAGTTTCCCCATCTTCTTCTTGTTCTTCTTCTCTCCCACCTCCACTAGGTGCAACAATTTCTTCTCTAAAATCTTGTCTCTCTTCAATTTGGTCAAAAACAACCTCTAGTCTGCTAATTGCTTCACCTGCATTTATAGTTAAGAATTCTATTTCAAAGTTCAATTCTTCACCCACCATTAATGTGGGCACTTTCCAATAAACAATTTGTGTGCTGGTGTTAATTTCCGACCACTCAGGATCGGCATTTAATGCTTGCAGTCTGTCTTGTGGCAAATCCAAACTTATAAGGCCATTTGTTAACACAATATTACCTGTGTTTTTTAAATTTATATTTTCCACATAATTTAAACCAAGTTGCTTTTGTGGCACATAGGTAATATCAATACCCAAATCTGCATAACGTCTCACTCCACCACCGCCAGCAGAACCACCAACCGGTGTAGACTCTTCTACCAATTGGCACAAATTATTACAGCTGTAACCACTTGGCACCCCATCTGTACCATCACATTCTTCTTGTCCGTTTTTTATACCATCTCCACAATACTCTTCTGGCCCACCACTACCACCTGTAAAATAATTTAGAAAAACATTATCAAGCGACTCTTCTCCAGAATTTAAAAAGACAAGACTAGAAGTTGGTTTTAAATTTTGCCAATCTGTTTTTTCTTCTTCATATAATTTATACTCACCCGGCTTAACCATAAACTCAAAATAACCACTCTCATTTGTGCCAGTAGCATACATTAAAGTAGTGCTAGACTGATCAGCCAAATTAATTTGCCAACCCTCTACAGGCTGCCAATCCTCTGTAGTACTGGCCACATTATCTTTGTCTTCATATTTACAACCTCCAACTCGTGCATAACGAGAATTTACAAAAGAAAACTCTAAATTTTCACTTCCTAAATTAAAACTAGTTGAAGTAGAGTTAAGTGCATACCAATTTTCTTTTGACTCTTCGTTTAAACTATATTCTCCACTAACTAAATTATTAAATTCAAGACATCCTTCAGCAGAAGTAGTAGAAACCAAATTCTGCTCTGCTCCACTTAAATTAAATACCCAATCAGAAACGCCTGCCCTATCTTCAACAGTTTGTAAAACACCGTCTGCATCTTCGTATTTACAAACCCTAATACTGGCATAACCCTCACACACATTAACTCCCCCCGGTGTTCCCAACTCAACTGCACCCTCATCCCAATTAACACTTGTGCCTGCTGTGCACCAACCAGACTCTAAATTGCCTGGCAAACCAACTGCCTTGCGTTGCATAGATTTTTTTGGTTCATCATTACTGCCTTTAAATGGTGTGCCACTGCCATCATCTGCCTCATCAATCAAAAGAGAACCCGCACCATCAAAATTTTCTGCCCCACAATAAAGTTTAATCTGCAAACCAGAATTACTTAAACTCACCGAGCTATCCACCAAATCTGGCTCTAAAGATATATTAGAATCTTGCTCACTATAATTAGAAATTACAAAATAATCACCAGCTTTAACCAAACTTCCTTCAGGCAACTCAAGCATTAAAGTTTCTCCACTAGACGTTTTTTTGGTTATTTGGCAACCACTCAAATCTACATCTTGCTGTGTAGTATTTAACAGCTCCAACCATTCATCATATGAGCTGGTGGCTGAACCCATCCACATTAATTCATTAATAACAACATCTCCAGACTGAATTAAAACCTCCTCTTCTTGATAATTAACAAAAATATGGTCACTAGAAGTTGAATTTTCACCCTCAGGTACCACAACAGTAGAAGTTGGTGCATAAATCTGCAACCAACCACTTAACAAATTTTCCGATAGATAATATTCCCCAGCAGAAAGCTCGTCAAACATAAATTGCCCATATTGATTAGTGCTGGTTGAACTAACAACTTGTGTGGTAGAGGCTAAATGTAAATTAATTGTCCAGTTTTCTCCAGCTAACCAATCATCTGTAGTACTAGCCAAACCATCTGCATCTACATATTTATATCCGCTAATTATGTAGCTTTCATCACTCTCTTCTTTTTCTAATTCACAACTGGCAGAACAATAATATCCTTCAATCAACCCCACCTGCCCATCACACTCTTCCCCATAATCTGTATCTAAAATCCCATTCCCACAGACTGGGAAATAATTAAGAAAATTTTTATCTGTTATCTCCTGTCCTTTACTTAAATTTATTTGATAAGCACTTTCGGGAGATATTTTTTCATAAGGCTCTAATAAGAAATTATTGCCCTCTCGCACTTCATAACTGCCAGACAACAAACCAGAAAAAACATATTTACCATTTTCATCTGTTTGCTGACGCGCAAATTCTTCTCCATCTAAATTTAAAACTATTTCAAAACCTTCCACTCCTGGCTCTCCTTGATCAAACTCGTTGTTATGATTTAAATCACTATATTTATAACCACTAATAGACCCATATTGGCACACCTCCCAAGCAATTTGGTTATAAATATCCGACAAATCACTTCCATTGGGTGCATGGTGATAATTAGCGCCAGTATCATCTGCAATTTGTTGTAACATGCTTTCATTAATTTCACTTCCACTACCAAGCCCCACAGTAAACACTTTATAATTTTTTTCTCCTGCTTCATTAGCTTTTTGAATGGCATAGTTTACATCATCTGAATTTTCATGCATTCCATCTCCATTAGGTTTATTAGCCTTGCCATCGGTTAATAAAATTATAGCCTTAACTGCCTGTCCATTCTGATGGCTATCCAATTCCTGACTAGCCAAAACCAAGGCATCGCCAATATTAGTCGCACCGCCAGTAGTTAAGGCATTTACTGCACTTTTAGTACTAGCATGATTGTTGTCTAAACTCTTAACCAAACTGGCATTATCACTAAAAGAAACCAAGCCAGATTGGTCATTAGCACCCATATTGTCTATAAAAGAATTAGCTGCATCTTTAGCTGCATCTATTTTGCTTTGTTTTGCCTCATAAAAAACAGATTCCCTAGGAGCTGGCTTATCTTTGCTTTGGCACCAATTTTCAGTCACTTCTCCACTTGTAATCTCTTGGCTATCACAACCATCTGTGCTGTCTGTATTACCGTCATCACAGCGAGAAAAATATTGAAATGATCCATTTTCTTCACTCCCCACCCAAACCAATTCAGTCCACTCACACTTGCTTGGCTCATAACCTTGCTCCATACTACCAGAAACATCCATCACCAACATCACATCCACATCTACTGCACACATTTGTGGCTCTTCTGCATCAATATCTTTTTGCACCCCCATAAAACTGGGTGTTAAAACACCAAACACAAGCAAAAAAACATTAAAACAAACCAACATTCTTTTTGACTTAAAAATTATTTTTTTAGCCATAAAATTTTTATATTTAAAACTTAAATATTAAAAGCAAAACTAAACAGTTCTTTTCTTTTTTAAAAAATGCATACCTATTACAAACAAAATAAACACAAAACCAAGCGAAATTATCCACCAATTTATTTTCCAATCACTTATGCCCAAAACCATGCCTGTCTGGCCTATACTAAAACGAAACATTTTTTCATCTAAAACTTGTTGATTGTGCCTAAAAGCAAACTCTGCCCTATAGGAACCTTTTGCCCAGCCAGAAGTAGAAACAGAAATTGGTTTAATTTCATACTGAGCATTAGGACGCACAGACATTTCACTTTCTCTATAAGGATAGATTGCATTATATACAACCTCTCCAACTACATTTTTTATTTTTAAATCTATACTAGGTTTTAAACTCACATTACCCAAATTATTATATACAAAACGCATTTCTAGATTTTCATTCTTTTTTAAACTATACTTTTTCGGAATCACAGAAGCACTTAACACTGCATTTTCCTCTCCCCCAACCATAACAATTACCTCTCTGCCTATTTCTTGGCGCACAGATACAGAAGAACCGCTCACACCACTCATTTCTTCTGGCACCTTGCTAATTACCACCGACCCCTTATATTCACCATTAGCCATATCACTTGCCACACTAAACACAGCCACTACATTCTGGTTTTGCAAAGCATTTACATTTAGGTCATTAATTTCATTATTTAAATCATTTGGCAAATAAAATTTAACCCAATTTTTAATTTCTCCCTTGGCTTCTAATTCTACCCTCACCTGATTATTTTCGTTATTTACAATTGTTACAACCTCTTCATACTCTGCCCCTCTTTGCGCATCTTGTATAACAATTGGTTTAGTCATCTGCCCAATGGCTAAAACATTTATGGGTAAAATTAAAAACACTAACAACAAAAACAATAATAAACTTTTTTTAAACATATTTTTTTAAAGATTAATTTCATTACAGAGGTTTAAAGTTAAAAAAATTAACTTCAAACCCCTGCAAAGGGGCAGACAAAGCCACCCCTTTTATAGGTTACTCACTACAAGTACCACAACACAAATGAGATCTTGAAACAGCACTTAAAGTCATACTGCCCGAATAAACATCACCTTCATGTGTTGGAGGAAATTTAAAAATTTTAATAGAAAAATCCATTTCATCCATTTCAGACAAATCCAACTCATCTACCAAGGTTTTTGTCTGCTCTGGCCAATAATTTCTAAAAGCATAATCACTACCTACCCTTGCATCATATCTTACATTCCAATTACCATCTGTTTTTCCAAGGCCCATATCATCTTGTGTAACCTGCATAGCTAAACGTGTATTACCCACGTTTCTAACCGTAGCTTTATTATCGGTTGCACCCGGATCCCAGGTTAAATCACCATTAATAATTTTGTGTGTATTTAAACGAACATTTCCATATTGCACAGTATTAAAATCTGTCTCAAAAGCAGTCATTGGCATATAGGTAAAATGATTTTCTAAAATACCTTGCAAGCCATTGCGATCTTGAGCCACAGCCCAAACCTTATAGTCGCCTGAAGGGTCTTCATAAGAAAGCTCTTTTTCACCACAATATACTGCTGCTGTTTCTTTCTTTAATTCACCATCTTCAGCACAAATTTCATCATAATCATAGCCATCATTAAAAGTTGGCAAATTATTATTATAAGTTCTTACATTACTACAAAACAAATCATAGCCATCTGCTTTTGAAAGACGTGTTAAACTATCTTCTTGCATTAACTCGCCACAACCCAAACCACTTTGATCTTGCAGAGGTGTATGACTCTCACCTAAAGCAACTCCCTCTGGATAAAACACATCTGCATAAACATTTTCAACATGATCCAAACCATCAGGATCTGTTACAATTGCACACATGGTTATTGTTGTATTAAGGTCTTTTTGACCTGAAGGCATAAATTGAGCCCCAGGTGAAGTTGATTCATCTGAATATCTATCAACTGGATAAGCTTCCCATTTGGCTTTGACAATAGGATTAGCTCCACCACCAGTATCACTAGTTAAACCAGTAGATATATTTTCACCTGAATAACCTGTGTCTACTGCCAAACCAACACCACTAAAACCAAAAGCTATCATAAACGCCAGGGTTAAAACAATTACTTTTTTCATATTTATTAATTAGTTAAACCAATTATTTAGTTTAAAAATCATATTTAATTAACTTAACTTTTTATTTATTAAATTTTTCACTGCCAAATTTTTTAATTCTGGCAGGCCGACCTTTATTTTTTGAACATGGGAAAATTATTTTTTAAAAATAAAAAACACCCTCAGTCAAAAACACACCAAAAAAAGTGTTTTTAACCAAGGGCGTTGACGTTTATATTAAAACATTGATACCCAATGTATATTAAATTGTTAAACACAGTCCTGTTCTTTTCTGATTATTCTATCAAACAAAAGATAACAAAAAATCAATGACCAAAACCTTCATTCTCCTCCCCATACAAATCTTGCTGATTTTCTTGATTATTAACTTTACAACGAATGTTAATTTCCTGATTAGTAATGTTAAGCAAATTTAAGGCTTTACATTTTGGACATTTTTTTTCTTGCCTTACATTTCCATTTATCTTTGTTATGTTGGCAAAATGGCACGAACATTTAGCGCATCGCCAAATGTAGTTGTCATCACAATGGTTGTGATTCATGTGTTTAGGTGCAAATTAAAAAGCGCCTTTCTATATTAGTTTAATACACTTTTAAAAAATAATGCAAGTGTATAAAAAGTGCATAAATAAAAAAACCAACCTTTTGTGCCAAGGTTGGCTTTATAAAAAACTAAAAATTAATTTTTTATTCTTCTGCTTCTGCTTGATTAGCTTGCTCGGCCTGCTGTTCTTTATATTGTTCAATAGAAGCCACCACATTAGAATCTTGTCTTAAATCTTCAAAAAACATAATGTGATCTTTGTTTAAATACATCTTATCCATTGGTCTGTGCACCTCTGTTCCAAACTTAACCAAAATCATTCTTTGTTGAGTTTGTTGAGCAGCAGGTTGCACTCCTGCCTCATCAGATGCTGCTTCTGCCGGTTGAATTGGTACTTCTTGAACTTGTAAATAATAGATGTCTTCCAAAGTTGGGTAAGTATCATTTACATTGCTCAGTTTACCAAAATAAACTTGGCCATTAGTTAAAAACACAGCTTGCCAG
>CAYNPV010000004.1:0-5800 GCA_964399185.1 uncultured Gammaproteobacteria bacterium
TATAAAGCCAGAGCATTTGGATAGGGGAATGGACCGGTTACTCTGCGAGTGGCATCTGCTTCCCAAAATTCATTATAAATAAAATTACCAGTAATTTTTTGGTAAACAGCAAAAGACCCCATTATAAAAATTTGCACAGCTAGTAGCCAACTTATCTGTTTTAAATCTTTTTTTTCTAAAACTAAAATGCAAATTATAAAAAAAAGAAAAGGCTCAATAAAATAGGCTTTCCAAGTACCGGCTGCGCTTAAAAAATTGGGGCTTACGCAAATACTTAGGCTAGCGGAGATTAAAAACAAAAAAACCCCCACAGCAAACAGTTTATTGTTGATAGCTATTTTTTTTAATTGAAAAAGATATTTTTTCAGTTTTATTCTGTTTTTAAGCAAAAAAAGCAAAATTAAAAACAGAATCTCCATTTCTAAAAGCGTAGTTGGAAAACAAAAGAGAGGAAAACGTATTTGATAAACAGGTAAAGTTAAAATTATCCAATATATGCCGAATTTTATGTTTTTATAAAAAACATAACTTAATAAAAGTAAATATGTAATTACAAGCAAATAAAAAATTGTCATAAACTATCGGGCTGGTTTATTATTGTTTTTGGCCTTTAAAAACTCTAAAATGATTTTTTTGTCAATGGCTTTTAAAATGTAAGCCAGCGAAAAATATATTAAAAATGCCACCAATATAGAGCCAAGTAAATTTAAATGCAAAATTTTTAAAATAATATACATTATTAAAGCGTTTAAAAAACTTTTTAAGAAAACACTGTAATTAATTTTTAGTTTAGTTTGTTGTTTAACAATAATTGTGGAACTGATTAAAATAAACAATTCAATTAAAAGAGTTACTCCAGCTGCTGCCCAATAAGAGTAGGTAGGAATTAAACTAAAATACAAAATTAATGCTAAAACAGCAGCAACAATGTAGTATTTAAGCATTTTACGTTGTTTTTCTATGGCCACCACTGCAAAGCTTGAAAGATGAGCCATAAAAATTACTCCAGTGGCAATAATTAAGATATTTAAAATTGGTCCAGCTTGGGCAAAATCCTTTCCAGCAATTAAAGTTACTAAAGGCGTGGAAAGTGCTAGTGTGCCCCAAATCATTGGCCAAGTTAAAAATGATAAAAAGTCAAAGGCCTTTTGAAAATATTTTTTAAAATTTTCTATTTTCTTGTCTGACCAAGCTTTTGATAAATGTGGACTAACTAACCCCATAAATATGGCCGGGAAAGCAATTAAAACTTCTAGCATTTTGTATGGCGCCCCATATAGCCCAACCTCACTGGCTGGATGGAATAAGGACAAAATAATGGTATCGGCCTTAAAGTAGAGCATTGAAAAAAGCATATAAGTAGCTACTGGCCAAGATTTTTTTAATATACTTTCCCAAACACCCCAGTTAAAATCTAAATGAAATTTAATTAATTTGCGCGCATATATTAAATTAATTAAAAAATGAATTGTAAACCCCCCAACCACGGTCCACAGCACAGCTAAAAATCCAAAATCATTTTTAACCACCCAAATAGTGCTAAATAAAATTATAATTTTTCCTGTAATTTCCGCTACTGCTACATATTTTGTTTTCATTTTTTGCTGAAAAACAGCCACTAGAACTTGGTCACTCATCATGAGCAACATAGAAATGGAAATAATCAGTGTTCCTAGTTTAATTTCAGTGGGGTAGGGGAAAAACCAAACTAATAAGTTTGCTGCAAGCATTAAAAATATGCCAGAAAAAAAGCGCATACTAAATGCGTTACTAAAAACTTTAATCTGATCTATTCCTTTTTTACCAAGCTCATTAACAGTTACTAAGTACAGACCTAAATCGCCAATGGTGGCAAAAAAGAACAAATAAGCAAAAACGGTGGTATATTGGCCATAACCGTCTGTGCCCAAATAACGGGTTAAAACGCCAATAATTATAAGTCCTATGGCAGATCCACCGAATTTACCCAATGTGTGCAAAATTGTGTTTGATGCTATTTTTTTACTAAGTGACATAATTTTGATTTAATTTTAGCATTAAAAGCATTTTGCTAAAAGAGCTAAAAAATTATATAATATAATTATTATTTACCCGATTTTGGGTATTTTGTTTTAAAAATAATTATTATTCATGTATTTAGAAAAGCTAGAAATTAACGGTTTTAAATCCTTTGCTCACAAGGCTACTTTAGAGTTTAAGCCGGGTATTACAGCAGTAGTTGGTCCTAATGGATCTGGTAAGTCTAATATTTCCGATGCTATGCGCTGGGTTTTGGGTGAACAAAGTTTAAAACTTTTAAGGGGCAAAAAAAGTGAAGATGTAATTTTTTCTGGTTCAGATAAAAAGGCGCGTTTGGGTATGGCTGAAGTAAGTCTGCACTTTAATAATGAAAAAGATGAGGCTGATATTGGTATGTCCCAAATTGTTATCACTAGAAAAGTTTATCGGAGTGGAGAGAGTGAATATTTAATAAATAATAAAAAAACCAGATTGACCGACATTCAGATGCTCTTAGCCAAGGCTGGTGTGGCCAGAACTTCTTATTCTATAATTGGCCAAGGAATGATTGATGCTTTTTTATTGGCTTCTCCTCAAGAGCGCAAAGAATTTTTTGAAGAGGCTAGCGGAGTTAAACCCTTGCAACTTAAGCGCTCTCAGGCTCTTTCTAAACTGGAACAAACAGAAGAAAATTTAGAAACATCGGAAATTCAGCTTAAAGAAATTACACCCAGACTTAATTCTTTAACTCGACAAGTTAAACGTCTTGAACAAAGAGAAGGTGTGGAGAATGAACTTAAAGAGCTCCAAGATTTATATTATGGTTCACTTTGGTCTGAATTAAATGAAAATTGGCAAACAAAAAACAACAATTTAAAGAGATTAGTAGAAGAAGAGGAAGAAGTGGCTAAAAAAGCAGGTGAGTTGCAAGAACAGTTGGCAGAACTAACTAAAGACAATCAAACAGGTTCTGAGGTAGATAATTTACAACAAGAGTATCACCGGCTTGTTTCTGAAAAAATGCAAACAAGTAAAAAACTTTCAGAAAAACAAATTAGTCATATAGAGCATGAGCAAAAAATAATTATTAAACAGACGGCCATTCCTGGAGAAATAGCCAAAAGTTTGCCTGAGAAAATAAAAGTTCTTTATGAGCATAAAAATAAATTAGAAGACCTATTAGTAGCAGAAAATTGGGCAGAAGTTAAAAATGTTTTTCAAGACCATTTTAAACAAATAGAAAAACTACACCAATTATTAAGCCCTTATCTAACTAAAAACCAAAAAAAGGAAGAAGATGAAAAAGAAAAGCAAGCTAAACAACAACAAAAAGAGGTAGCTGAAGAGGAAATTAAAAAACTTACTCAAAAAATAGAAGAACTAGATAATAAAATATCCAATCTAGAGGAAATAATCAAACAAAAAAACCAAGAGCAAAAACAAGAAAGGGGACAAATTTGGCAAATTCAACAAGCCTATCAAAAAATTCAACAAACCTTAAATCAAAAAAATTCTCAAATTAATAGTTTGCGTATTGAATTAGCCAGAATAGAAACCAGGCGCGACGATATTAAGCAAGACATAGAAAATGATTTGGGTAGTGTAGAATATTTAAGCCAACCTAAACAACACCTTTCAGAAGAAGAAAAAAGAGAATTTGTGACCAAAATTGCTAAGCTTAAACATCAATTAGAGTTAATTGGTGGCATAGATGAAGAGGTGAAAGAAGAATATGACCAAATTAAAACCAGGCACGAATTTTTAGAAAGCCAAATTAGTGACTTAAAAAAATCTTTAGAATCTTTAGAAAAAATGATTTTAGAGCTAGATGAAACAGTTAGAAAACAATTTGAGCAGAATTTTAAAATTATTAATGATGAATTTCAAAAACATTTTAAAACCTTGTTTGCTGGGGGAAAATCTCAGTTAGTTTTGGTTAAAAACAGTGAGCAAGATTATGATACTGAAGAAGCTGAAAGCTCAGAAGAATCTGAAGTAGAAAAAATTAAAGACCGGCTTAAAAGTAATGTTTATGCTGGCGTGGAAATAGAGGCAACTCCGCCAGGTAAAAAATTAAAATCTATTGGTATGCTTTCTGGCGGAGAAAGAGCTATGACATCTATTGCGCTTTTATGTGCCATCCTTTCAGCCAAACCATCTCCTTTTGTGGTTTTAGATGAGGTGGACGCAGCTTTGGACGAAGCTAACTCACTTCGTTTTGCCGAAATAGTGGAAGAATTATCTGCCAAATCACAGTTTATTGTTATTACTCATAATAGAGCTACTATGGAAAAGGCAGATATTTTGTATGGCGTTACTATGGGTGATGATGGTATTTCTGAGTTGCTTTCGCTTAAACTTGAAGCAGCGGAAAAATATACTAACCGCTAACCCTTAAGAGACTAAATTTTAAGTTTGCATAATTTTCAATAAAAAAATATCTATGATTGTTTAGTGAGATTTGTTGACATATTGATTAAATCGTGTAAAATATAGATGAAATTAATCAAAAGTCTTAAAAGACTTATTTTTTAAACTTATGGTAAGAATTAAATTCCAACGCATTGGTAGAAGAAAACAACCTTATTTTCGTCTTATAATCCAAGAAAAAGGCAAAAATCCCCAATCTAAAAATAAAGAAATTCTAGGTTGGTATAATCCACGCACCAAAGAAAAAGAAATTAATAAAGACAGGTTAAATTATTGGATTGGTGTTGGCGCTGAACCAACAAACTCAGTTAACAATTTTTTGATTAATTGGGAATACATTAAGGGTGAAAAAAAGAAAACCATCCGTATGTCTAAGAAGAGAAAAGAAAAAATAGATGAAAAGAAAAAACAGGCAGAGGAAGCGCAAAAACAACAAGAAGAAAAAAATGTAGCTGAAGAAGAAAACAAAGAAGAAGAACAAATAAAGGAGACAGAACAAAATTCAGCAGAAGAAAAACAAGAGACCAAAGAGGATAGTCCTGAGTCAGAAAAAAACCAAGCAAAAGACGAATCTAAAGAAGAAAGCAAACAAGAAAATTTAGAAGAAAAAGAGGAAGCAAAAGAAGAAGAGAAAAAGTAACTTTATTATATATAAAACCCCACCGATTTAATGGTGGGGTTTTATGTTATCAAAATATAAATTTTATTTAATAATAATTTTTATTTCTCTGGATTTTCTGGAGTTGCCATAACGATCTGTGCTTAAGGCATATATAAAATATTCTCCTGGCTCAGGTACATTTTCCCAAGTAAAAATTATACTAGAGTTATTAACTTGTTTGTAGCCAATCCACTTTCCACTACTTTCGCCTTTGTTTTTTATATAGAAATCTATTTTCTCAAAGTAATTTTGATTAGCAACCTCCACTTCTATGGTGTAGGGAAACATTTCCGGCCAAATTTCTGCATTAGTGCCAGGATTGATAAACTTTATTGGTTGGCTTAAACTTTCTGGTAAGTTAAGTTTAATTTTTATTTGGTCACTAGAATTATTATCCACATCATCAAATGCTCTGGCTTCAAGCACATGTTCTCCGTTGTTAAAACCGATTAATTTAAAATTAGTTAAGTTAAATGGGGAAGAGTTTGCTGTTTTTATTTCTTCTCCATCAATATAATATACCACTCTATCTACTCCGCGTTTAGCTGATGTTTCTATTTGTACTTCTAAGTCTGGTGAAGAAAAACTCGTATTGTTGTCTGGGGATTTAATTTCTATTTCTGGTTGATTTTCTGGTGTATGCACATCGTCTTTTTCTGTTGGTATTTGAACATCTGTTTCATAATCATTTTCTGTAGCCCATTCTTCTAC
>CAYNPV010000004.1:5900-20287 GCA_964399185.1 uncultured Gammaproteobacteria bacterium
TGCCAAATAGGGGCAGCAGTGTTTGCGCCTGCTGCAGACCCTGTCATATTTTCACCTTGGGTGTTGCCCACCCAAACCGCAGTTACCAATGAAGGACTATAACCAACAGTCCACGCGTCTTTAAAGTCGTTTGTTGTACCTGTTTTAGCTGCCACCGGTCTATCATCTAGATGTAAATAATTTTCTGCACCAAATACATAACTTCTGGCTTCGTTATCCGAGAGCACGGCAGATATTTGTCGTGCAGATTGTTCTGAGATTAATCTTTCTTTTTTTATTTTATCTAAGTCTATTTCTTCCAATTCATTGCCTTCCGCATCTTCTATTCTTAAAATAGCAAAAGTTTTTTTATAATTGCCGTTATCGGCTAAGGTGGCAAAAGCATTGGCGTGTTCTAGAGGTTTAACTTCTCCACCACCTAAAACCAAGGATAGTCCAAAACGTGACTCATCTTCAAAGGTTGAATACCCTAAGTCTCTGGCAAAATCAAGCATTTTTTCTGTACCCACTAAATACATGGTTTTTACTGCTGGTATGTTCAGCGAACCTGCAATGGCTTTTTTCATAGACACAGGTCCAAAATATTGTTCATTATAATTATGTGGCTCATAATCTTTTGGTTGAGCCTTAAAAGTGGTTAAAACATCAAAAAGCATAGTTTGTGGCGAATAGCCTTTTTCAAAAGCAGCTGTATAAACAATGGGTTTAAAAGATGAACCAGGTTGTCTGTTTCTAAGCACCACATTAACCGCACCATCTATTTCCTCATCAAAATAATTGGCAGAACCTACCATGGCTGTGATGGCTCCAGTTTTGGCTTCAAGCGCAACCAGTGCTCCGTTACGTGCATTATATTTTTCTGTATTTTTTTCTACACCCTCTTTAACTGCTCTTTCAGCAAGAGCCTGTTGTTTCATATCTAGAGTGGTAATAATTTTTAAACCACCTTCTTCTAGCATTTTTTGTCCATATTTTTCTGCAACTAATTCTCTAACATAAAAAACAAAGTGTGGAGCCAGAATAGAACTGGAAACCTTTGTAAATTCAAGTTCTTGGCTTTTGGCTTGGTTGGCCAACTCTTCATCTATATAACCTTCGCTGACTAGGTTATCTAAAATCCAATCTTTACGTGCCATTAATTTATCTTTATTAGATCCATATGGGGAGTAGTAGCTTGGCGCTTGGGGTAGAGCAGCCAGCGTGGCTGCTTCTGCCAAAGTTAGTTCGTTTACTGATTTATTAAAATATTTATTAGCAGCAGCTTCCACACCATATGCTGTTCCACCATATGGGATTTCATTTAAATACATTTCTAGAATTTCATCTTTAGTAAACTTTTTCTCCAGTTGATAAGCCAATATAGCTTCTTTGATTTTTCTGGTATATGTTTTTTCTGGAGTTAAAAGTGCATTTTTAATAAATTGTTGGCTGATAGATGATCCACCTTGCGATTTTGAACCTCCGGATAAAATATTAACAAAAATTGCTCTTAAAATTCCTTTAAAATTAATACCGTGGTGAGAATAAAATTGTCTGTCTTCGGCAACAATTGTCGACCATTTAATATAATCTGGAATTTCTTCTAATTCTACTTTAACTCTTTTAAAATCTGGATTTATGTCGTTTAGTAAAAACTCACCACTGCGATCGTATATTTTGGTGGATTGGGTGGGAGCTTTGGTTAAAAGTTCAGTAGAATCTGGTAATTCACGCGAAAACCAAGCAAAGGCAGCTGCCAAACTTAAAATACCTAAAACAATGGCTACCACACCAGCTTTTAATACCAATTTAAAAAAACGGCGAGCAAAACTATCGCCATTAGTTGTTTTGCCAATTTTTTTATTTTTAAAACGTGGCTTTTCAGCCAAAGGACGATAAGCTTTAAGGGCTCTCTTTTTGCGATTTTGAGCATTTTTTTTCCAAGATTGTGGAGATTTTACTGGTGACATAATTATATATTAAACACTAAAATTATTATTTTGTAAAAACGAAACTATTAATTGTGGGGTTTTGTGATTTTTTAAAATATGTGTATGATCATCATTTAAAAGATAAAAATCTTGCATGTTTTGAGTTTTGGTTTCTTCAATAAAAACCTTTCCGTCTGAATTATCATTATCAATAATTAATGGCAAAAAATAATATTCTATATGTAGGGGGTTAAATCTTTTGTTTCCAGCAATAACAGCTAAGTTTTTTGGGTTTTTTAATTTTAAAAATTTTTTATGGTTTTTTAATAAATCTTTATAAGCTTTCCCAGCAAAAAAAGTTAAAATTTTGCCCAAGATTTGGTCTGTTTTTTTTAAAACACGGCAACCATTATTTAATGGTGCAATTTCAACTGTTTTTAAAAAAAATTTTTCATAATCATTATAAAAATATTTCAAAACTACACTGCCAAAACTATGCGTAACAAAATTTGTTTTTTTAATATTATTTTTTTCTATAAAATTTAACAAGTCAATGCACACCTCTTGCAAAGATTTTTTGTAATTAGCCTCAAAAATAAAAACATTATAATTTTTTGATATTTTTTTTAAAAGTTCCCTATATTCTTTTTCTCCAGACATTAAACCAGGAATATAAACAATGTTTTCTTGCATATTATTTAGATTAAACTACCTATCAATATTGCTTCATCACCCATTGAAGGTGTAGTAACTTTAATTTGTTTAAACCATGGCCATTTTGCCTGTTTTTTAAATTCATTTTTTATCATTGGCAACATATCAGGGTGTTCCATTAAGCCTCCGCCCAAAATAAAACTTTCTGGGCTTGCAATATATGATAGATTCAACAAACCAGTAACTATATTTTTTACAACGTGTAAGTCGGCTGTTTTTTTATTATATTTATCATGAATTTTAAACCAAGCCTTGCCCGAGGCCACAGATTCCCAGCAATTTTTGCTACCACATCCACATTTTGGTAAGCTCCCAGGCCAGCTACAGGGTATTTTCATATGCCCAACCTCTCCAGCCGTATTTTTATTTCCTCGCCAGAATTTATCGTTCATAACAATGGCGCCACCAATGCCTGTGCCAAAAGTTAAACCAATAAAATTATTTAAATTTTTTCCTCGTCCATATTTTTTTTCTGCTTTAACAAAACACTTAACATCGTTGTCTATTTTAACTTTACTTTTGAACTTCTTTTCTAAAATTTTTTGTAATTTTATGTTTTTAAAACTTTCTGAAAAATTTCCTGTAGAAAGAACCGTGCCACTCTGGGGGTCAACTTGTCCTGCAATACCAAGCCCAATTAAGCTTGGTTTTTCTTTTTTTTCTTTTATTAATTCTTCTATTAGGTTTTCTAAATTAGACAAAATTATTTTTTTATCTTTTTTAGACTGTGTAGATTGTTTTTTTGTTTGCACAACTTTATTTTTTTCAACTACACCTGCTAAAGTTTTTGTGGCTCCCATGTCAATAGCTAGTTTGTATTTAGGCATATATTTTAATATTTATTCTTTGGCTATATTATAGCCCAAAAACACGTAAAATTAAAATTTAAAATTATTTATTTAGTTTATAGAATAATTTTTCATAATCATCAACCATTCTTTCCACAGAAAAATTTTGTTCAATGTTTTTGCGACACTCTTCTCTTTTAATTTGTTTAACTTTTTTAATCGCCTTAGTCATTTGTGCTAAATCCTTAACCACAAAACCTGTTTTGTTATTTTTTATAATTTCTTTAGAAGCACCACGGTCAAAAGCTATAACTGGAGTTCCGCAGGCCTGAGATTCAGCCAAAATTAAACCAAATGGTTCATCCCAGCTAATTGGGGCCAGTGTTGCCAGTGCGTTTTTGTATAATTTATTTTTTTCTTTAAAGCTAACTGGGCCAATATAATTAATTTTACGACTTAAAAAAGGTTTAATTTTTTTATTAAAAAAATCTTCCTGACCAAAAATATCTCCAGCCAAAATTAAATTCATATCAAGTTTTTTTGCTACCTGTACAGCCGTGTCTGCGCCTTTTTGAGCATTGATATAACCAATATAAAGCAAATATTCTCCACTTTTTTCTTTATAATCAAAATTTACTACTGGTATCCCGTTATGTATGGCTGTGTGTTTTTTAAAATAATATTTAGAATAAGTTGTATATTGTTTTTCTTGATTTTGACTAACGCAAACATAATTAATTTTTGCCATATTATTTAGTGCGAACTTAAAATACCCCGCCTTTTTTTTGTTTTGTAGATATTTTTCTTTAAAATCTTTATAACATGGCCCGTGTAGTGTTTGCACCACAGGTTTATTAATAAAAGGCACATATTGGGCAATTGTTCCTGTATGGGAATGAATGATATCAAATTCTTTTTGTTTGCTAGCCGCTAAAGCAGAATTCCAGTCACTAAAATTTTTATTGTTCCAGTCAAAAACCTTGTAAGGTTTTTTGGACGTTCCTGTGTTAAAAATAGAAATTAAATTAGCTTTTGTTTTTGAGCTTGCTGGAGCAAAAAGAGAAACTTTATGACCTTTTTTAACCAAGCCTTCAGTTAACCAAGAAACCACAAATTCCAGACCATTACGTCCTTGGGGTGGCACAGATTCTTCCATGGAAACTATTTGTGCAATTTTTAATTTTTTCTTTTTAGACATATAAAAAACTTGATTTATTTAATTTTTTTATAAGTTTTTTCATATTCATTTATCATCTTTTGTAAACTAAAATTATTTTCTACATGTTCACGACAAGCGCGTCTGTCTATGGAATTAATTTTTTTCATAGCCTCAACCATTCCTTTAATGTCTTTAACTACAAAACCTGTTACCCCCTCTTTGATCACTTCTCTAACAGAACCCCTATCAAAAGCAATTACAGGAGTTCCTCCTGCCATAGCCTCAATCATTACCAGTCCAAATGGCTCTTCCCATTCAATAGGGAAGAGCAGTGCATTGGCTTGGCCCACAATCGGCCTGGTTTTTTCTTGTTCCAACTTATCTAAAAATTCAATTTTTTCAGTTAAGTTGGGTTTAATTTCTTTGTCCCAATATTCATTACCCATCCACCTGGGTCCAATTATTTTAAGCCTTTCATCTGCATTATTGACTGCTTGAACAGCATGGTGAGCCCCCTTTTCATAAGCTACCCGTCCAATAAAAGCAAAATAATTTTGATTTTTTTCATAATAGTTATAACCACTTAAATCTAAACCATTATATACGGTGGCTACATAATTTAAGTTTGGCATATCTTTGCGCTGATTGTTTGAAATAGAAATATATTTAGCTTTTTGAGACCACGGACATTTTTCAATTAAAAATTTTCTCTTGTCGTTTAAAGGGTCGTGTAAAGTAAAAAACACCGGCGTGTTTACCAGATTTAAAAATGGTAAAAAATGGATTAAATTATGGTGAATGTGAATAGCATCAAAATTATATTTTTTTTCATCTTTTACCAATTGTGCCAACAAAAATTGTTCATAAACAGTTAAAACTTCTTGGTCATGAAAACTTCCCCACATATTATTATAGCCTGCCTTATCAAAAGATTTTAAATCAAGACTAATTGTTTTAACTTTGGGATGATTAAATTTGCTCCCCTCTGGAGCATAGACAAACACCTCGTGTCCCTTGTCGGCCAGACCGTTAACCAACTCATCAAACAAAGGCAAGGGGGCATAAATAATGTCCTTTCTTAGTGGGCTAGTCCACTCACCTGTACAAAATAATGCGATTTTCATAAAAAATTATTTTAATAAGTTATTGAAGTCATGGTTTGATTTAAGCATTGTGTTTAAATTTGTTTTTATGGCTGAAGTGCATTTTTTTTCTTTGCCAAGATTATTTTTTTTAACGGAATCCAAAATTTCAATCCACATAGAGGCTTCCCACCACGATCTTTCAAAAATTGTAAGCTGAAAAACATCTTTGAAAAAGTTCAATTCTTTTTTTGGAATTGTTTTGATGTATTCTTTTAAGAATTTTTTTCTCCAGTTTGGCCTGTTCCACGCGCCCACAAATAAAAAATCAATTTCTCCTGTATAGTAGTCATAATGAATTCTTTCCCAGTCAATAATATCAATATTTTTACTATCTATAAAAATATTTGACGGATTTAGATCCCCGTGTATTAAAATATTTTCTTTGTTTTTAAGGGCAGGAATAATTTTATGATAAGTGGCATATATTTTTTTAAAATCAGGCATTTTTTTTAAATATTTATCAAATCTTATTTTTGTTTTTTCTTTAATATCCGCCTCTTTTAATTTATTTTGAAAATAGTCTCTATATAACGGAGCATCATCCAAAAGATAATTTTTCTTATAAATTTTGAAATTTTTATCTTTTTTGTTGAATATTTTTTTTAAAAAAATTCTACTTTTATTAATACATTTAACCAAGTTTTTTGAATGTATATCACCAAGTTTTGAGTTTGTAATTTCTCTTAAGTCACCCATGGGTTTTTTTTGAGAATATTCTCTTACAAAATATAAATACTCCCCCTTAGAGCCTGAATGTAAAATTGAGAGAACAAAATCTATTTTTTCTTTGGCAGCTTTGTTTTGGAAAAAAATTTCGAAAAAAAGTTTTTTATTTAAACCATTGTCATTGTAGAGAGTAGACTTATAAAGAAAAACTTTATCTTTATTTTTTTGATGGACCTTTGTTACATAAAAACGCGCTGTCTTAAAATTATATGGATTATATTTGTTTTTTATGTATTCTTCTGGGGCAATTTCAGGCACAAGATTTAATTGATTTAAGGTTTGATTAGTTCTTTCTACAAAATTATTTATTATTTGCATATTTTCTCCAATGTTTCTCCCAAACCATCAGCTTGATTTTGGAGAACAATTTTTCTGCTTTAATTTTTTCTTTATTTTTAATATCTAAAGAGCGGATGCTAGATAAAAGTTCTTGTGCACCATTTTCTACCATTTCAGGGTTCCATGCCGGGGGATTATACAATTTAAAATCTCTGGCAGAAGCCCACCAAAAAGTACAACTAGCCAACCCTTTTTCTAAATGACTCACACTGGCATAATAATTTTTATCTTTAGAGTTAGCTTGGTTTAGTTTAATTGCCAAATCTGCCAGTTTCCACAGTTCAGAATGTATTTTATTTTTTGGGTCTTTCCATAGTGCGTATGGAATTTTATTTTTTAATTCCAGTTCACCAGATTCCCAATTAGATGCCTTTGGATTAACTTTTTCTGCTTTTTTTATAGATGCCAAATATTCACTAATTTTTAATGTTTTAACCTTCAGGGTTTTAGTTAAATGCTCTAGTGGTGGCCACCAGTTCCAAAAACGATGTCCGTATAATTCTGCGTCAGTTGCAGTTATGATGTTTGTTTTTTTCTTTATTTGAGCGCTTTCGATTAAATTAATAATAGTTTCTGGTACAAAACTTTGTGAAATTTTTCTATTTCTAAAAACAACTTGTAAGCCATTTTTTAATTTATATTTCTGCTCATAGTCTATTTTATTTTTTAGTTTTCCACTCAAACTTATTTCATCTAAAATTATATATTTATAGCCAAGTTTTTTTATTAAATCTGCAATTTCCTTAGAATAAGCCATTTCAGGTAGGAAAAAACCTAAAGGTTTATATGAATCTCCAAAAAATTCTTTATTAATTTTATTATTTATTTTAATTTGTCTTTCAGCTTCCTTAATGTTTATTAAAGGTAGTATTGGGTGGAAAGCAACACTTTCTATTAATTCAATTTGTTTTTTCTCAATTATTTTTTTAAAATCATTTATTAAACTTTTATAACCATGCATGGCTAAAAGGTCAGTCAAACATGCTGTGATGTTTATTGTCATTTTTATTTCTGGGTGAGTGTTAAAAAAATCAGCCCACGGTTGGTAGCAGGTTTTAACCACCTCGTCAAGCACCCCTTGTTTTGTAGTAGGCGGTTGATAAAAGTGCAAAAAATTTATCCAATTTATCATATTATTTATTTTTTGTTTTACCATTTTCTTTTTTAACCGCCAGAGCTTTACTAAACAGATCGGTGTATTTTCTGGCTGGATATTCCCAAGAAAAAGATTGTCGCATAATTTTTTCGCTTAAAGCTTGAAGCTCTTTTTCTCTGTGGTAAAGTTCAAGAGCTCTGGCAATAGCCACAATCATAGCGCGAGAATCATATTTTTTAAAAGTAAAACCATTGCCAGATTTGTATTTAGGGTCATAATCACTTACTGTGTCCACATATCCACCCACGTGCCTAGCAATTGGAATACAGCCATAACGCATACCCTTCATTTGTGTTAAACCACAAGGTTCAAAGCGAGAGGGGATTAAGTTAAATTCACTACCAGCATATAAAGAGGTTTCTAATTTAAAGTCAAAAGGCAAATAAACCAATTTTTTTGGGTAGTCTTTTTGCAGATTTTTTAAATGCTCTATCATTTTTTCTTCCCCGTCTCCCATAATAATAAGCTGTAAATTAAACCTGAATATAATGTCTGCAATATCTTTTATCAAATCAAACCCTTTTTGTTCTGCTATACGTGAAGTCATGCAAAACATAGGGATTTCTCCGTTTTCTGGTAAACTTAGCTTTTTTTGTAAATATTTTTTGTTTTTCTTTTTTATATTTGTAGAGTAATAATCAAAATTTCTATAAAGTCCTGGATCGTTGCGAGGATTGTAGTCTTTATAGTCAATACCATTGACAATACCAAAAACCCTATCACTTCTGTTTTTAAGCACCCGATGCAGATCTTGTCCAAAGTCCTTTGTCATAATTTCTTCTGCATATCTTTCTGAAACAGCGTTAATTACATCTGCGTTTAAAATTGCTCTTTTAGCAAAGTTAATATATTCAACGTCGTCGCTTTCAAAATCTGGAAGCTTTGACCGCCCGTCATCTCTTTTCTCTTCTGGAATTTCCCACCAGTTACTTCCTAGTTGAAAAGTTAGGTTGTGAATGGTAAAAACAGTCGCAGTATTTTTAAGAACTTCTGATTTTTTAAAGTCATTTTTTAGATAATATGGAATTAGACCAGTGTGCCAGTCTTGACAATGAATAATGTCAGCCTTAAAACGTAATTTTATTAGCAATTTCAGTACAGCCAAATTAAAAAGCATAAAGCGATGATTTTCTCTGCCAGACCCATACAATTCTTTTCTTTGACCAAAGTATTTTTTGTTTTCTATAAAATATATTGGCAAATCATCCATCAGCTCACCTTGCCAGACACTAATTTTTTGGCGATTATTTTTGTCTATTTTAATTTCTATATCTTCCTTTATTTTTTTTAAATTAAATTTTTCAGCGTCAATACTTTTAGCGTAAAAAGGTGTAATAACTATCACTTGGTACCCTTGTCTTTTAAGTGCTTTTGGTAGTGAACGTGCCACATCAGCTAACCCCCCCGATTTGCTAAATGGGTCGACTTCTGCAGAAATGAAGGCTATTTTATATTTGTGCCAAGGCATACTTATAATAATCAAAAAGCCATAAAAAACTTGGCTCTTTGAATTAATTAATTATATTTAATCTAAATTATCTAGTTCTTTTTCTGTTTGTTTCAAATATCCTAATTTTTCTGCTGTAAAAACAAACATGGCATGACTCCAAGCTAAAGGATAAACCCCCTGTCGGCTATCTTCAAAAATCTGTTCCGGTATTAAGCTACCATAATTATCTTCTTCTAATTTTTTTATTACCCATTCAAAATATTGGTTTGCTTTTTCTTCTTCCCCCCTGATAGACCAATAAATAGCCAGCCAAAAATTTAAAATCGGCCAAGCACCACCACCTTCTTGTCCAGAACCCTCTCCATCATACATATCATTTTCAAAACGATGAACCCCACCATCTATAACCAGCTCTTCTTCTATTTTTGCAACTGTTTTTATCATTCTTTCATCATCAGCATCAATTATTTTAAATGGCCAACACAAACCCAAAAGAGAGGCGTCTACATTATAGTCTGCCACCTCATCTCCTCGGTTACGCAAAAACCTGTCAGCCTTTTTACTAAAATTAAAATCAATCCTTTCTTTCATTTTTTTTGCCTTTTCTTTCCAGTGATCATTTTTAATTAAAATATTGGCCAGCTCCAAACCTTTGGCGCAGGCAGCCAATGAGTATGTGTGATTGTTTTGGTACACAGAAGAAGTGTGACGTTCGCCTTCTTCCCACAAATCCACCGTATGGTGGAAAAAATATGTTTCATGCCAATCATTGGCTAAACCATCTGCTAAGCGCCTAATTAAGGTTTCATATTCTAGTGCGGCATGCAAGTTATCTTTAAAATATTCATGAATTGCCCACAGCACTGCTCCTCCTTGGTCTGGTTGAAAGCCACCCCAATGCATTAAACCATTGGGGGCGTAGTTTTGAAAAAGCAAGCTTTCTTTTTTAAATCTTTCCGGCCTGTCTTCTAGCCATTTAAAAAATTTTTCTTGTATGTTTTTAACCCCAGTTTTTTGTGCAGCAGCGCACACATAAGCTGCGTCTCTTGGCCATACAAAATGATAGTTGGCTGCACGTTTAGGATAATAGGGCAGATCGGTGTTGGCGGCAATAATAGCTCCGTTTGGCAAAGAGCAATCTTTAAAGACTTGTGCCGATGATTTTAAAATTTCTTCAATTTTGTTTTGTTCAATCATAAATAAATAATTCTAAGTTTATAAAGTTAAAAATTAATAAAATTTTTTAAATTTGAAAGTTTAAAAAACGATACACTTTATAATAATAATTTTTATAAAGCTTAATACTTTTAAAATTATTTTTTCTTTAATATTTCATTCATTTTGCCAGAGTTGTGGGCACAAATAGCTACTGCCAAGGCATCGGCTGCATCATCTGGTTGTGGAATTTCTTTTAATTTCAAAATTATTTTTACCATTTGTTGAATTTGTTTTTTTTCTGCCCGACCATAGCCCACTAGCGCTTGCTTAATTTGTAGGGGGGTGTATTCTTCTATTGTTAGTTTGGCCTCAATGGCTGTCATCAAAACAACACCCCGGCTCTCTGCTACTTTAATGGCTGTTTTTAAATTTTTAAAAAAGAAAAGCTCTTCAATGGCTAAAACTGTTGGTTTATATTTTTTAATAATTAATTTTAATTCTGAGTTTAGGTTTTTCAGTCTTTCTGCATGTGCCATTTTGGCAGTTGTTTCTATACACCCATAAGCAAGAGGTTTTAATTGGTTGGACTTGGTTTGTATTACCGACCAGCCAGCTCTTGCGTATCCAGGATCTATGCCCAAAATTTTTTTTTCACTCGCCATTTTTTTATTTTAAATTTGTATAATAATTATTAATGTCATCGCTTTCTTCTAAGCTTTCTATAAATTTTTCTAGCTTGTTTTCCTCTTCAGTAGCAATTTCAATTTTATCTTTGGCCACCATTTCTAAACTCGCTTCACTAATTTTAATTTCTTCCTGGTCAAGTTTGTTTTTTAATTTTTGCAAATCCGTTGCTGGACAATAAATAGTTAGATCCTCATCTTCTATTTCAATATCATCTGCCCCCCAGTCAATTAATTTTAGTTCAAATTCATCCAAACTTTCATTTATATCTTTTTTATCAATACTAATAACCCCTTTTTTCTCAAACATCCAAGCTACAGTTCCGGGACCACCCAAAGAACCGCCGTGTTTTTCAAAAATGTGCTTAACCTCTGCCGCTGTTCTGTTTTTGTTATCTGTCACAGCCTCTAGCATAAAAGCCACCTTAGCAGGCCCATAACCTTCATATGTAATTTCTTCTAGGTTTGCTCCTTCCACATCTCCACTGCCCCTGGCCACCGCACGCTCAATGTTATCTTTAGGCATATTTTCTGCTTTAGCTTTTTCTATTGCCAACCTTAAACTGAAGTTCATTTCTGGATCAGCTCCGCCCTGTCTGGCAGCTATTGTAATGGCGTTACCAAGTTTGGTAAATTTTTGTCCGCGTTTGGCATCGCTAGCGCCTTTTTTGTGTCTAATTTTGTGCCACTTTGAATGTCCTGACATAATTTATAAAAAATAATAATTAATAATTAAACTAAAATAAGTTTAGCATTTTTTAGCCCTTAAATCAATTATATATGGCCTTTTATTGTTTATTATTTTTGTTTTTTATTTTTTTTGTAGAGACGCTTCATGGCGCATCTCTATATGTTTGTGTAGAAAAATTAAACAGCCACAGGTCGTCCAATATTTTGTCTTTGCTGAATCAAAAAATGAGAGAGCTATTAGTTTACCCAACAATCAAAATATGGCCATTTTTTAAAGTAAGATAGATTATAAGTAAAAATCAAATTAGAGATGTTTTTTGATTTTGTCAATAAACAGCCACATCAATAAGCATCCACATTATAAAGTGTTTAGTGTTTTTATTTTTTTTACATTTAATTCAAACACTTGTTTCAATTCTCTAGTTTATTGTATAATCACTATATAATTGACAAATTTTTTTATGACTACACTTGATCAAGATAATATATTACGCGAGCTAGATACAGCCAATATGTCTGCCAGTATTAGTGATTTGCCAAAAAATCTAGAACAGAGCTATTTAGATTTTGAAAAAATTTCTATACCAGCAGACTTTAAACACATAAATAAAATATGTTTATGTGGTATGGGAGGTTCTGCAGTTGCCAACAATTTAGTTGCTAATTTACCTCAAGATAAACGCAACTTGCCCATGAAGGTTATTCGTGGCTACGAGGTGCCAGCCTGGGTAGATGCAAACACCCTAGTTGTTTTAACTTCTCATTCAGGTGCTACCAATGAAACACTCTCGGCCTTTAAAGACGCTGCAGACAGTGAAGCAAAAATTTTTATAGTTGCCGAAAAAGGAGAGTTGGAAATATTAGGCAAAAAAGAAGGTGCTCCAATTTTTGACTATGATACAACATCTACACCGCGAGCCAGTCTGGGTTATCAATTAGGGGCTATTTTTGGTCTTTTTAAACGCCTTAACATTTTTGATTATCAACTTGAACCAGCCATAGAATTAATGAAAAAAATGGAAATAAAATTAAATCCGCTTAATAAAACAGAGGATAATTTTGCTAAACAATTGGCTTACTGTGCTTTTGATCGTTTCCCAGTCATTGTTTCTTCTGGCATTTTAAAATCTGTAGGTTGGCGTTGGAAAACTCAATTTAATGAAAATGCTAAACATACGGCTTTTACCGAGTTTTTGCCCGAAGCCATGCACAATGCCATAGAGGGGCTTCAAGAACCTAAGCGTTTTAAAGATGATTTAATTTATTACATTCTTCAAAACACTTATGATGACCCAAAACTTATTAATCAGTTTGATTGCTTTAAACAGGTTTTACAACAAAAAAATATCCGCTATGAAATTATAGAAGCTGAAGGGAAAGATGTTTTTAGCCAAAAATTATCCACCCTTTTTATTGGTGATTGGGTTAGCTATTATTTAGCTATGTTAAATAATATAGATCCTACGCCAGTACCAACCATTAGCGAAGCTAAAAAATAATCACTAGATTTTGTTTTAATATCAGTTTTTATTTAATCATCCAATTCAACAAGCAAAAATATTTGCTTCGGCAAATTTTTTTATAGCTCCATATTAAGCGCGTTTTGCTATCAACAAAAGCCCACCCACTTGCAAGAGTTAAGTGTTTATGTGTTTAAATGTTAAAATGCTAATTGTTGGCTGTTAATTTTTCTACAAGTTGCTAATTTCTATTTACTGGTAAATTCATTGACATTTTGTGGCTTTTTTGCTAGACTAAATCTAGTCAATTAAATAAAAAATTTTAAAGATAACCTGTTTTATGCAAGATTTGCTTAATTATTCTCAACTTATTATATCTGTGCTTTTAATAATTTCTATATTATTGCAAAACAGAGGTTCTGGTTTAGGAGCCGCTTTTGGTGGAGAGGGTAATGTATATATGAGTAAGCGCGGTGCAGAAAAAACACTTTTTATAGCTACTATAATTTTAGCTTTCCTCTTTTTAGTTTTGGGCGTTTTACGTTTGGTTATTTAAACCAGCCCAAAACCTCTAAAAATTTATTATGTCTTCATTAAAGCTTAAGCTTAAGCAATTTTTTTTCAATACAATTCAACTTTTTAAAAATATTTTCCTCAAATTTTTTAAAGGCCTAAAAAAAGTTTTTGCCTTTTTTAGCTTTTTCAAAAAAAACTCTTTTAAAAATCAAACAGCAATGCAACACAAAATGGACGAAAAATTGGCTTCTAGTGCTCATGCTAGAAAAATTCCAAGTTTTAAACAACTTAAATATTTACCTGCATATCTTTCAGTTACAGAAAAAAAACGTCTTAAGGTCCTTGGTTTTGTTATAATAGTTTGTTTTTTGGGTTTAATTGGCAATTTTTATGTAAATGCCGAAATTGTGCCTAAAAAAGGAGGTACCTATAGTGAAGCCTTAGTGGGTTATCCTAAACTAATAAACCCACTCTATTCTTCTTTAAATCAAGT
>CAYNPV010000004.1:20387-22051 GCA_964399185.1 uncultured Gammaproteobacteria bacterium
CCTTAGTGGGTTATCCTAAACTAATAAACCCACTCTATTCTTCTTTAAATCAAGTAGATCAAGATGTTTCTAAGTTAGTATATTCTGGTTTGGTGCGTATAGATAACCAGCAAAACATTGTGCCTGATTTGGCAGAGAGTTGGCAAATTAGCAATGATCAAAAAAAATATCTTTTTGTTTTGCGCGATAATCTTTATTGGCACGACGGCACCCCGCTTAAGGTGGAAGATGTGCTTTTTACTTTTGAAGCCATTAAAAATCCAGACTTTAAAAGTCCTCTTGCCTCTAATTTTAGTGATGTTACTGTAGAAATTGTTGATGATAAAACCATTAAATTTGAACTGCAAGAACCATACACACCTTTTTTAGAAAATTTAACAGTTGGAATTTTGCCCGAACATTTGTGGCGAGACGTTAACCCAGGTAATGCTTTGTTAGCCGATTATAACCTTAAACCAATTGGTTCTGGGCCATATAAACTAGAATCTTTGTCCAAAGATAAATTGGGCAATATCAAATCATATACATTAATAGCTAATGAAGACTATTATCTCAAAGAGCCATACATTCAAGAAGTAATCTTTAAATTTTATCCAGATTATAATTCCGGGGTTGAAGCTCTTTCCAGTCGCAACGTAGATGGTATTAGTTATTTGCCCAAAGAAATGAGAAATAATTTGCGTATTCGTAAAGACTTAAATTTTCATTCTTTGCAATTGCCTCAACATACCTCACTTTTTTTTAATGAGAAAAATAATCCCGCTTTAGAACAAATAGAAGTTAGAAAAGCTTTGGCTCATGCTTTAAACAAACAACAAATTGTTGAAGAGGCTATAGAAACAGAGGGAGAGGTGATTGATGCACCCATTTTGCCGGGTTTTATTGGTTATAACCCCAAAATTGCCACTTATGATTATAATTTAGAAAAAGCCAAAGAACTGCTTACAGAGGCTGGTTATGAAATGCCAGAGTCTACTTCTACCAGTTATCGTATAAAAGATGGGGAAGAGCTAGCCTTTATCATTACTACGGTTAACAATAGTGAAAACAGTTTAGCTGCTCAGGCCATTCAAAAAATGTGGCAAGAAGTAGGCATTAAAGTTAACTTAAATCTTATAGATTCTCAGTCTATTAAAAATCAGGTTATTAAGAATAGAGATTATGAAATTTTGTTATTTGGTGAAATTGTAGGCATAGATCCCGACCCATATCCATTTTGGCACTCTTCTCAAACTGGAGAAAATGGGCTTAATTTGTCTAATTTTGTTAACAAAGAAGCCGACCAGGTTTTAGAAGAGGCACGTCAAATAACAGACCCGCAAAAGCGTCACGATAAATATGTTCACTTTCAAAATATTCTTAATCAATACTTGCCCGCTATTTTCCTTTATACACCTAAATATATCTATCCAATGAGCGAGCAGGTTAAGGGTTTTGATACTCAAAACATAGTTTCACCTTCAGACAGATTTTCTAACATTATTAATTGGTACATTAAAACCAAAAGAGCGCTTCAATAAATAGCAATCAGAACATGAATTAAGAATAAGAGAGTAAAAGCCAGAGCACTTGGGTAGACTAATTAATAACAACTATAAGGCTAAACCTTACAATCAGACGCTTATACTATAAACCTTAAAACACTTTCTTTTTTAAATAAAAAA
>CAYNPV010000005.1:0-4328 GCA_964399185.1 uncultured Gammaproteobacteria bacterium
GCGCTATAACTGTTTACATTTTGACCAAGCAAAATTATTTGTTTATATCCTTGAACAATTAAGTTGTTCACCTCGGATAATATTTCTTCAGGAGGTCGAGAGTATTCACGACCGCGTGTGTAAGGGACTGCACAATAAGAACAAAAATTATTACAACCAGTCATAATTGGAACAAAGGCGGAATAACCTGATGAATAATTTGGCATTACTTTAAAATATGAATTATTGTTGTTAATTGATGCAGGATTTTTTAGTTCTTTAAAAGAAACTGAGGCTTTTTCTTTAAGCTTAAATATCTCTGCAATTTTTTGTGGCCAATTTTTTAAATCGCTTAAATTAAAAATGCCGTCAACTAGTGACTGAGCTTTTTTTCTGTCAGTTTCTAAAATACATCCGGTTAAAATAATTTTTTTGTGAGGGTTTTGTTTTTTAAGATTATTTAACTCACCCCAAACTCTGTCGATGGCAGACTGGCGCACAGAGCACATATTATACAAAAGTAAATCAGCTTTATTTTTACTGGTGACTAATTGGTGACCTGCCTTTTCTAAAACAGAAGTAATTCTCTCTGAGTCTGATTTATTCATCTGACAACCATAGGTTTTTATGTAAAATTTTATTTTTTGTGCCATAAGCTTTAGATTCTCTTGTAGATATAATTTAACAAAATAAATTTGGCTTGGCAAAAATGTTTAAACATTAACTTGCTAAAGTTTTAATATCTTTTTCACATAATACGGTTTAAATTGTAATGATGAGATACTCTTAGATTGGGTAATATAATTAAAATTATATGGCTAGAAAAAATAAAAACACCCGAGTGGATGCCCGCGTGTTTTTGTTTTTGTTTTTGTTATTGCCTGTGTTTTTCCAGGACTTACAAAATTTTATTTTAATGCCTTAATTACTTTTGTGCTTTAATAATTAAAGCACCTGGCTGGCATTAAATTTTAAATTATTATTATTTTTTTTATCAAAGGAGCAAGGCTATTGAACAACCAAGCAACCCAATGGATCCGGCAAAAAAACTACTGGTTACAAGGTTGGCTTTTGTTTGACTTGGCATAATTTTTTGTTTAATTATTTTTATTTTTGTTTTTATGTAATAAAAAAGACGCTCTCCGCTAATGGAGATCGCCCTTAATACTTCATCTATTATTAGTATAGCACGCTTAAGATAAAAAGTCAAATTTATGTCCCACTATTTTAACTTATGCAAATATTGTTTTTTAATTAAGTTGTTTAAATAATTGTGATATGGGTTAATGAAAACAATATTTATGTATGAGATTTTACGCTCTGTATAATGCCAACCGCTACAAAGCTCATAACCAAAAAACTTCCTCCATAACTAACAAACGGCAAAGGCAAACCTGTGACTGGCAACATACCAACGCTCATGCCAATATTAATAACAAACTGAACAAAAAACATAATTAAAAAACCATAAACTAAAAAGGTTCCAAAATCATCGCGACTTTTGCGACAAATTGAAACAAGTCTGTAAAAAACAAAAGCATAAAGAGCTAAAATAATTATTGAACCAACAAAACCCAACTCTTCAGAAATAGCAGCATATATAAAATCGGCTTCTGAAATAGGTAAAAAATGTAGTTGGCTTTGTGGTCCTAAACCTAAACCCCTCCCCCACAATCCACCAGAACCAATAGCCACCATAGACTGTTGCACATTATATCCAGAACCCAAAGGATCTGCCTCAGTATCTAAAAAAGTTAGTATTCTTTGTTTTTGATAACCTTGAAGCATAAAACTCCAGGCAAAAACTGCCACTAAAATAAATAATAAAAACAAAATTAGAAATTGTTTTTTGTTAATTCCATACATCCACCACATAGCAAACCAGCCAACCAAAATTACTGCAGCTGAACCAAAATCTGGCTGAATTGCAACCAAGGCCAAGGCAGGTAAGATTATAAGAAAACTTTTTAAACCAGTGAACTTCTCACCCTTGCTACTACTCCAAGAAGAAAAAAATCTGGCTAAAAAAATTATTAAGGCCAATTTAGCCAACTCAACTGGCTGAAAACTAATTCCTCCTACCACAAACCAGCCTGTAGTTCCCCTAAAATTTGTACCAAACAAAAGCACCAAAACCAAAAGTGCTAGAGATAGTAAATAAAGCCAAGGAGAGAAAAATCTCCACCAACGATAATTAAAAGAAGCAATTAGAAATACAAAAATTAAACCAACAGCAAAAAAAACAATTTGTTTATAAAAAAGGGTAAAATCGTCTTGACTTAAACCCAAACTATACAGAGAAGCTAAACCAAACCCAACTAAAAGAAAAACGGCTACCAGAAGTAGCCAATCTATTTTTTTAACTATATTTAAAAAAGTCTTAATAAACATAAAAAAATCTAGCGTTGGTTTTGAGCACCTTTAATTAAATTAACTGGTTTTTCTTGTGGCTTAGTAATAAAAACATCTTCATCAAAAAAATTAACATCTGCTTCTACAGCCACATCATCTGGTGCTGAGAGATTTTGGGGCCAGCCAGCATATATCTGGCGCTTTTCTCCACTATAAAAATCTTGAGCAGTAATGTAACCGCTAGCATAAGCGCGGCTACCACGATAAAGCACCACCTGAAAACCTACATTATAAAAATCAAAATTTGTTTGATTTTTAGCCTCAAAATTAATTTGACTATAATTATTATCTACATCAAAGCGAGAATTTTCTACATTAAAATCATCTAAAATTCCATTTAAACTGGTGTCCACTACCCTTTTCCATTTAATATCTATTAAACGAAAGCTGACTTGATTAATAGCTGCGTGACTGGGAAAATTAAAATACATAAGATATTTTTGGTCTTCTGGCATAATAAAGGTGCTCTTTTCTTGTGTAACCTTGCCATCGGCAACAAAAACATATGTGATTTTCTCTACATACCATTTTGGGTTTGGGTTTTTAACCTGAACCAAAAAATTATAACTATCGTTAGTGTTTCTTATTTTTTGCGCGGAACCAATTATTAAATCTTGAGGACGGTTAATCTGTCGGTAAGATTGCCAATCAATTTGCTCGGATGTAAGTTGGTTTAAATATACTTTTTGTTTTGACCCGCCAGAAATATAATTAACTAGCTTAACAGAAGCAGGCCACCAGATAAAAATATTTATTAAAATTAAGGCTACAACCAGAAAACGTTTAAAAACTACCTGATTGGCAACAACAAAATAAGTTATTTTATAATACCATGGATTAGATTGTTGATATTGTGGCATATTATTATCTTTTGGTTTTATTATATCATATTTTTTAAAAATGTGTTAAAATATAGTTGTGTAAAATTAAAATATAATTATATGTTAGAAAATTCATTAGACTTACTTTATATTGTATTGGCTTTTTGTGTACTAGGTTTTACTGTTTTTGTGTGTTGGATGCTCTACCAGTTTATTAGCATTGTGAGTACTGTAAGAAAAATTAGTCGTTCAATTGAAGAAAAATTAGAAAAAGTGGATGAATTAATTAGTTTAACTAAAGAAAAAGTTGAAAGCTCTGCCACCTATATTACTTTGTTTGCTAATGGCATTGAAAAAATTATTGGTTTAATAAAAAAACACTCGGACAAAAGTGAAGCACCTAATGAAAAAAACAAACAAAGCAAAAGCAAAGCAAAAACTAAAAAATAAAAAACAGTTAAGTGTGTTGAACAATTTTTGTGATCAATTTATTTATAAAAAACAAATAATAAAAATTTTATACGTATAAAGTTTTTAATTTTTAAAAAGCCCAACTGGGCTTTTTTGTTTAAATTTTTTTCTTTTGTTTCGCCAATAAATTAATTTGTCAAAGCAAATTAAAATTTGTTAAACTAGATTAATAACCAACCCTTAAATTTTGTAAGTTGGCTTCACCTTAAGACTATGTTTATTCATCTACATAATCACTCTCACTATTCCCTACTAGACGGTCTGCCAAAAATTGATGACTACATCAACAAAGCCTTGGAATATAAAATGCCAGCCATGGCCTTAACCGACCACGGCTCTATGTATGGAGCCATTGAATTTTATAAAAAATGTAAAGATGCGGGCATAAAACCAATCATTGGCTGTGAAATGTATGTGTCTCCTAGAGAGTTGTATCTAAAACACGCGGGTAAAGATAATAAATATCACCACTTAGTTCTTTTGGCAAAAAACAATGAAGGCTATAAAAATTTAATGTATTTAACTACTGTAGCCCACCTAGACGGTTTTTACTATAAACCAAGAATTGACAAAAAAACACTCAAACAAAAATCTGCTGGCTTAATTGCCACCTCTGCTTGCATGAATGGAGAAATACCCAAAGCA
>CAYNPV010000005.1:4428-11100 GCA_964399185.1 uncultured Gammaproteobacteria bacterium
AATGTTACACTTGAGCTTGGTAAATGGTATTTCCCAAAATTTCCTTTGCCCAAAGGCAAAACAGCAGAAGAATTTTTAATTGAAAAAGCCAAAGAAGGTTTGAAAGAAAAAGACCTGTCAGAAGACAAAATTTGTCTAGAAAGACTAAATTATGAGTTAGATGTTATTTGCAAAAAAGGATATGCTCCATATTTTTTAATTGTGTCTGACATATTAAAATGGGCTAAAGAAAATCAAATTCCAACTACTACCCGTGGATCTGCAGCAGGCTCGTTAGTGGGTTATGTGACAGATATTTCAACACTTAATCCCATTGAGTTTGGTTTACCTTTTGAAAGATTTTTAAATCCTTACAGACCATCTGCGCCCGATATTGATATGGATTTTGCTGGCAGTTTAAGAGATAAAGTAATTGAATATTCAAGAGAAAAATATGGTTATGAAAAGGTGGCTAATATTTCTACCTTTGGAACTATGATGGCGCGCGGTTCTGTGAGAGATGTAACACGTGTATTAGATTTTTCTTATGAGTTTGGTGACAGGTTGTCTAAATTGATTCCTATGGGTGCGCAAGGCGCACCAATGACTATAAATAAAGCACTTGATGAGGTTCCAGAATTAAAACAAATTTATCACTCAGACTCAAGAGCCAAAAGAGTTATAGACTTGGCGCGTAAAGTAGAAGGTTGTGCCAGGCATGTATCTATCCACGCGGCAGGCGTGGTTATTGCCCCAACCATTTTGACAGATTTCACTCCATTGCAAAGAGACCCTAGTGGACAAGGAAACATTATTACACAATATGAAATGCATGCAGCAGAAGATACGGGTTTAATTAAGTTTGATTTTTTGGGAATTACCAACCTTACAATCTTAAGTAATGCAATTCAAATTATAAAAAAAACAAAAGATGTAGACATTAATTTGGAAGAGGTTCCACTAGATGATGAAGATACCTTTAAATTTATTTCTGCTGGCCACACATATGGAACATTTCAACTTGGGGGAAGTGGTATGACTAAATGGTTGGTAGAGCTAAAACCAACCCACATTAAGGAATTGGCGGCCATGATTGCCCTGTTTAGACCAGGGCCGATGGAATCTATTCCAGAATATATTGCACGAAAACAAGGCAGAAAAAAAATTGAATATTTAGATCCAAGACTAAAAGAAATTTTAAAAGATACCTATGGAGTTATTACTTATCAAGATGATTTGCTCTTAATTGCAATTGAATTAGCCGGCTATAACTGGAAAACAGTAGATAAATTTCGCAAAGCAGTAGGTAAAAAAATTCCCGAGTTAATGGCAGAGCAGGAAAAAATATTTATTGAAGGTTGCCAAACTCATGGAAAAATCAGCCAAGAAAAAGCTGAAGCTCTTTGGCAACTTTTTGACCCTTTTAAGGGCTATGGTTTTAACAAAGCGCACGCTGCTTCTTATGGACTGGTGGCCTATCAAACAGCATATTTAAAAACCCACTACACGGCAGAATTTATGACCGCCGTTATGACGGCTGAATCACAAAATACAGACAAATTGGTAGAAGCTATTCATGAATGTAAAAGACTGGGAGTTAAGGTTTTACCACCAGATGTTAATCACTCCAGACCAGATTTTACTTATACAACTGACACAGAAATACGTTTTGGTTTAACTGCAATTAAAAACCTAGGGAATGACATTGCTAACTACATTATTGCTAATCGTAAAGAAAAAGGTCATTTTAAGACCTTGGAGGAATTTTTACATAGAATTGAAAGTAAAAATTTAAATAAAAAATCTTTAGAAGCACTAATAAAAAGTGGGGCTATGGATTCTTTGGGAGAGCGTCAAAAAATGTTGCACAATATGGACAGAATATTAGATTTTATTCGCCAAAAAAATCACGAACGCCGTAGCCAACAGACCTCCTTATTTGGAGAAATAAGATCTAAGGAGAAACAACAAGAATTATTTTTAGAAGAAACAGAGCCGGCTCCACTTAAAATTAAGCTTGCCTGGGAAAAAGAGCTTTTAGGCTTATATGTTTCTGGGCACCCGTTTGCAGAAACACAGGGTTTGGTTAAAAATCATATTGATGCACAGTGTAACCAATTAGATAACTTAAAAAACACAACTTGCAAAATTGCCGGGATTGTAATGCGTGCTCAAAAAATAACAACTAAAAAAAATGACGAAATGGTGTTTGTTACTCTTGGGGATATGAGCGGAGAGGTGGAAGTAATTGTTTTTCCAAAAACATACCAAAAAACCAAGCATATTTGGCAAGAAGAAAAACATTTAATGGTGGCTGGGAAAGTGTCTGACAGGGACGAAACTGCAAAATTAATCGCTGATGAGGTTATAGAAATACACAACGAAACCTTTAGTGAAGATGTGGAGGTTATAAACCAAAGAAAAGAAAAAATAGAGCGGAAATATAGTTATATGCAAAAAATGAATGGCTCAAATCAGAATGGATTTTCCTCTAATTTTAGTGCTTCTCCCTCCCCTACCCAAGCCAACAGACAAAACAGTTTTGTACCAGAGGGAATAACAAAAATCAATATTCATTTGCCTAGATTTTTTAATACACAAATACATGAAAACTTAAAAAATATTTTTCAAACCAATCCTGGTTCCTATCAAGTCTTTTTATCAATCCCTCAAAATGGTTCTTCACGAAAAATTGAAACAGACTTTAAAATTGCCTTTTCACCATCTATTAAACATAAACTTGAAGAAATCGTGGGGAATGGTAAAATAAAGTTAGAATAAATCATAAAAATTAACTTAAAAAATATGCCTCGCCAAACAGAACAGGAAATTAACCATTTCCCTCATTTTAAAAAAATTGCCATTACATTTATTATTTTGGCCATTATTTTATTGCTTTTTATTGTATATTTTTCTTTTGCCAAAGCAACCATCAATTTAAGCCTTAAAGATGCACCAGAACAATCAAGTTTTGTAGTGACAGCAGCGGCCACAACTACACCCAGCGATATTTATGGTTACACGTTTAAAAAAGAACTGGTTTTAGAAAAAAAATTTAATACACAAAACTACAAGGAAGAAGCAGGTACTGCTAAAGGACAAATTAAAATAATTAACAACTCATCAAGAAATCAGCCACTAATAGCAACTACCAGGTTTTTATCTCCAAATAATATTTTATTTCGCTTAGAAAACGGTGTAACTGTTCCAGCTGGCGACAGTGATGTGGCAGATGTTTATGCTGACGAAGAAGGAAAGGAATTTGATATTGCCCCCACTCGCTTTACCATACCGGGTCTTTCCGAAAGCCTACAAGAAATAATTTATGGAGTTTCAGAAAAACCAATGAGTGGTGGAGTGAAAAAAATTGGCATCTTAAGTGAGAATGACGTTGAGGTGGCTAAAACACAAATGGATACTATGCTTAAGGATTTAGTTATAGAAAAAATAAAAACAGAACTGCCAGAGGCTTTTGAAGCTAATGAGGGTTTGGTTAGTGTTAGTTTAATTGAATATAGCATTGAAAATGAGGTCGGGGATGAGGTGGGAGAATTTGTTTTATCTGCACGGGTTGATGCAAATGGTGTGGCTGTTAATTCAAGCGAATTATTGGAAAAAACTAAAGATAAATATAAAAAACAGCTTGGCGAAGCACAGGAGGTTATTAAATGGGACCTGGACAGCTTTAAATATGAGTTAGATAGTTTTAACAACGATATGGCTTATATAAAAACCTATCTAACGGCCAACGTTAATGGTAGCTTTAATTTTAATAATTTTGACAAAACAGAAATTAGTGGTTTTGATGAAAAGGGTGTGGAATATTATTTTTCTCAATTCCAAGGGGTTGATGGGGTGCAAGTAAACTTTTGGCCATTTTGGGTTAAAAGCGTTCCAGCCCTTAAAGATCGCATTGAAATTAAAATTAATTAAACTTGACAATTGTTTTTAAAGATATAAAATTAAAATACGTTCTTATAAAGTGATTGATCGGTCTACCAAGCCGTTAATCCGCAAATTTTTGCGGATTGGTTAAAACCCTAAGCTTTAACAAATAAATCAGAGTGGCCAACAGCTAGTTGGCAATTGAGGTGGAACCTCCTACCTGGGACCTCAAGTGTTAGATGCAAAAAATTTGCCTTTGATACTTGAGGTTTTTTTAATTAATTAACAACAAAAAATTATGAACAATAAAAACGACCAGGAACAACTTAAAGCTTTACGCCACAGCGCAGAGCATGTGTTAACACAAGCAATGTATAAGCTTTACCCTAATATAAAAATGGCTATGGGTCCTGCCACAGAAGAAGGTTTTTATTTTGACTTTGAAGTAGCCGAAGACCTAAAAATTAATCCAGAAGATTTTGCTAAAATTGAAAAAGAAATGCAAAAAATAATTGACAAAAAAATGCCAATTATTAAGCAAGAAATTTCTGCAAATGAAGCCAAGAAGCTTTTTAAAAATAATCCGTATAAACTAGAGTGGATTGAGAATATAGAAAAAGACGGTCTTAAGCCAACTGTATATTGGACAGGTGAGCCTGAAAAATTGCCGATTACATTTGAAGATGTGTTAAAAGAAGATAAGTTTGTTGATTTATGTGCAGGACCACATGTTGAATCCACGTCTCAAATTGGTGCTTTTAAGCTTTTAAAAACAGCTGGGGCTTATTGGAGAGGAGATGAAAAAAACAAAATGCTTACCCGCATCTATGGCACAGCCTTTAATAAAGAAAACGAACTGAAAGATTATTTAAATATGTTAGAAGAGGCAGAAAAAAGAGACCATCGAAAGTTAGGCCAAGAACTAGAACTTTTTATGTTAGACGAAGAAGTGGGACAAGGTCTCCCCCTCTGGTTGCCAAATGGTGCAATTTTACGCCAAGAAATGGAAGATTTTATTTTAACTGAATATCAAAAAAGGGGTTACCAGTTAATCCGAACACCACACATTGCTTCTGTTAAATTATTCGAACAGTCCGGTCATCTTAGTTTTTATAAAGATGGAATGTACAGCCCTATGGATATTGATGGAGAAGACTATTATGTTAAACCCATGAACTGCCCTATGCATGTAAAAATATATAATAATACACCCAAAAGCTACCGCGACTTACCAATACGCTATACTGAGTTGGGTACTGTGTATAGATATGAAAGGTCTGGGACACTGCATGGCTTAACCAGGGTACGGGGTTTTACGCAAGATGATGCCCATATTATCTGCACATCTGAACAATTAACAGATGAGCTGGTGGGAGTTATAGAATTAACAAAATTTATTTTAAAAACATTTGGTTTTGAAGACTTTAAGGTATATTTAAGTGTGCGCGGAGAAAAAAATAAAGCCAAATACTTAGGCGACGATAAAGACTGGGAGTTGGCAGAAACGGGCCTAAAAAAGGCATTGGAAATTTCAGGTTGGAAATATCAAGTAGATGAAGACGAAGCGGTTTTCTATGGACCAAAAATAGATGTTAAAGCCCTTGACTCTGTGGGTCGCGAGTGGCAAATTTCAACTCTTCAACTGGATTTTAACCTACCCCAAAGGTTTGAAATGGAATACACAGATAAAAAAGGTGAAAAACAAAAACCATTTATGCTACACCGGGCATTGCTTGGATCTATTGAACGCTTTTCTGGAATTTTAATAGAGCATTATGCAGGAAAATTTCCTTTATGGCTTTCTCCTGTACAAGTTAAAATTGTGGCTGTCTCGGAAAAACACATAGAACATTGCCAAAATTTAGCTAATGAGTTAAAGAATCAAGGCATACGCTCTGAAACAGATATATCTGATGAAACAGTTGGCAATAAAATCAGAAAAGCAATTCAGCAAAAATCTCCTTATATGCTGGTTATTGGTGATAAAGAAATTGAGAGTGACAAACTGATGGTCAGAAAAAGGGATGAAAAAGAAGTGACGGAGTTTACTAAAGATGAATTTATGGATCGAATGAAAACAATAATTGAAGAAAAAACACAAGAATTATAAATAAAAATGTAAAGAAAAGTCTTTGATGTATTTTTTAAGTATATACATATGTATATACATATGTATATACTTTTTTTATGACAAATAAAAATATAAGCGTGCAAGAGTGGCAGACATCAATTTTTATAAATTTTTAGTAAAATAAAGGTTTAAAATTATATTTTCACTGATTGAGCCTTCTCACTCTAACATAATAAGTGCTTTAGAGGTTTGGTGTTTTGCGCCTAAAATATAAGGATTTTTAAAAAAAATATTGTCTGCTTAAATTTGACTATTTGTTGTTTTTATAATATGCTAGAGACATAAAAATTAATTTTATCCTTACTAGAAGTTTTGAAGGATATGAGTTATAATTAAGATATATGACACAAAAAAAAGCAGAAAAACTCCATGCTCAATTAAGAGAATTAACTGGAAAAGAGGTAAACAAAGAAAGAGAAAACAAAAAAATGCCAGCCATACTTTATGGTAACAAATTAGAAAACAAAAACTTGTGGCTTAACTATAACGAAGTGGAAAGTTTACTTAATCGTATTAGTGAGTCTGATTTGGTTGATCTTGATATTGACAAATCCGAGCCGGTCAAGGTTTTGTTCCATGATATTCAATATCACCCGGTTACTCATAAATTCATTCATATAGATTTTTACCAAGTTAATATGAAAGAAAAAATTAGAACCGAAGTTGAACTAGAATTT
>CAYNPV010000005.1:11200-18904 GCA_964399185.1 uncultured Gammaproteobacteria bacterium
TTTTTACCAAGTTAATATGAAAGAAAAAATTAGAACCGAAGTTGAACTAGAATTTGTAGGAGAATCCCCAGCGGTTAAAGATTTGGGGGCAATGTTGGTTAAAGCCATAGATAGGGTTGAAATTGAGTGTTTGCCAGGAGATCTGATTTCATACTTAGAAGTAGACTTGTCAGTACTTAAAGAAATTAATGATATTATTCGTGTTAAAGATTTGGATGTTCCAAAAAATATAGAAATTTTAACAGACAAAGAAACAACTGTAACATTAGCTGAAGAGCACAAAGAAATAGAAATTGAAGAAGAAACCCAAGAAGAAGCACCGGAACCAGAGGTGGAAGGAGAAAAGAAAGAAGAAGCTGATGATGGAGAAAAAGAAGCTGAAGAAAAAACAGCAGAAAAAGAACCAAAAGAAGAAAATAAATAATTTTTATATAAATTTTTTGCTCACACAAACTAATCCATGCTCTATATGAAAAAAACAAAAAAAGACTCCAAGGGTTTTACTTTAGTAGAACTTTTGGTTGTGATTGCGATAATTGGTCTTTTGGCTTCATTGGCTATGGTTTCTCTGCAAAATGCAAAAACAAACTCCAGAGATGCCAGACGTAAAGAAGACCTAAGCCAAATGAACACAGCCCTTAATCTTTATTTAACAACAACAAACAACAAGTTCCCATGTGGTAATCCAGCAGAAACATCCCCAAATTGCACCAGCGAAAATTTTTATTGTTTTGGCTCAAGTGGTTTATCTGATTTAGTAAATCAAGACGTAATGATGGGCTTACCCAGTGATCCGGTTGACTCAAGAACAAGTGTGGCCACTGGATGTTATAATTATAGGTGTGACGGCGATGATTATAAACTACGTGCCAATTTAGAGAATGACGACAACACAATGCAAAACGATGGGGGTAGTTCTGATGTTTGGTATGAAGTTTTTACCGAAGGTGCAAGAAACTGGTAAATAAAAACAAAAACTATGGGCTATGTTGAGCAAAAAATTTCAAGTTTAAAGTTGCAAAGAATTTTCAATTTAACTTTAGTTTTGTTTCTGATTGTTTTAGTGGTAGTTTCTTTAGACGTGGTTAGAACTAAAGTTAAAGACACAAAAAGACGGGCAGACATTAAACAGCTACAAACAGCTCTTGAAATGTACCAAGCCAGATTCAATAAATATCCAGATGTAAGGGACAAAGATATTGCTGAATGGGATTCAAGTTTTGAGCCAGCAGGACAACCACAACAATTTTTGTCTTTATTAGAAGCCAAAAAAGTCGTTGACAGGGTGCCACGCGATCCAGTTAACAACAAAATATATTTTTATCGTTATAGTAAGTATCCGGCAGGTAGCTATGGGTGCTCTAAACCTTTTTACATATTGCAAATTATGAATTTTGAAGGTGTTACAGATAATCACGGTAGTGGTCAATGCCCAGAAAGAAATTTTGCAGCAGAAGCTCCAAACGGATACACAGTACAGGTTTTTCAAGACTAAAAAATGAATAAAAAAAATATAAAAACAAAAAAGAAAAAAATAATTGCCAGCCTAAGTCTGGTGTTTTTTTTCTTAGTTATAATAATAGCCTTTTTTGTAATCAACAAAACAAAAGAAACCCCAACAAGTGAAAACAAAAATCAAGAAAAAACCAAAAGTAGCCTTGAATGTAGAAAAGACTTACAAAGACACTTGGATGGTGTTTGTCTAGAAAATTCTTCAAAAGTAAATTTATGGCCTATAGCAGTAATGATAGACAACCACCCAGATGCCTGGCCACAATATGGGGTTTCTCAAGCCAATTTAGTATTTAATACTCTGGTAGAGGGCTCTGCCACTCGCTTAATGGCTGTTTTTGTTGTTGAAGAAGGTGATTTTAAAATAGGTCCAGTTAGAAGTGCCAGGCCATACTTCTTAGACTGGGTAATGGGGTTAAACGCGCTGTACACACATGCCGGAGGTTCGCCAGAGGCACTTGAAGAAATTAAAGAAAATAATGTTTTAGATTTAAACGAAATAACAAGCTACGGCCCTCTTTATTTTGAAAGGGATAATTCTAAAAATGCACCCCATAATTTATTTACATCCTTAAAAAAAATTGATTTAGCCAGAGAAGATTGGAACTTAAGACAAGAAAAACCATCTTACAATCCTTGGATGTTTTCTTTTACTCCCTCCCCTTCTAAAAAAAATATTGAACAAATTAAAATAAATTATTCAAAAAGTGATTTGTTTAAAATTAAATATAAATATTCAACTTCTACACAAAACTTTTTACGATATCAAAACCAAAAACCACACACAGACGCCGGAAACAAGCAACAAATTAAAGTTGATAATTTAATAATTCAAAAAGTAGAAAAAGAAATTCATCTAGATACAGAAGATAGGTTAAAAATTAATACACTTGGCCAAGGAAAAGCTTTAATTTTTATCAATGGCAAGCAAATAGAAGCTAGCTGGAAAAAAGAAGACAAAAAAAGCAGAACTGTGTTTTTTAATAAAGCTGGAGAAGAAATTGTTTTTAAGCCTGGGAGTATATGGGTAGAAATTGTGCCAGAAGGAAGAGAAATACAAATAGATTAATAAATGTATTAATTATTAGATGAACGAAACAAAACAACAATTAATACACAACGATTAAACTAGCAAAGGGATTTTGTAAATCAATAAAAAATATTGAAAGTGTGGTTTTAACTGCAAATAGTATGTTTGTGGTGATTGTTTTAAGAATTAATTATTTCGCCTATTTTTTTATGACAAAAACACTTTTTTATAAAAAAATTAAAGACAACTGGGTGCAATGTGGGGTCTGCGAGCAAAAATGTGTGATTAAGGAAAATTCTTTTGGTAAATGTGGGGTGAGAAAAAACATCAAAGGAGATTTGTTTGCACTTAATTATAACAAAATAGTTGTGGCTCACGTAGATCCAATAGAAAAAAAGCCATTTTATCATTTTTTGCCCGGCTCTTTGGCTTTTTCCATTGGCACAGCCGGATGTAATTTTCGCTGTTTTAATTGCCAAAATGCAGATATTAGTCAATTAAAAAATCACCAGATAGAACAGATAAATGAAACAAATCTCAACCCCAAAAAAATTGTGCAACTAAGCAAAGAAAACAATTGCCAATCTGTTGCCTACACATATACAGAGCCAACAATTTTTGTAGAGCTGGCTCTAGAATGTATGAAATTAACAAAGAAAAATGGATTAAAAAATGTGTGGGTATCTAATGGATATATGAGTGAAAAAACCCTTAAGGCCATTCTCCCCTATTTAGATGCAATAAATGTAGATTTAAAATCTTTTAAAAATGAATTTTATAATAAAATTTGTGGGGCCAAATTAAAGCCCGTGCTTGATAATTTAAAAAAAATTTATCAAGCTAAAACTCATTTAGAAATTACAACTCTAATTATTCCAGAGGAAAATGACACTAAAGAAGAATTAAAAAAAATCGCTGAATTCATAAAAAGAAAACTCAGCGAAGAAGTACCTTGGCATGTAAGTGCTTTTTATCCAACCTATAAAATGCTAGATAAAAAGCCAACAAAAAAAGAAAAGGTTTTAGAGGCTCAAAAAATTGGTTATAGTGTGGGGCTTAAAAATGTTTATGCTGGAAATATTTAACTGAAAAGCTTGTGAGATCTTAAAGTATAAAACTTTTTAAACATTTACTAAGAGAGAAAAAAAGCCTAAAATAAAGTTAATGGTTAAAGCAAAAACACTAACTCAAAACACGGCCTTTTACACAGGCGCGCTAGTATTTCAGAAAGTACTGGCTTTTGTTTATTTTACTTTTTTAGCGCGAGGATTGGGTGTAGAAGACATTGGGCGCTATACTTTTGCCTTTTCTTTTACTACTATTTTTTCTGTTTTTGTAGATGTTGGTTTGGCATCAGTGTTGGTGCGCGAAGTAGCCAAGCAGAAAGAAAAAGCCCAAAAACTTTTAAGCGATATTTTAGGCATTAAACTAGGTTTAGCCGTAATTACCTATATTTTTGTAGTCGCTTTAGTAAACTTGTTAAATTATCCAGAGTTGACTAAAAATCTGGTTTATATTACGGGCTTAATAATGGTTTTAGATAATTTTTCTACTACATTTTGGGCACCTCTGCGTGGTAATCAAAATTTAAAATATGAAAGCTTAGGTGTGGTGGTTTTTGAGTCTAGCGTGGTTGTTATTGGTTTGGCTTTGTTATATTTAGGATTAGGTGTTTTTGAAATTACCCTGGCCACATTGGTTGGTAGCACAATTTTATGTATTTATGCGTGGAAACAGGCTCAAAAAAGACTAGGTTTAAAATTTAAGCCTATGATTAACTGGAAATTAACTGGTAAATTAATAAAAATGTCCATACCTTTTGCTTTAACTGGAATTTTTGCCCGTTTAAATACACAGTTAGATACGGTTTTGCTTTCAAAAATAGGTTGCCTAGGAAATATGTGCGAAGAAAATGTTGGAATTTATTCTGTGGCATCTAAAATAACTTTAGCAATTCACTTTATTCCCCTAGCTTTTACAGCAGCACTCCTACCAAAATTTTCTGAAGATTTTGTTAATGATAAAGAAAAACTAAAACAAACTTTTGAAAAATCAATGAAATATTTAATGATGGTAGGACTACCAATGGCAGCTGGAATTTTTGCTCTCTCTCCTGCTTTTGTGCCACAAGTTTTTGGGGCAGAATTTAAAAACTCGGTATTGCCTTTACAGATTTTAATGGCATCATTAGTTTTTATGTTTTTAACCTTTCCAATCGGTTCTCTTTTAAACGCAGTTGGCAGGCAATTGAGAAATTCTATGCACATTGGGGTGGCGGTTGTTATTAATGCAATTTTAAATATTGTTTTAATCCCCAAATACAGCTATGTGGGCGCATCAATTGCCTCACTCATTAGTACTTTTGTAATTTTAATTCTTGGTATATATGTGATACCACAAATTATTAAAAATATCAGCCTCAAAAATACTCTTAATATTTTGATAACTTTTCTTAAAACTTTAGTTGCCAGTTCATTGATGGGGTTTGTAGTTTATATTTTATTAGACTACATACATTTTATAATTTTAATTCTAATTGGTGCCTTGTCTTATCTTTGTTTAGCTCTTGTCTTAAAAATAATAAGCCAAGAAGAAATTAAAAACATTATACGCTCTCTTAAATTAGTTAAAACCAAAAAATAATTTTTTATATTTTAAAATTTTATGCATTCTGCTATGAAAAAAATAAAAACGATAATATACGGCAAGGTTCAAGGTGTTGGTTTTCGTTTTTTTATTCAAAAAAGTGCACAAAAGTATGGCATTAAAGGGTGGGTACGTAATATAGATAATGACAAGGTTGAAATTGTGTGCCTTGGGGAGCAAAAGGAGATGGACAAACTATTAAAAAACATAAAAAAAGGACCAGAGGGTGCCAGGATTAAAAAAATAGAAACAATGCAGACAGATGAGCAAATAATTAGTGATAAATTTACTATTAAGCCCAGTGTTTGATTAGGATATTATGAAAAAATTACTTATTACAACAGATTTTTGGCCATTAGGAGGTGGAGTTTCAGAGTACTATCAACAAAGAATTAAAGAGGAAAAAGATGTAGTGATTTTAATGCATGCCAAAACAAAAAAAGAGAGAAAATTTTATAATTCTAAAATCTATTTCAGAAACTTCTATTATACTTTTATCTGGCCTAAATGGTTACGGCTGTTTTTTTTGCTTTTTAAATTTACAAAAAAAATAAAACCTGATTTTTTGTGGGTTGGACAAGTATTACCAATTGGCACAGCTGTTTGGTTAAGACATTTAATAAATAAAAAACCATACATTGTAACCTGCCATGGAAATGACTTGTTAAGAGCCAAAAAAAACAAAAGAAAATTTTGGATTGCTAAAAAAATTTTAAATTCAGCCAAAGCAGTTGAGGCGAACACTAATTTTGTTCGTGACTTATTGATTAAACACTTTAAAGTTTCGGCAAAAAAAATTAAAGTCATAAAACCAAAAGCAAGCATCGCTCCAGATGAGGTTAATAATAAGGTGCGCCAAAATTTGATTAATAAATATAACCTGGAAAACAAAAAAGTAATTCTCACGGTTGCCAGGTTGGTTGAATCTAAAGGCATAGATGGGGTTATTAAAGCAATGTCAAAAGTCTGGCAGGTCTGCTCGGAAGCTGTTTATTTGGTGGTGGGTAGCGGATCGGAAGCTGAAAGTCTTAAAAAAATGGCCAAAGAAGTTGCTGCTGAAAAACACAGTGGACAAATAATTTTTGCCGGTGAAGTTAATCATAATCTGTTAGCTAATTACTATAGCTTGGCGGATTTGTTTGTGATGATTCCCAAGGCGGCAGTTGTGCCCGATTACGACCAAGACATTGAAAGTTTTGGCATTGTTTATGAAGAGGCTAATAATTTTAACATCCCTATTATTGCTGGAGATATTGGTGGTGTGCGTGAGATTGTTGCCCAGGACATTACCTTGATTAACTCTAAAAATTATAAAAAAATGCCAGAACTGATATTAAACAAATTATAAATATGCTACTTTCAATTATAATTCCAGTTTATAATAATTATGATAATTTTAGAGAAACCTTAAAAAGTTTGTCTAAACAAACAATTATTGAAAAAAATAATGTAGAGGTTTTAGTAATTGATGATGGGTCTACAGAAAGCCAAAAAATGTGGATGTTTGAAAAATTAAAAAACAAACTAAGGTTTTTTACTATTGAACACGGAGGAGCGCCAGTAGCTAGAAATTTTGGTTATAAAATATGCAAAGGTGATTTTGTGTTTTTTTTAGATAGTGATGTTGTTTTTTTGGATAATCAAGCTTTAGAAATAATGCTTAATAAACTACGAGAAAACCCAAACAAGGGATATGTTTATAGTGGGTTTAAATTTGGCTTTAAAACTTTTAATAGTTTTGAATTTGATGCAGACAAATTAAGGCAAGATAACTATATTTCTACAATGTCTCTTGTTCGGCGTGAAGCACTAGAAGAAATAAAAAATAATGGCCCATGGGATGAAACTTTAACCAAATTTCAAGATTGGGATTTGTGGCTTTCCTTGCTTAATAAAAACATTGACGGTCTTAGAATAAATAAAATTCTCTGGCAGGCTAAGCCAAAAGGCACCATGAGTGCTTGGTTGCCCAGCTTTGTCTATTCCCTGCCCCTGATTAAAAAACTACCTTTTTTAAAAAAAATTGAAGAGAAAAAACAGATTGTAAAAAATAAAAATGGGATTTAACTTTTGATAAGCAGTTCTGCTTTTTTGGTTTTTAATTTTAATTTTTGCAAAGACGCGCTATCTGTGTTGAATTTATGCAGATTGAAAGAAAAGGTAAAAAGAGTTGGGCATCACCCTTAAACCAAAATTGAGCCAATATCTAAGCTCTGCAGAGCATAATATGAACAGATAAACTTGAAATTGTTTTAATTTTAGGCTAAACTGGTAAAAGATTTAATTTTGCCGCGTTCGTCTAGTGGTTAGGACGCTGGCCTCTCACGCCAGTAACACGGGTTCAACTCCCGTACGCGGTACCACTAACCTCCTCGGATTTTTTTGCTTTAAAAAGCCAATTGACAAAATTATTAATTATTTTTTTAAATTTAAAGACCAAGATAGCGGTGTTTTTTTATTGGCAAAAAAATGCTATAATAAATTTAAGATAATTAATTATAAAAAATATGACATAT
>CAYNPV010000005.1:19004-20365 GCA_964399185.1 uncultured Gammaproteobacteria bacterium
GCAAAAAAATGCTATAATAAATTTAAGATAATTAATTATAAAAAATATGACATATCACGAAGCGCTAGAAAAAATTAGCGAAAAAACACTAGATCAAGAACGTGCCAGTAAATCCTTGCGCGAAGAATTGGAAGCGGTAGACTGGTACCAAGAACGCATTGATGCCACTGAAAATGAAGAGTTAAAGAAAATTTTAGAGCACAACAGAGATGAGGAAAAAGAACACGCGGCTATGCTTATTGAATGGCTAAGGCGTAATGACAATAAATTTGAAGAAGAACTCAAAGATTACCTTTTTACAGACAAAGAAATCGGTGAACACGATTAATTAAAGATTGATGACAAAAAATAAAATAGATTACACCCATAAATATGAGTGCAAAGTTGTGGATGTCTTTGTAAAACACGAAGACTCCTTTTTATTGTTAAAACGGGGTGAAAATGTGCTGGCATATAAGAATATGTGGTGTGTTGTTTCTGGTTTTCTGGATGACAAAAAAACACCCAAACAAAAAGCCCTACAAGAATTAAAAGAAGAAGTTGGTTTAAAAAAAGATGCTGTAGAAAAAATTACTAATTTTAGGGAACACGTTTATGTAGATGATAACATCAACCGCAAGTGGATTATTACTCCAGTTTTGATTGAAGTGAATAAGAAACAGATTAAATTAAACGATGAAAACAAAGAATATGCCTGGCTATCAGCAGAAGATTTTATGCAAAAAGAAACAGTACCTGGTTTAAAAAATATTTTCACAAAGATTTTGAATAGTTAAAAAATTTTAAACAAAATTGTTTTATTAAATAAATTTTGTCTACCAGTTTTACCGGTTACTATTTATCAGCTTAATAATTACCAAACATACCATGCTCAAAAAATTAATCCAAAAAGAATTACCACTTTTTCAGGCTGTTTCTACTTTAATTGGCACTATTATTGGTGCTGGAATATTAGGTATTCCATACGTATTTGCTCGAGCTGGTTTTTGGACTGGTGCTTTGGTTTTAGTAGTTATTACATTGGCCATGGTAGGTCTTAAACTTTTGTTTGGTGAAATGACACTTAGAACATATGGCAAACACCAAACCAGTGGTTATGTTGAAAAATATTTAGGAATTGTTTGGCGTAGAATTACTTCTATTATTTTAATTTTAAGTATTTCAGGCTCTCTTCTGGCCTATTTTATTGGTGCCGGAGAGGTTTTAAGCGAAGTTTTTGGTGGTAGCGATATTTTATGGTCACTTATTGTCTATGCTCTACTTTCTGTTTTTTTATATATTGGCATAAAGCTAATTAAAAGATTAGAATTTATGCTAACTATAATTATATTTTTTATAGTAGTTTTAATTTTAATTTTAAC
>CAYNPV010000006.1:0-11862 GCA_964399185.1 uncultured Gammaproteobacteria bacterium
TTCCTGCTGGTATTACCTCTACAGAAAAAAGAGCAGTTGTAGATGCCACCATGGCAGCTGGAGCCAAGGCTGCCTATATTATTAAAGAGCCCATTGCTGCTGCTATTGGAGCCAACATTCCTATTGGATCTGCCTCTGGGCACATGATTGTGGACATGGGTGGTGGAACTTCTGAAGTTGCAGTTATTTCATTGGGTGGTATTGTCGCCAACACCTCTGTTAGAATTGGAGGCAACAAACTAGACTATGCCATTCAAGAATATGTTCGCCGGCGTTACAACCTGGCTATTGGCGAAAGATCAGCAGAAGAAATAAAAATAGAAATTGGTTCTGCTATGTTTTTAGAAGAACCTTTAAAAACAGAAGTTAAGGGCAGAGACTTGGTTTCTGGTTTGCCACGTGTTATAGAAATAACCTCCGACGATATTACCGAAGCCATAAAAAACGAACTAGAAGGTATGGTGGCTGCCATTAAAGACGTTTTGCACAAAACCCCGCCAGAACTTTCAGCCGACGTTATGGATAAAGGCATGGTTTTGTCTGGCGGAACATCATTACTGCGCAACATAGATAAATTATATAGCCAAGCCACTGGCGTTCCAGCCTATGTAGCAGACGAGGCTCATTTATGTGTGGCCAAAGGCACTGGTATAGCTTTAGACAATTTAGATTCATACAAGCGCTCAATTTTAGCCACTAAATAAACAAAACCAGCTTAAACCGCCTTTTTTTATCCACCCCAACGCTTTAAAATTTAAAAAATTATTCAAAAATCATTACACACAGCGCTCTCCATTACCCCAATGTTTAATATGCTAATAGCAGTTTATAACTTTCAATATTCAACTTTACAAACATTATAAACTTTAAAAACTTTTTACTAATTAATACATGTTCTCAATCATCTGCCTCACCTGGAATGGTGAAAAATATTTAAACAATCTTTTTGAAAATTTGGATACCCTAGAATATCCTCGCCAAAATTTTCATCTAATTTTTGCCGACTCAGGTTCCACCGACAGAACTCTACACATTTTAAAAAACAAACTTAAACAAAATAAAATAGACAAGCTTTTTGAATACCAAAAAAACTTGGGTTTTGCCCAAGGTAATAACTTAGCTATAGAATGGGCTATAAAAAAAGGTAGCCAATACATTATTCTTATAGGACAAGACACCAAACTAGAAGCCAATTTTCTCTCTATTGCCAAACAAACCTTTAATAATAATCCACAAATTGGTGTTATTCAACCACTCATTTTTTACTACAATTCTTTAACAGAGGTTAATTCTTGGGGTAATTACTTGCATATTTTGGGTCACGGTTTTGCTGGTGGCAATCATCAAGACATAAACAATCATCCACAAAAACAAAGCTCTATAAGAGATATTAACTATGCCTCAGGAGCCATTGTTTGTTACCGAACTCAAATGTTACAAAAAACCGGTCTTTTTGATGAAACATTTTTTTCCTACCACGAAGACAGTGACCTGTGCCTTAAAGCCAAAACAAAAGGTTGGCGCGTTGTTTGTAACCCCAAATTAATTGCCTATCATGATGCCAAATTTCCAACAACCAAAAACAAAAACAGATACTACTGGATGGAACGCAACCGCATATATTTAGTTTTAAAATTCTATCAATTTAAAACCCTGTTTTTACTCTTGCCTCTAGAAATATTTATGTCATCTGGTCAATTAATTTTCTCCATTAAAAATGGCTATCTGTGGCAATTCATCAAAATTAGGCTTTGGTTAATTTTTAATCTAAAAACCATCCTCAAGAATAGAAAAAAAATACAAAAAGAAAGAAAAATTAACGATAAAATTTTATTAAAAGATTTTAAGTCCACCATAGAGTATCAAGAAGTAGACAATTTTTTACTCAACAGAATTGGCAATCCAATTTTTAAATTTTACTGGAAATTAATTAAAAAAATTATTTAAAAACAATGAAAACACTTATTATTCATGACAGATTTCATTTTAAGGGCGGGGCAGAACGCTTAGTTTTAATTTTAGCCAATCACCTGCAAGCCGACATTCTCACTGAATTTTGGGAAGAAGATAATTGTTTTAAAAAATCCGAAGCTCCAGCAAAAATTTTTACTTTGGCCAAAAAAGACCTTAACATAGAAATGTTTCGCTATTTTCGCGCACAATTCAATTTTTTCTTTCGCACTCGCAAAATTATTCGCCAAGGCAAATATGATTTAATAATTTTTTCTGGCAATCATTGTCTTACCGCCAATATTCACACAAAAAAAACACATAAAAAATTTGTTTATTGTCACTCTCCCGTTAGACATGTCTTTGATTTATACAAACACAACAAAAATCAAGAAAAAAATATTTTAAAAAAATTTTTCTACTATCATATTGGTGTTTGGGGTATTAGAATAATTTACTGGCTTGGTATTCATAGTTTTAAAACAGTTATAGCCAACTCACAAAACATCTCAAATAGGCTAAAAAAATATTGTCACAAAAAGACAACAAAAATTATTTGGCCCCCCATAGACACAAGCAAATTCAAATGGTTAGGCCAAAAAGATTATTACCTATCTTTTGGTCGAGTAGACACCCTTAAAAGGGTGGGGGACATTGTTAAGGCTTTTCAAAAAATGCCCAACAAAAAATTAATAGTTTCTTCTTCTGGAGATGATTTTGAAAATGTTAAACAACTGGCCAAAGGTTATCAAAATATTAAAATTTTAGGCTGGGTAGATCACCAAACATTAACAGAACTGGTTGGCAACTGCATCGCCAGTATCTACATACCTATTGATGAAGATGCTGGCATGGCACAACTAGAGTCTATGTCTGCTGGTAAGCCTGTTATTGTTAATCGCGATGGAGGTTTTTTAGAAACCGTTACAGATGAACTAAACGGAAAATTTATTCCAAAAAACTACAAAATTAAAGACATAATGCAAGCAGTTAATTGGATGACGCCCCCAAAAGCACTCTCCCTTAAAGAAAACTGCCAACAAAACGCAAAAAAATACAGCCAAGAGAATTTTCTGCAAAAAATAAATAAAATTATTCAAGAATTATAACAAATTAAATAATTAGTGCTATAAAGGGTATTTTGGTGCCCCTCAAAATCTAAAAAGCACATTCTATAGCACATTCTATGGAATGTGCTAAAAAATATTTGCAACTTATTTACATAAAACCATATGCTTTTAGGTATAGATGCTTCACGTAGCGCGCCCACAACTCAAAAAACTGGTGTAGAAAAAGTTAGCGATGAACTAATCAAACACATAGAAAATATCAGAACATCTAAAAAATTTAATTTTGATGTTATTTACTATACCCCAAAGCCAATTAAGTGGCTACCAGCTAATAAACAAAAAATTATTCACTTCTCTCGCTTTTGGACTGTTTTAGGACTTAGCCTTGAGATGTTAAAAAACAAACCAGATGCTCTTTTTGTGCCAGTTCATGCTTTGCCGTTTTTTGCCCCACAAAAAACATTTCATCTTATACACGACATTGAATTTAAAAAAAACCCTCACTCATACTCATTTATAACAAGACTTTACCACAACTTTATTTTTTGGCACTCAACTCATAAAAGTAAAATTATTTTTACAATGTCTGAACAAACCAAAAAAGACATTTTAAACAACTCAAAATTTAAAGCAGAAAAAATATCAGTAATCCCTCATGGATACACCAAAAAAAATTTAAAAAACAAAAAAAACGATCTAAAAGACAGGAAAAACCAAATAATCTATTTAGGTAGAATTGAACACAAAAAAAATCTAATTAACCTTATAAAATCTTTTCTTATTTTTCAGCAAACACAACCAGAATTTAAACTAATTTTAATCGGCAAACCAAGTTTTGGTGCTAAACAAATTACAAAACTTGCCCAAAAAAATAAAAATATATATTTTACCGGTTATTTATCTGAAGCAGAAAAAAATAATTATCTTTTAGAGTCAAAACTTCTCATTCACCTTTCTTATCAAGAGGGTTTTTGCTTACCAATGCTTGAAGCTTTTGATTTTAATTTACCAGTTATAGCCGCTAACAATCCAACACTTAAATTTGTTGGTGGAGAGGCCTGTTATTATACAAATGGACACCAACCAAAACAAGTGGCCACAGATTTAAAAAAAATTATAAACAACAACGACTTAGCTGAACATTTAAGTAAAAAAGGCCAAGAACAACTAAAAAAATACAACTGGCATCAAACAGCTTTCAAATATCTTGACCACATTTTAAACCAATAATTTGCCATTTAAGTATTTTTTGCTAAAATTAATGCAATTAAATATATAAAAATGTTAAAAAAACTTTACATTCCAGGATTTGTTCTACTATTCATTATTGCCGTTTTGGGCTTATTTTTTTGTTATCAAATTTCCAAGCAAGCCGATTTTCAAGACACCAAAACAATTAAAATAGAAAAAGGACAACCCTTAAATACTATTGCCCAAAATCTTGAGAAAAAAAACATAATTACCTCTAAATTTTATTTTAAAACATATCTCTGGCTTAAAGGTTTACAAAGCTCTATTCAAGCCGGAACCTACACAATCAGCCCTGTTAATATAATTGACTTAAGTCAAATTTTAATAGCCGGTAAAGTAGACAACCAAACCACCATTCAAATAATAGAAGGTTGGAATTTAAATCAAATAAGCTCATATTTACAAGAAAAAAAATTCATAAACACAAGCAATGATTTTCTTCAACAAGCCAAAATTTCTAAATACCAAAATCAATTTAATTTTTTGGCCACAAATCCGTCAGATTCACTAGAAGGTTACATTTTCCCAGATACGTATACGGTTTACAAAGATTCTAATGCAGATGAAATTATTAACAAAACTCTTGAAAATTTTTCTCAAAAAGTAACCCCGGCCATGCTTACAGAAATAAGAGCCCAAAACAAAACCCTCTACCAGGTTTTAATTATGGCCTCTATTATAGAAATGGAGGTGCCCAACTACGAAGACAGGCAAGTGGTTTCTGGAATACTTTGGAAAAGATTAAACAGTAATATGAAGTTGCAAGTAGACTCAACACTAAAATATAAAATTGGAAAACAAAATCGTAATATTTTAACACTTGAAGAACTATCAATAGATTCCCCCTATAATACATATATGTATCAAGGTTTGCCACCCACACCAATTTGTAACCCCGGAGAATCTGCTATCCGTGCTGCTATCTACCCCAAAGAATCTGATTACTGGTTTTACCTCTCAGACAAACAAGGCAACACTATCTTTTCTAAAACAGCAACAGAACACGAAAAAAACGTCAACATCTACCTACGCAACAACAACTAACTATTAATTGTAAATTGTTGCGCTCTTGACACATCCTCTGCTTCTGTTATACTAAACACAAATATAAATATATTTATTATCGTAGAAAGTAGGCATTTTGTAAGACCTGCCGAGATAATTAGCCAATCTAGGCTAAATTTGCTTATTTTCTACGCCAAACACGTAGATTTTTTTTAATTTAATAAAAATATGCCAAAAACAAAAGAACAAAAACAAGCCCAACTAAATGCAATAAAAAATAAAATGGACAACTCAACCACTTTTATTGTTTCAACTTTTGACAAAGTAGCTGTGGCTGATGACCAAGAATTACGCAGTCAACTCAGAAAAAACCAAATCGAGCATCAGGTTGTGAAAAAAACATTGCTCAATAAGGTTTTTTCAGATAATAAAGTTACAGGGCTAGAAGCAGATAAATTAAGTCGCAACATAGCAGTTACTGCTTCACAAGACGAAGTAACTGGAGCTAAAATTTTAGACAAGTTTAGTTCTGATCACGAAGATTTTCACATAGTCGGTGGTTTGCTCCATTCTGCCTGGGTTGATGCTTCTAAAATAACAGAGCTAGCCAAATTACCATCTAAACCAGAATTAATTGCTAAAACAGTTGGTACAATTAAAGCACCACTCAACGGTTTTGTTAATGTTCTAGCTGGCAATGTGCGCGGTTTAGTTAATGTGTTAAACTCAATTAAAGACCAGAAAGTTTAAATTTAAAAAAAATTAATAAATTAATAAACAAAGATTTTTGATGAATATTCAAAAATCAAATAAAAAAATATGAGTGAAGAAAAAAAACCACAAGAAGAAAAAAAAGAAGAAGCAGAATCTAATCAAGAAGAAAAAACAGTAGAAGTTCCAGAAAAATTCAAATCTATTGTTGAAGAAATAGAAAAAATGACTGTTCTTGATTTATCTGAATTAGTTAAGATTCTTGAAGACAAGTTTGGAGTTTCTGCAGCCGCTCCTATGGCTGTAGCTGCGCAAGCCGGTGCAGGCCCCGCTGGAGAAGCCGGAGCTGCTGAAGAAAAAGACGAGTTCAGTGTTGAGCTTACTTCTGCAGGTGATAATAAAATTGGAGTTATTAAGGCGGTTAGAGAAATTACAGAAATGGGTCTAAAAGATGCTAAAGACCTAGTAGAAGGTGCTCCTACTGTTATCAAAGAAGGTGCTAAAAAAGAAGAAGCAGAAGAAATGAAAAAGAAAGTAGAAGAAGCTGGCGGTCAAGTTACTTTAAAATAAGTACAAAACATCACACAAAAAAACCCACTTATATGGGTTTTTTTGTATTGATTTTTATTTTTTTACTCTAAAACTAAACCAATAGAATAAACACTGCCACCCCAAGAAAACCATGCCTCATTTTCTTCAACCACAAAGCCACTACTCTGACCCAATTTCTCATTTTTAAACTGAGCTTCAACTTGTCCGGTTTCTTTATTTATTACAATCAACCTGTTGTTGTTTTTATCAACCACATAAATTTTATCCATTTCATTTTCTGTATATACTAATAAATCTGAACCCAGCTCCTGTCTTAAATTAGATATTAAAAAGTCTTCTTCTTCACCTTGATACATTTTAACCACACGGCTGTTTGAATTAAGCCAAATATTTCCATCTATCATCATCTGTAGAGAATTATTAATGATCTCTTTATTTTCCTGATGCCAAACACTAATAGACGGATTAGCGCCAGTTGAATTAGAAACTTTATAAATCGCATGCACCCTGTCAAGTACATACAAACGCTGGCCATAGCTAGCAATATCTTCTATTAATGCATCTTCTTGTAAATTAATATTTAACTCATCCCACTCACCTCCACTAAATTCATAAAAAACATTATCAACAGAAACAGCCACTACTTCTCCGTCCTCTAGTTGTGCTACATCAAAAAATTTAATCTCAGAATCAATGGCTTTAAGCTCTTGTCCACTATAGCTATAAACCCCACCCTCATTATCTAACAAAAACACACCCCCTTGAGAATCATTTACAATTTTTCTTATTTCTTGATCAATATCAACCACTACTTCGCCCTGCCTTTGATAAACATTATTAATTTTATCTATTAACAAATTAATCTCGACTAATTTTTTTGATTCAACCATACTCCATCTTTCATCTTCAGGTAATTTTTCTAAAATCTGTTTGGCTTCTAATAATAAACCCGTTGCTTTTTCTTTGTCTTGGTAAATCAATGCAGCTTCTGCCTCTTCTTTTTTAGCCTGGGCGTCGTTCACTAAACTCAAATGGTATTGTTCTGTTTCTTTTTGTTCTTGAACCGTTCTAACTACAAATAAACTGGCAGCAAAAAATATAATAAGCGCAACCAAAAAATACACCGGCTTAAGTTTAAACCTACTCTTTTTTTCCAATTTTTTCTCTGTTGTCACATCCTTTGCGCTTTGCACGTCTTCATCCTTTTCTTTTATGTTTAACTCGTTCTTTTCCTTGCCAACTGGTTTAATTTTAGCTAAAGCAGAAAACAAATTCTGCTGTTTGTTTTTAAACTCATCAACAGGCAACTTTAAATTTTTTTTATTAAACCTCAACAAAGAAGCTACAAACTTAAAATTAAAAAGTTTTTTTAACTTACCAAAACTGGCAAAAGAACTACCGAGCGTTCTGCCTGTTCTTTGTTGCAAATTATCCAATTGTTGCATAGATTCATGTGAACCATAAAGTTCTTGCAAATATTTTTCGGTTTCTTCTTCAATAACACTTTCTTCCTCAACAGCCTTTTCTTGGCTAGTTTTTAAAATTAATGAAACAATATTGGGTATTCTAACATTATCACTAATTAACTCTCTAAACTTTATTACAGCCTCTCGGGCAGAATTCTCACTCACAATTTTATTAATTTTTTCTAAAGAAAAATAATCAAACAAAACATAATTAGCTAAAATAATCGCATCATCTTCTTTTAAATCACCACTCACAATTTGTGAAAAACCTATATCTTTTGTTTTTTGTTCATTATCTTCTCCATTTAAAATTTGAGAGATTTTTTGCTTACGCACTAAATAACCAGAAAACTTGCCGATATTGCTTAAAACAATTTTTTCATCATCAACAACACCCACTAGTAAATTTAACTTCTTAAACCAAGCCGGCTGTTTATTAAAAATTTCTGATAAATTTAAATTTAAATCTTGACAAGTTTTTTCTAAACTAGATTCAATGTCTGGAACAGGGGAGGAATAATACTCATTCTGAAACAAATTAAACATTTCTTTAACTTTAGCTTTTAAGCCTCTTTCTCTAGAATCTACTTGTACCAACATAAACAACTGGCCCAAATTAGACTTATGCGCCAAATCCTCATGAGCCATTAACAAATCCAACGTTAAATTTGGTTTTTCACGATGAAGAATTAATTTTCCAAAATTTTGTTGCATATTTTTACACATTTTATGTATAAATTTTAACATATTTTAAACAAACTAACAAAGCAAAAACAATCGACTAAAACTCAAAACAACAAAAAAATAATAATTAAAAAACATTCCTTGCAAATTCTGATCTGACAATTTATATATTTTGACACCCAAAAAATCAAAAGGTATAATAAAAAAAGAATAATATCTCAAAATAAACATAAAAACAAATAAAGCTATGACAAAAAAACAAATGCAAAATCTGCTAGAATTAATTGAAGCAGCAGACATCTCGCTACAAAAAGCCAGGCAAATCTTAGCCAAACAAACAGACCTAAAAATAAACATAGATGCAGAAAATCTTGCCGAACACGAAAGTGAAAATCAAGAAAAAATAATAGAAGGGGTTTTTGATGGTCAATCCATGATTGGACCCAACGGAAAAGAATATAGTGTGCCTGCCAATTATGCCTCAAAATCAAAACTTGTTGCAGGAGATAATTTAAAACTAACCATAAAAAAAGACGGCTCTTTTGTTTACAAACAAATCAAAGCTGTAGACAGAAAAAGAATCAAAGGAGAAATTGTAATGGATGAAATGAACGGAAGCTACGCTGTTATAGATGATCAAGGTAAAAAATATAATATTCTTACAGCCTCAGTTACATATTTTAAAGGAGAACCAGGTGACATTGCCACTATTGTTGTGCCCGAAGAACAAGACACAAACTGGGCTGCGGTGGAAAACATAATTAAAGCAAGCGAAACAGATCTATCCCAAACCGAACAACAAACACAAGGCGCACCAATTGAATCAGGTCAGCCAGAAAACACTCAAGAAGATACATCTTTAGAAAATCAACAAACAGCCTCACAACCAATAAAACAAACAACAAAAGAAGAAGAATATATTAAAACCAACGAAAAAAAAGACAAAACACAGCACCCAAAACAACAAGAAAATTTTGACCTTTCAAAACAACCGACTGCAAAAAAAAATACATCTAGCTACCAAGGGTTATCCGCTCATGCCCAGCAGGACAATTTAATGCCCGACATAAATGAAATTGATGCCAAAAACCCAGACGATGAAACAACCCCCAATCAAATAAAAAAAGCCGTAGAAAATCAAGAAAAAAAAACAAATAAAAACGCAAGGGAGGAAGATAAAAAAGATGATTTGCTAGATGATTATCAAGACGACTTTAGTCAAATTTAATCAATAAAACATGGCACGCATAATATCTGTTGTCAACCAAAAAGGCGGGGTAGGGAAAACCACTACTGCCGTCAACTTAGCCGCCTATCTGGCCATGTTAGGCAGATTTGTTTTATTGGTAGATCTAGATCCGCAAGCTAATGCCACCTCTGGAGCTGGCATAGATTACAAGAGCCTAAATGCTTCACTCTACGATGTTTTATTAGGTCCACACAACCTACACCAAATCAGCCACCTCATTCCAGAATTAACCAATTTTAAAATTGCTCCTTCTAATCAAAATTTAGCCGGTGCCAACATAGAACTGGTCAACCAGGCCGACCGAGAACAACGCCTTTTAAGCGAAATAAATTTAATTAAACATGACTACGATTATATAATCATTGATTCACCTCCTTCGCTCGGACTGCTAACAATTAATGGCTTAGTTGCCTCAGATGAAATTTTAATTCCAGTCCAATGCGAATATTATGCACTTGAAGGCTTGGGACAACTTCTCAATACAATAGACTTAGTTAAACAATATATAAAACCAAATTTAGAAATTAATGGAGCCATCATGACAATGTTTGATGACAGAAACCGATTATCACGTGAAATTTTTGATGAACTCTATAGATATTTTCCGCATAAAATTTTTCGCTCTGTTATCCCAAGAAATTCAAAATTAGCCGAGGCACCTAGTTTTGGACAATTAATTCACAAATACGATCCACTTGGCAGAGGTGCCAAAGCCTATTCAAAGCTCGCGCTAGAAATAGACCAAAACAAGCACAGAAAACAAAAGCAACCAAACACTTCTTTCTATAATAATTATTTATGAATCAAACCAACAACAATCAAAATGAAAAATCACTAGGGCGCGGGCTCTCTTCTTTAATTGGCGGTGGCCAACAAATTAATCAAAACAATCAAGCTAATAGTGCTCCCACAGCACCATATTTTCCAAAATCAACAGCTGGTGTTTCTAATCAAATACTTCAACTGGATTTAAATAAAATAAATGTTAACCCCCATCAGCCTCGCACAGAATTTGACTCTTCATCATTAAATAAATTAGTAGAATCAATTAAAGAACACGGGGTTCTGCAACCAATTTTAGTTACCGAAATTATGGGTAGCAACTACGAGCTAATTGCTGGCGAAAGACGCCTTAGAGCAACCAAACTTGCTGGTTTAAAAAAAATTCCAGCCATTGTTAGAACAGCCAAAGAGTTAGAAAAGCTCCAACTTTCACTAATAGAAAACATACAACGCCAAGATCTAAACCCCATAGAAAAAGCATCCAGTTACAAAAAATTAATAGATGATTTTAATTTAACACACGAAGAAGGTGCCAGACGCCTCGGAATATCTAGAGCCAACTTCTCTAATACCATCCGCCTGCTTAATTTACCCACTGATGTTCAAAGGGGGTTAAGCCAAGGAAAAATAAGCATGGGTCAAGCCAAGGTTTTGCTAGAAGTAAAAGACAAACAAAAACAAGAACAGCTCTATCAAAAAGCCACTCAAACAGGACAAACAGTAAGCGATACGCAAAAAGAAGTAGAGCACATAAAACGCAAAACTAAAAGCAACAGACCAAACAAAAATCCTCATTTCAAAACTCTAGAAAATCAACTACAGCAAAAATTAAACACTAGAGTTAACATTCGTAGGCGTGGAACATGGGGCGGCGTTATTGAAGTAGAATTTTATTCTGAAGAAGAACTAAATGCACTTATTGAAAAACTTTCGCAATAACTGTTTAAAACACACATCAAACAAAAAATGTACACAAACAAGCTGTGTACATTTTTAATAAAAAATTTTTATCTATTAAATAACCTAAAAATATTAATTTTATTTTGCTTTCTAAAATAAGATTTGATTTTGTCTTTAGCTTGATGAGTTTGCACAACAGAAAGCCAACCCTCTGAAGGACCTTTTCTATTTTTATCAGTTA
>CAYNPV010000006.1:11962-15193 GCA_964399185.1 uncultured Gammaproteobacteria bacterium
GTTTGCACAACAGAAAGCCAACCCTCTGAAGGACCTTTTCTATTTTTATCAGTTAAAATTTCCACCATATCACCATTATTAAGTTTTGTTTGCAGGGTGGCCATTTTTTCATTAATTTTTACCCCCACACACTTATGTCCAATATCACTATGTATAGCATAGGCAAAATCAATTGGAGTTGCATTTTCAGGCAAGTCAATCACATCTCCCTTAGGAGTAAATAAAAAAATTCTATTCTTAAAAAAATCCAATTTTAATGTATTTAAAAACCTTTTCGGTGTATTAACCTGCTTTTGCTTTTCTAACAAATCATTAATCCACTGTAATTTATCTTGTGAAACCTTAAAATCTAATTCCTGATTTTCGTTTTCTTTGTAAGACCAATGAGCAGCCACACCCCATTCTGCTTCTTGATGCATCTTAAGTGTTCTTATCTGAAACTCACTAAAACGTCCTTCCGGCCCAAAAACAGTTGTATGTAAAGATTTATAACCATTAGGTTTTGGTTGCGCAATATAATCCTTAATTCTTCCCTTTACCGGCTTCCATAACTTATGAATATGCCCCAAAGTATGATAACAATCATCAACGCCACTTACAATCACCCTTAAGGCCACTAAATCATAAATCTTATCAATATCCATCTCTTTCCTTAAAAGTTTTTGATACAAAGAATAATAATGTTTAGCCCTTCCTTCTATTTTAATCAATTTAACAGTTGAATTCTTAATTAATTCTTTTTTTATCAGCTTAGCCACCCTTTCAGTATATTTTCTCTGAGACTCAAACTTTTTTCTAGAAATTCTTTGCACCCAACTGTATTCATCAGGATAAACATAAGGAAAAGCTAAATCTTCAATTGTGCCCTTTAATTCATCCATTCCCAATCTACCGGCAATTGGTGCGTAAATTTCCAAACTTTCTCTGGCAATTCGCTGTTGTTTTACAGGCGGTAGGGCATATAGGGTGTTTAAATTATGTATCCTATCAGCAAATTTAATAAACACCACCCGCACGTCATCTGCCATGGCCACAAACATCTTACGCAAATTTTCAGCATACCTTTCCAAACCACGATATTTAATAGTTCCAAGCTTTGTAATACCTCTAACTAAATTTGCCACATCAACTCCAAAATTCTTTTCAATCTCTTCTAAACTCATACCCGTATCTTCCGGCACATCATGCAACAAACCAGCTAAAATTGTAGATTCATCAATATTCATTTCTGCCAAACGGTAAGCTACCTCAAGAGGGTGCTGAATATAAAACTCTCCGCTCATTCTTTTTTGATCACCGTGAGCTTTCTTGGCAAAATCATAGGCCAACTCAACCATAGAAGTATCAATGGAAGGGTTTTTTTGCTTAATAACTTCTATAATGCGCTCAATAGTCATAAGTATTGTATTTAAAATTAATTATAACACTTAATTTGTTTTTTTCAATTAAAACATTGAAAAAAATACCTGTGGATAAACCATATTGACATAAAAGCATTTTTATGTTAACTTTATTAATCACTCTTAATTTAGATAAACACATTGCACCTTTATCTAATATTAGTAAAATTATGTTTAAAATAGCTTTTATAGGTCAAAAAGGAATACCTGTTACCCAAGGTGGTGTTGAAAAGCACGTCCAAGAACTTTCTTTACGTTTAGCCCGCAAAGGTAACCAAGTCTATGTTTATACCAGACCACACTGGGTACCAAAAGAATATAAAAAATTCGATCAAGTAAACCTGGTAAGTTTACCTTCTTTAAACAGCAAAAACTTAGACGCCATCACTCACTCTTTTATCTCAACTATTTGGGCAATTTTTGTTCAAAAAGTAGATATAATACACTACCAAGGCGTTGGACCTTCTCTTTTGGCCTGGTTGCCAAAATTACTAAAAAGAAAAATCAAGGTAGTCTCTACTATACATTCTCCTGACTGGGAACATCAAAAATGGAGTTGGTTTGCTCGTACTATGCTTAAAATAGGCGCGTTATCGGCCACAAAATTTTCTGATGAAGGTATTGCTGTTAGCAGAGACTTGCAAAAATATTGCTTAGAAAAACACAGTAAAGATGTTAACTACATTCCCAATGGTGTTGCAGACCCCGAAGCTGAAAACCATGAACAAGAAAAAATTCTACAACAATTTAATCTACAAAAAAATAAATATATATTAGTTGTAAGCCGACTGGTCAAGCACAAAGGAATACACTACTTAATAGATGCTTTTAAACAATTAAAAGCCCAAGATAATAAAAAATTTAAAGATTATAAATTAGTTATAGTTGGTTCAACCGCATTTACAGAAAATTATCAAAAATATTTACTCAAGCTTACTGAAAACAGGCAAGACATAGTCTTTACAGGAGCTCAAACAGGTTATAATTTAGATGCCATTTTCCGCAATGCATACCTGTATGTCCAACCATCAGAATCAGAAGGGTTATCAATTTCTGTTTTAGAGGCTATGTCATATTCAAAAGCTGTTCTACTTTCAGACATTAAACAAAATACAGAACTAATAACTGGTACAACCCACAGCGGATCCATTGGTTTTGAATTTAAGAACAAAAGCATTAAAGATCTGGCCTTCAAGCTACAGTTACTCATCAACAATCCAGATATCGTTTATAGTGTTGGTTCTAAAGCCAAAAAACACGTTAAACTATATTATAACTGGGAAGAAATAGCAGAGCGTACACAAAAAATTTACAAAAACATTGTTTTAATAAAAGATAAAATTCCCTCACGTATCAAAATAGGATTAGCCCGCTATATATTTTAAAAAACAATACTTACTTAACAAAAAAAACAACCCATAAGGGTTGTTTTTTTGAACACATATTGTGTTCAAAAAAAATAAAGCAAAAAATAGACAAACAAAACAAAAAATGATAACCTAAATACGATAAATCTATATTAAACTGCTTGTATTTTATGTTTAAAAAGCTTCTGGGCAAAATGTCTCACGATCTTGGTATAGACCTGGGCACCGCCAACACTTTAGTTTATGTACAGGGTAAAGGCATTGTTATAAACGAACCATCTGTTGTTGCTATCAACACTCGCACTAACCAAATTATTGCTGTTGGGGAAGAAGCCAAAAAAATGGTTGGCAAGGTACCCAAACACATTTCAGTCATCAAACCACTGGTGGATGGTATTGTGTCAGATTTTGAAGTAGCAGAAAAAATGCTCAAATATTTTGTAGAAAAAACCCATAAAGACAGC
>CAYNPV010000006.1:15293-17960 GCA_964399185.1 uncultured Gammaproteobacteria bacterium
TGGAAATCATTAAAAATTGCCGGAGCAGAACTAGACATAGACATTACCAACTATACCCGAGAAAAATATAATCTTTTCTTAGGAGAAAACTCAGCCGAAAAAATTAAAAAAAATCTTATTTCAGCCTATAAACTTGAAGAAAAAATTCAAATGGAAATTAGCGGACGCGATTTATATTCTGGCTTACCACGCTCAGTCACACTAACAGACGAAGAAATTCGCTTCGCCACACACAGAACAATAAACACCATCTTAGATAACATTAAATCCACGGTAGAAACCACACCGCCTGATTTGGTTTCAGAAATATATCAACGCGGAATAACTCTTTGCGGAGGTGGAGCCAAAATTAAAGGCTTAGACAAGCTTATCTTTCAAGAAACAAAAATACCAACCAAAGTTATTGACGACCCCTTAACTGCTGTGGTTCGCGGAACTGGCATAATCCTAGAAAATCTAGAAAACATGAAAGAACTATTAATTAATACCAACTAAAATGAAAAAGAAATTTTTCTCAGACAATTTTATAATTAGTTTGGGCATTATTTTCTTTCTAGTTTTCGCCCACCATACAAGCATCTCACAACCCCTAGAAAGGGTTTTTGATTTTATTTTTTCTCCCTTTCAAAGCGCTCTTTATACATCTGCCAGCACTTCAGACAAAGAAACAAGCAGTATTTTTAAAACGCGCCAACTTTCTCAAGAAAATCAACAATTAAAACAAAAAGTTATTGAGTTAGAAAAAAAAATAGTCAATCTTGAATTCTACATAGAAGAAAACAATCTTCTGCTGGAGCAACAAAAATGGCTAGAATCCAAAAAATTTAAGCACCTTCCGGTTAAAATTACAGTTAGAGCAATAAACAATAACCCAAACTTAATCCAAATAGATAAAGGCTCTTCTAGTGGTCTTGAAAAAGGTATGGCAATTATTGCAGAAAAAGGCGTTATGATAGGCAGAATTATTGAGCTAAATCCGCAAAATTCTATTGTCAGACTTTTAATAGACGAAAACTCAAGCATAAGTGCCACAATTGCTAACAATTCACAAATCATCGGCCTAGTTGAAGGAGTAAAAAATTTAAGCCTTAACCTCAACTACATTTTAAAAAACCAAAACATAAACCCAGGCGATAAAATTATGACTTCAGGATTTAACAACAATATCCCTGCTGGTATTCTTATCGGAGAAATAGATCAGGTTATAGAAGAAGAGAATAATATCTTTAAACAAGCATCAATAATAACTCCGGCCAATTTTAATTATTTACGTATTTTAAGTGTAATCATACCTTAAATGTTTAAACACAATCTCCTAAAATTTATTTTCTTTGTTTTGATATTTATTATCCACCAAAGTTTTGCTTTAACCTTGGACTGGCGCTTTAATTTATGGCCAGCCATCTTAACTTTTACACTTTTTGCTTTTGGTGAAAAAAACAGTCTTTTTATGGCAATTCTTATAGGTTTTCTTATGGACAATATGTCAATTTTGCCTTTTGGTTCCTATTTAATAACCTTTTTCCTTATAACTGTAGTTTCTTTTCTTTTGGCCAAAAATTTCATTACCAACAGATCTTTTATTTCACTTTTCATCTTAACTTTTATTTCCATAATAATTTTTAATTTTTTGCTTTGGTTTTTACAAATAATATACCTTTGGTTTAATCTATTAGAAAAAACTCTTATTATAAATATAAACACCATCATTTTTCAGCTTATTACCAACACGGTTTTAATCATGATTCTCTATTTAACTTTTAATAAATTTACCAACAAACTAAAAACCAACCTCATTATTAATGAATAAAAAAAACAAACAAGTTATGGTTGCCTTCTCGGGTGGCATAGATTCAACTTCTGCCGCCCTAAAACTTAAAAAATCCGGTTATAATATAAGTGGCCTTTTTGCTTTTTTTAATCAACAAAATGTTGAACAACTGCCTGCAGTAGAAAATACTGCCAAACAACTAGAAATTCCTCTAAAAACACTAGACCTTAGACAAAAGTTCAAACAACAAATTCAAAAACCATTAATAGAAAGCTATTTACAAGGAGAAACCCCCAACCCTTGTGTGCTGTGCAATAAAATATTTAAATTTGGCCTACTTCTTGATTATGCCACAAAGAATAACTACCCCCTCATTGCCACCGGTCACTATGCTAAAATCAAACACTTTTCTAACAAATATCATCTTCTACAAGCCAAAGATAAAAACAAAGATCAAAGCTATTTTTTATACAAACTTAATCAAAAACAATTGTCTCATATAATTTTCCCCTTATCTAATATAAAAAAAGCTCAAGCTAAAAAATTTTTAGAAAAAAATTCTATTCACATTAATCAATCAGAATCCAGCGATATTTGTTTTGTTAATCAAAAAAAATTCAACCAATATCTGAGCGTCCATACACAAAAAAACCCCGGACCAATTATTAACCAATCAGGCCAAACAATAGGAGAACACAATGGCCTGCAATTTTATACTTTAGGTCAACGCCAAGGAATAGGGGTTGGTGGAAGCGGACCATATTATGTTTGCCAAAAAAAACAACCAAACATATTAAGAGTAACAAACAACCCTCAAGACAAAAGACTATATAGCAATCAAACTACCATTTATAACACAAACTGGATTTTAGATGAAAAACCAAAACTCAATCACA
>CAYNPV010000006.1:18060-19431 GCA_964399185.1 uncultured Gammaproteobacteria bacterium
TATTACTCTTATCAATTTAATTAATTTTAATAGATTGATTGACTAGAGCCATAAAAATAAATATAATAAAAAAAACTAATCACAACATATGTTACCCAAAGGACCATACAAGCCAGAAGATCACGAAAAAAAAATATACCAACTCTGGGAAGAAAAAGGATATTTTCAGCCATCAGACCAAAACAACAAACAAACATATTCTATTGTTTTACCGCCCCCAAATGTAACAGGCGTTTTGCACGTGGGACACGCTTTAATGCTGGCCATTGAAGATCTGCTTATTCGTTTTCAAAGAATGCAAGGCAAAAGAACACTCTGGGTGCCTGGCACCGACCACGCTGCCATAGCCACCGCTAGCAAAGTAGAAAAACAAATCTATAAAACAGAAGGCAAAAGTCGACACGATCTAGGCAGAGAAGAATTTTTAAAAAGGGTAGAACAATACGCTTCTCAAAGCCACGACACAATTGTCAACCAAATAAAAACCATGGGCGCTTCTTGTGATTGGTCAAGAGAGGCTTTTACTTTAGACGAAAAACGCACTCAAGCCGTGAGGACAGCTTTTAAAAATATGTATGAAGATGGTTTAATATACCGCAAAGATCGCGTTATTAATTGGGATCCAAAAGGACAAACCACTATTTCAGATGACGAAGTTGTTTATAAACAAAGAGAAGCAACTCTCTACACATTCAAATACGACAAAGACTTTCCTTTTGCAATTTCCACCACTCGTCCAGAAACAAAACTTGGAGACACAGCTGTTGCTGTTCACCCAGAAGACAACAGATATAAAAAATATATTGGCCAAGAAATACAAGCCAATTTTTGTGGTACAAATTTAAAACTAAAAATAATTGCCGACGAAAATGTTGATCCTAATTTTGGCACAGGAGCACTTGGTGTTACTCCCGCTCACAGCCACATAGATTGGGAAATGGCACAAAAACATAATTTAAATCTAATTCAAGTTATCAATGAATATGCACGTATTATAACAGACAACCCCAAACTTAAAGACAAAAAAGTAACCGAAGCCAGAGAAATAATCGTTGATATGTTAAAAAAAGAAGACCTAATAGAAAAAGAAGAGCCAACCGAACAAAATGTTGCCACCGCTGAAAGAACTGGAGCCTTGGTAGAACCCCTGCCAAAAGAACAATGGTTTATAGATGTTAACAAAAAATTTACCCTTAAAAAATCAAAAATTAAAGGACTAAAAACAGGGGAGAGTGTTTCTCTTAAACAAACCATGCAACATGTGGTTAAAAATAACCAAATAGAAATAGTTCCAGATAGATTTAAAAAAATATATTTTCATTGGATAGACAATCTGCGTGACTGGTGCATTTCTCGCCAAATTTGGTATGG
>CAYNPV010000007.1:0-18354 GCA_964399185.1 uncultured Gammaproteobacteria bacterium
TGGTACCTGGTGTTAAACCTTTAATTTCATAGCTATGCCAATCTGATTTTTTATTAACTGTAATAGAGTGGCCGTAGCTGGTAGATTCTCCATAATAGAGAATGCTTTGGTAGCTATCGGTAGTGTTCCAATTCATGGCAATTTTGGTGCGGTATGTATAGATTTTTAAATCATAGATTTTGTCTGTACCGCTGGCCTGGGCTGGAACAACCAAGCTAGATGCTATAACTACAGCAAGTAAAGAGTAGGTAAGCATTTTTTTAATGTGTGTTGTTGTTTTTTTCATATAATTTTAAAATTTATTAATTATATAATTTATTTATGAAATTTGATCCTTATAGTTTAATGTTTGGTTTTCCTCAAAATTTTCTTGGTAATTGGGGCGAGTATTTTTTTCAAAACTGTAAATAGCCCAACTAATGCCAAGCAATAAACCAAAAACTAAAGCTGTGAGTGTGTTTAAAATAACATTTGGTTTAACTGGATAGTTAGAAAGCAATGGTTCGTTAACAATTTTGATTATTAAATCATCACCAGCTCCGTGATATTCACTAGCATTGTTAATGATTGTGTAAGCTACGGCTCTGGAAATAGCATCGGCTTTGTTTTTGTCTTCATGAAAAACATCTATTCTTAGCATGCTTTTTTCTGGATAAACATTATAGTCTATGGTTTTTTCCCAAGCTTTTCTTTGTTTGTTTGGTGCGTATGGAAAATCGGTTGCAGAGATGCCAAAATTGCCGTTGATAATTTTGTTTAAAAATGATTGGGTTTGAATAATAGAACCCAGGGTGCCAGCAATTTTTTCTGAGGCTCTAGATGCTTCGTAAGCATCCATGGCCAGGCTTTGTTTTTGAACTATTAAATATTCAGTTCTGCTACGGTATTTTAAAGGTTGCACCAAAGAAAGTACTAAGGCCAATACCATTAAGCTAAGCACTAAAAGAGTAATGCCTTGCCATTTGCGTTTGATAACTTTTAAATAGTAATTTTGCATATATAATAATTAAAACACTGCTTTTAAACAGTTTATTTTTTATTTGAATAATAGCAAATATTAACATAATTAAAAAAATTTGTCAATAGCTAATAAATTTTGGCTTAGGTGAGGAAAAAACGGGTAAATATGGAAATGTGCAGTGCGGGTGTGGATAATTAGTAATAAGTCAGGGGGGTTAAACATATTAACATTTAAACATCTAAACATTTTAACAATTAACATTTAAATGGAGAAAAAATATAAGATTAAATTAGTGAAGTGATGTAGAGGCGAGGCATTGCCTCGTCTCTACGAGGAAATACGGGAATACGGGCCCAGAGGCGAGGCAGTGCCTCGCCTCTACAGATTGGTATGTAAAAATTAAGAAAATATGTAAAAAATAAAAAAAGACGAGTTAGTCTTGTCTTTATGCTTAATGAAAGTTATGATGTAGATTAAAAAATATATATTTAAATATATATTTAAATATATATTTTTTTATTCATGAAAAATCTGTGCAGTAAAGGTGTAGATATTTGTGTTTGTTTTTTGATAGCAATTTGATTCTAGCTCAGCCTTTTGAGTGCAAAGTTGTTCTAAAAATGTTTTTTTGTTCCAGCCGGTTTCTGTAGCCACTTGTGGCAGAAAAACTCCGCTATTTACTCCCCTTTTGATAATAACACCGTGTTTGCCAAGTTCTATTTCTTCTGATGAGGATATTTTTTTAGGTGGAGTTAAGATAGATATTTCTATATTAACTTGCTGGAGCTCTTCATAACTTAGTGGAGAGAAACGATGATCTTCAAAAGCAGCTGCGAGTGACATTTGTTGAATTGCAGTAGCAAGTGAAAATTCAGGTGGCTCTATAAGGCCAATGCAACCGCGCAGTTCTCCTTGTTTTTTTAAGGTAACAAAAACTCCCAGGTTTTGATTAAAAATATTAAAATTTTTATACGATTCATCAAGGCCAACAGAAGGTTTGAAATGTTTTTCAAGCGCGGTGCGTGCCAGTTTGAGTGCGGCTTTTTGTTCTTCTGGGTCAAGTTTTAGGTTGTTTTTGTTTGAAGATGGATAAAAATTTATTGCTACATAACCAACAACTTGGCTGGGATTTCCATAGGTTTTATTTTGCGCAGAATTAGTATATTCAATTAGCTGAGGTTGTAGCTGGTTTTGTTTGGCAATTAGCATGGCAGTTGCAATAGCTGGCCAGCCACAGGCACAAGTGGAAAGGTTGTCCACCTCTCCCCTTTCGGCTATTTCTAGACTAGTAAAGAAACTTTCTAGATTGTTGCTAAGAATTGAGTTTATGGTTTGCTCATCAATAATTTGTGCGTCTTTTTGTGATGGATAGTGTGAGAGATCACTGCTGATGACAAGCAGAGTTTGCTCGTCAAAAATTTGGATTAAAATTTGGCTTATTTCTTGTAAGTTTTGCAGGTTTTTTTGGCTACCAAAAAGTCCTGGAATAATTTGAAATTGATTACCAAGTTTATATTGTAAAAATGGCAGTATTACTTCTAGGGAATGTTCTTGTAGATGGATTGAGTTGTCTATTTGTATGAGTTGGGATTGTTTTGCTAGTTTGTTGATGTTGTTTTGGTCGGTTTTAATTTTTCCAAGAGGTGTTTGCCAGTATGTGGTGTTATCTAGTTTAAGTCCTTGGAAAAAATCTTGGTGGCTGTTGCCCAGCAGAATAACCTTTTTTATGCTATTTTTTTGTAAAGAAGCAAAGGCTTTTGAGGCTGTTGATCCAGAAAAAATATAGCCTGCGTGTGGGGCAATTATAATTTTAGGATTTGTGTTTTGGCTTGGCTTATTTGAGAAAAAACCAGCTAGCATTGCAGTGAGTTCTTCTTTGTCTGCAGGGTAAAAATTGCCAGCGCCAAACATGGGGCGGATTTGTGCTTTGGAATTATTTGGAGTGTTTGTTTGTTCTGATGAGTTGTTTTGATTTTTGGGTTGCATGGCTGGTTTTTGTTTATTAAGAATAAAAAAAGAAACAAGAGCCAAAATTAGAAGAAATAATAATATGTATATTATTTTATTAAAGCTCATAGAGGATTAGTTAAGTTGGGTGAGAATTTCTGCGCCTGAGTTGGTAATGAGTATTGAGTGTTCATAATGGGCAGAAAGTGAGTGATCGGCTGTGATAAAAGTGCCATTTTTATTTTCTGAAATTTCGTGTGTGCCCATAGAAACCATTGGTTCAATAGCTATGGTCATACCTGGTTTAAGTTTGGGCCCTGAACCTGGAGTGCCATAGTTTGGAATTTGTGGGGATTCGTGAAGTTTTTTGCCTACCCCATGACCAACTAATTCACGAACTACATTAAAACCATTTTTTTCTACGTAAGACTGCACAGCATAGCCAATATCTCCTGTGGTGGCTCCGGGCTTAGCTGTTTGTATGGCAATTTGCAGGGATTTTTGAGTTACATCCATTAATTTTTGTGTGGGAGAAGGAATGTTGCCAATGGCAAGAGTGGTGGCCATGTCGGTAATCATGCCTTTTTTAGCTGGATATCTGCAACCCAGATCTATACTTAAGATATCACCATTTTTTAAAATTCTGTTAGGCGTGGCTGGGCCGTGAACAATTTCTTCATTAAGACAAGTGCAGATTGATGTAGGAAAACCATGATAGCCTTTAAAGGCTGGCCAAGCATTTCTTTTTTTAAACTCTTCTTCAGCAATTTTATTAATTTCTTTAGTGCCCAGACCTTCTTTGGCAGTTTGTAGAAGTATTTGTAATACTTGCGCCAATATTTGGCCACTTTGGCGAATAGTGCTAATTTCTTTTTCATCTTTAATAATAATCATGAAATTTTTTCTTTAATATCTTGTGTAACCCCTTCAATGCTTTGTTCTCCGTTAATTTTAATAAGCAGGTCTTTTTTTTGATAATAATTTATGATTGGGTCTATTTGTTTATGATAAAGTTCTAATCTTTTTTTAATAGCTTGTGGCTGATCGTCTTTTCTAATAATAAGTTTGGAGCTGTCTTGGTCGCAAAGGTTTTCTTGTTTAGGTGGATTGTGTTTAATGTGATAGACTGCGCCACATTGAGGGCAGGTTCTGCGCCCGGAAAGTCGTTTAATTGCCTCTTCGTCGCTAATGTCTATGAGAAAAACTGCTTTGAGGTTGGTAATGTCACTTAATTTTTGGGCTTGATTAAGTGTGCGCGGAAAGCCGTCTAAAATATAGCCTTTTTGTGTGTCCCCTTTTTTTAAGCGTTTTTCAAGTAATTCAATGGTTATTTCATCTGGGACAAGGTTGCCAGAGTTTAATATTTTGGCCAGAGAAGTGTCTGTTTGGCTTGCTTGACGCAAAATATTACCCATTGAAATGTGTGCAATATTTAAGTCTTGACTAAAAGATTGTGCTTGCGTGCCTTTTCCAGATCCTTGTGGGCCTAAGAAAACAAGATTGTATGGTTTTTGCATAATTATTAGCTTAATTAATTTAATCTTATAATAAGTGGTTATTGGTAGTCAATAATGAGGTATATATTATTATCTAAACAAACAGTTAATAATCAACATTTAACAAAAAAAGGTGCTACTAATCAGCAATAAAGGAGAAAATGAATAATGAATTAAGAATTATGAATTAAGCATTTGGTCATTTAGACACTTAAACACAGAAGCCTCCATAAAATTCAAACAAAAATTAGCAAAAAACAGTTAAACATTTTAAGATTTAAGCAGAAAAAGAATGTAAGATTAAATTAGAGAAGTGATGTAGAGGCGAGACATTGCCTTGCCTCTAATTGGAAATACAGAGGAACATGGCTGTAGAGACGTGTCGCGGTGTGTTTGAACGTGAAAAAAACATTAAAATTAACAACAACAGGGTGAGGTGTTGTTTGTTTCCCTTGAAACCGCCTCGGGCATGCCCGTCGGCCGAAAGGCGGAGAAAGGGGCAAGAAATGTTAAAATGTTTCTGGCTTTGATAATATAATAAAAACAAAAAGCCGGTTGGGGTGGCCGGCTTTGTAAAATATATTTACGGTTAAAGTGGAATTAAAGTCCTTCGTAGTCGCGCATAACAAGTTGTGAATCTATTTGGCGCACAGTTTCTATAACCACAGAGACGACGATTAAAAGTGAAGCACCTGATATGGCCATAGATTGCATGCCAGTTAGTGGGCGCATAATGAGTGGTAAGATAGCAATTAAACCCAGTGAAAGTGCGCCAGCCAACATAATACGGTTGGAAACTTTTTTAAGGTAGTCTGCTGTTTGTCTACCTGGCCTGATGCCAGGAACAAAACCACCTTGTTTTTGCAGATTATCAGCAATTTGTTGTGGGTGAAAAATAACAGAGGTATAGAAATATGTAAAACCAAAAACCAAAATAAAATATATAAATCCATAAAAAAGTTGGTTTTGGAAAAGCTGTATTATAAATTGTGCTGAATTGCGCAAAAATTCTGAGCCTGCATTAATAAAAAGGTTGGCTAAAATGGTTGGAAACATTACTAAAGAAATGGCAAAAATAATTGGGATCATGCCAGCTTGGTTAACTTTTAGAGGTAGGTGGGTGTCAAAACCGCCATACATTTTATTTCCCCTAACACGTTTAGCGTATGAAACCGGAATGTTGCGTTGGCCTTCTGTGAGAATAACTACACCAGCTACTGTTAAAACAATGATAACTAAGAAGGCAATAATAGAGTCTAGTTTATCCATAGTGAAAGTTAAAACAGTCTGTTGTACTGCACTTGGAATTCCAGCCACAATACCGGCAAAAATTAAAAGAGATATGCCGTTGCCGATTTTCTTTTCTGAAATAAGCTCACCTATCCACATTAAAAAGATGGTGCCTGTGGTTAGAACTAAAATAGTAGAAATATATTCAATAGGGCTTAGTGAGCCAATAATGTCGCGTCCAGATTGTTGTAAGAGTTTAATTAAGGCATAACTTTGTAAAACAGCCAGAGGCAAGGTTAGAAGTCTGGTATATTGGTTAATTTTGCGCTGGCCTGATTCTCCTTCTTTTGATATTTCTTCTAAAGCTGGTACGATCATGGTTAAAAGTTGAATAATAATAGAGGCAGTAATATATGGACCAATACCTAAAGCAACTACAGAAAAGTTAGACATACCTCCACCAGAAAAGATGTTTAAAAGACCCAAAATTTCATTGGAGCTAAAAAAATCTTTTAAAGCAGAAATGTTGACGCCAGGGAGTGGAATGTGGGCAGCAATTCTAAAAATTACTAGCATGGCTAGCACAAATAAAATAGAGCGTCTAAGATCGTGGTCTTGCCAGATTTGGTGGATTTTTTTTAAAAATTTCATAATAAAAAATATTAAAGAATTTTACCGCCAGCTTTTTCTATTTTTTCTTTGGCTTGTTTAGAGATTAAACAATTTTGAATTTCTACTTTTTTGCTTATTTCACCACGGCTAAGAATTTTAACTCCAACACCAGCGGTGGTGATGAGATTTTTTTGCTCTAAGCTTTCTGGATTTACTTTTTCTCCATCATTAAACTTGGCATCAATTTTGTCGAGATTAACAATTTGAGGGCGAGGCCTTCTGCTGTTAAAACCCTTGAGTTTGTGGGTTTGTTCTACTAATTGTCTTAGGCCAAGGCGTTTAAGACCTGAAGTTCCAGAACGGGCTTTTTGTCCTTTCATACCACGTCCAGAATAGGTGCCTCTTTTGCCACCTCTGCCAATGCGTTTTGTTTTTTGACGCTTAGAATTTGTTTTTATATTTGATAAATTTAAACTCATAACTTTTTAGAAATTATTTTTTGCTTGTTTTTTGTGGCCAGATTGATCTTGTTTGGAGTCTTCTTCTTTTTTTGGTTTTTCTGGGTTTGTTTTGTCTTGTTCCTTGGTTTTTTGTTTTTTGCTTTCTTTGGCTGGTTGAACTTTTGTTAAAGCCTCATAGGTGCATTTTACATTATTAATTTTATTTTTTGAACCCATCATTTTAGCAATAATATTTTCTGCGCCAGCTAAGGACAAAACCGCACGTACTGGCCCACCTGCTTTTACACCACTACCTTTAGGGGCTGGTTTAAGCATAATTTGGGCTGAGTTAAATTTGTGTCTAACTTCATGAGCGATTGAGCCATTTGTGGTAAAAGGAATTTTAACAACTCTTTTTTTGGCCTGATCTACTGCCTTGCCAATGGCAATACTAACGTCTTTGCCTTTGCTGACACCATAGGCAACTCTGCCTTTGCCGTCTCCAATAACCACCAAAGCTCTGAAACTTAGTTGTTTGCCACCTTTGGTAACTCTAGTTACACGACTTAAGTCTATCATTTTTTGTTCAAATTCTTCTTGTGGTTTTCTTTGATCTTTTTTATTATTTGGTTTTCTCATAAAAAAATTAGATTAAAATTTAAGTCCGCCTTGGCGTAGACCTTCAGCCAATGATTTTATTCTGCCGTGGTATCTATAGCCAGATTTATCAAAGACACAGGTTTTTATTTTTTTATCTAAAGCTATTTTGGCTAAATTTTCTCCGACTTGAAAAGCTACATCAACTTTATTTTTATTTTTTTTGTCTAAATTGTGGTCGCTAAAACTAAGGATGGTTTTCCCTTGTTCGTCATCTATAATTTGGGCATAAATATGATTTAAACTACGTTTAACTGAGATGCGTGGCCTGTGATTGGTGCCCAAAACTTTGGCTCTAGATCTGGCTTGTCGTAATTTTTTTTGTTGTTTTTTAAAAATATTTTTATCCATATGATTGTATAAAGTTTTTTAAGCAGCTTTGGCTTGTTTACCAGCTTTGCGTCTAATAATTTCTTCTTCATATTTGATACCTTTGCCTTTGTATGGTTCTGGTTGGCGAACTTTGCGGATGCGGGCAGATGTTTCTCCAACAAGATGTTTATTAATACCGCTTACAGTAATAAGGTTTTTTTCTACGTTAATTTTAATTCCTTCAGGAAATGGAAATTCTACTGGGTGTGAATAGCCAACATTTAAAATTAAGCTGTTGCCTTTAATTTCTGCTCGGTATCCAACACCATTAATTTCTAGCTTTCTTTCAAAACCTTGACTTACTCCGACAATAAGGTTGTCTACAAGCTGACGATATGTGCCCCAAAGTGATTTTTGTTGTTTGTTTTCTGGATCTTTTACAGTAACGTAAATTTGTTTATCTTCTATTTCTATGTTGACAGTGGGGTGAATGTTTAAAGTTAACTCACCTTGTGGGCCTTTGGCGGTTAAGGTTTGGTTATCAAGTTTAACTTCTACTTTTTCTGGAATTTGAATTGTTTTTTTTCCTATTCTAGACATATAAATTAGTATATTTGGCAAATTACTTCTCCACCCAGATTTTCTTGTTTGGCTTGCTTGTTGGTCATAACACCTTTGGTGGTGGAAATTAAAGCAATTCCGTAATTATTTAAAATAGTTGGTAATTGATTTTGCTTAGTATAAACACGTCTGCCTGGTTTGGATACACGAGAAAGGTGTTTTATTTTTGATTGACCGTTTTCATAAATTAATTCTATCTTTATTTGGTCAAATTTGGCTTGTTTGTCTTGGGTGTTTTTGGCTTTGTAGTTTTTATTAAGTTGGCTTTCAATTTTTTCTGCTTTAGCAACCCATTTTTCTTGTTCTAAAATTTGAGCAATATTAAACTTGAGCTTTGAATATGGAATCAAAACTTGTGGTTTACGCGCAGTTTGCGCGTTGCGGATTCGAGTTAACATGTCAGCGATTGGATCTGTGTGCATATATATAAATTAGATTAGAAATTAATTACCAGCTTGATTTTTTTACTCCAGGGATTTGACCTTTGTTGGCTAGTTCTCTGAAGCAAATGCGACACAAGCCAAAATCACGCATATAGCCGTGTCTGCGACCACAACGCCAACAGCGTCTATTAACACGTGTAGACCTTAAGGGTTTTTTGTTTGATTTTGCTATTTGTGCTTGCGTTGCCATATTTATAATTTATAAATTTTTAATTATTTTTTTTAAATGGAATGCCTAAAAGGCTAAAAAACTCTAGAGCTTGTTCACGATTTTCTGTGTCTGTTTTAAGGTTGACTTCTAAACCGTGTATTTGATCTACTTCTGAAGGATCTATTTCTGCAAAAGCTATGTGTTCTTTAAAACCAATGTTTAAATTGCCTTGTTTGTCAACTGTTTTGGGATCTATTCCTCTAAAATCACGTACTCTGGGTAAGGTAACATGAATTAGTTTATCTACAAAATCGTACATACGTCTGCCTCTGAGTGTTACTTTAGCTCCAACTACATTTCCTTGGCGTATTTTAAAACTGGATATTGCTTTTTTGGCTAAAGTAAACACTGGTTTTTGGCCGGACATTCTTTGTAAATTATTTTTAATGTTTTCCATATAACTATCATCGCGCCTGCCGGCTGAAATGCCCACATTAATGGTAACCTTTTGCAATTTTGGTACTTGATATTTGTTTTTCAAACCAAATTTTTCCTGTAAGGCAGGGATTATTTCTTTATTTATTTTGTCAGGATAAAGTGATGTCATATAATTATTTAGATAGCAACCTTACATTTTTTACAAATTCTTTGTTTGCTCTCTTTTTTTAATTCACCTTTGTCTGTGGTTTTTTGATAGCCCACTCTGGTGGATTTGCCACATTTGGGGCAAACTAACATTAAGTTAGAAATTTTAACAGGAGCCGGAAACATAATACGTTGTCCTTTTTCTCCAGACTTTTTGGGTCTTAAATGTTTGTATCTTAAATTTAGACCTTCAATAATGGCACGTGATTCTGCAGAATCCTCTTTAAGAATTTGCAAAATTTTACCAGTTTTTGCTTGGTCTTTGCCTTTTAATATTTTTACTGTGTCGCCTTTTTTTATTTTCATAAAATTTATAAAACTTCTGGTGAAAGTGAAATTATTTTTTTGAAACCTTTGTTTCTTAGTTCTTTGGCAATAGGGCCCATGATGCGAGTTCCTTTGGGTTCTTTTGTTTTTGGGTCAATTACTACGGCTGCATTTTCATCAAAGCGTAAATAAATACCTGTTGAGCGACGAATTTCTTTGCGAGTTCTAACAATAACAGCCTTAACCACATCCCCTTTTTTTAATTGGGAGTGAGGAGTCGCTTCTTTAACTGAGCAGGTTACAACGTCACCAATACTGGCAAACCTACGTTTATAACCGCCAACAATTTTAATAACTTGTAGTTTTTTTGCACCTGAATTGTCGGCAGATTTTAATTGTGATTCAACTTGTATCATAGAAATTATTTATCTTGGTATACTCGCCATCTTTTATCTTTAGAAAAAGGGCGACATTGAATTATTTGAACCGCATCCCCTGTTTGATATTTTTCTTGTGGATCGTGAACTTTGTATTTTTTTGAAACCGTGTATCTTTTTTTATAGGTTGGATGAATTCTTGTTGAGTTAACCTTAACCACAATGGTTTTTTCCATTTTGTTAGAAACAACGATTCCTTTTAGGATTCGATTAATTTTTTTGTGGTTCTGTTTTTTTTCTTCCATATTTGTAATTATTATTGATTGGTTTTATTATTTTTTAGTTCGTTTTTAGCGGTTAATGTTCTGGCTAAATCTTTTTTGTTATTTTTTAATTCGTTAATGTTTTTTAGTTGTTTTTGATAAACTTTAAATCTTAATTCTGCCAGTTTTTGTCTGGTTTCTTTTTCCATCTTTTCTAAATCTTGAATTGATTTTTGTTTTAATTCTTTAATTTGCATAATTTTATTTAGTAACCACTTTACATTTTACAGGTAATTTGTGGGCGGCGTCTAGAAGGGCTTTTTTAGCCATATCTGGACTTATACCATCCATTTCAAACATAATGGTTCCTGGGTTAATAGCTATGACATAATGGTCTACTACACCCTTGCCTTTGCCCATAGGTGTTTCTGCACCTTTGGTGGTGACTGGCTTGTCTGGAAAAATTCTTATCCACATTTTACCATTTTTACGAATGTAGCGAACTAAAACACGCCTAGCAGCTTCTATTTGTCGCGAAGTTACCCAAGAAGCAGTGGTTGCTTTTAAACCATGGCTACCAAAACTAACCTTAACAGTGCGTGAAGCATGTTTACCGGATGTGCCGGCACTTTGATGCCATTTTCTGTGTTTTACTTTTTTTGGAATTAACATATTATTTTAAATGCAGTGATTTATTGATTATTGTTTTTTTGTTCGTCTTCTTCAAAGTATTCGCCAGTATAGACCCAGACTTTAATGCCGACTGCACCATAGGTTGTGCTAGCTGTGCTTGTTCCATAATCTATTTCTGCACGTATAGTGTGGAGTGGAATTTTGCCTTGAACTAGGGTTTCTCGGCGGGCAATGTCTACACCATCTAAGCGCCCTGCAAGGATAACCTTAACACCCTTAGCGCCTGCACGCATAACTGATTCTAGATTTCTTTTCATAACACGGCGGTAAGGTATTCTTTTTTCTAGTTCAAGCGCCATATTTTGGGCAACAATCTGAGCGGAAAGCTGAGGCTTAGAAACTTCTTTTATATTAATTTGGATTTTTGTTTTTTTATTTTTGATTATGTTTTTTAGAATATGTTTTTTTATTTCTTCAATTCCGCTTCCACCTCTGCCAATAATAATTCCTGGTTTAGATGAATAAATATTTATATTTAAATTATCTGGCGATCTTTCTATTTCTATTTTTTTTACGCCAGCATCTCTGAGTTTTTTTTCAAGATATTCCCGAACGTAGTAGTCTTGCTTAAGATAGCCTTTATAATCGTTTTCACCAGCAAACCAGCGCGAAGACCAATTTTCGCTTAAACCGACTCTAAATATTTTTGGATTAACTTTATGACCCATAGAATTATATTATTTTACCCGCTTTTGCGGCGAAAAATTCGATTAATTTTACCATCTTTGTCTTTATCAGACAAGGTTTCTGGTTTTTTTGTATTTTGAACAGGTTTTACTGGTTGTGGTTCATTTTTTGTTTTACCTTCTTGTTTAACTTCATCTAAATTTTTAACTTGTTTTGTTTCTAGATCTTTTTGTTTATCTTGTTTGGTATCTTTTTTTGATTTACTGGGAACCTTTTCTTCTAGAATTATTTTAACATGAGAAGTCCTTTTATTAATTGGTGTGGCTCTGCCAAATGCTCTGGGAAGCCAGCGTTTTAGGGTTGGACCTTCATTAACCATTATATTTTGAATAAACAAGTTATCTTTTTTAAGTTCAAAATTATTTTCTGCATTACTGATTACACTTTGTAGTAGTTTAAGCAAGGGTTTGGCGGGTTTTTTATTAATAAGATTGAGCTTGTTTTCTGCATCAACCACATCTAAACCACGAATAGCTTGGACAACTAGTCTTGTTTTTCTGGGAGATATTCTGAGGTGGTTTGTTTGTGCTTTAACTTGCATAAAATTTTATTTATTATTATTTCTTTTCCATTTCTTTTTGTTTTTTACCGCCGTGTCTAATAAATTTTCTGGTTGGAGAAAATTCTCCAAGTTTGTGACCGACCATGTTTTCTACAACAGAAACGGTGATGTGTTCTTTGCCGTTGTGTACACCAAATTTAAAGCCTACCATTTCAGGAGTGATTGTGCAGTTTCTAGACCAAGTTTTGATGACAGTTTTGTCGCCAACTTTAAGTTGGCTAACTTTTTTAAGTAGTCTTTCATCAACATATGGACCTTTTTTAAGTGATCTTGGCATAGAATTATTATTATTTTATTTAATAAATTAATTATCTTCTTTTGTTTTTTTTGCGTTTTTTAATAATTAGTTTTTGGCTTATTTTGCCTGGCTTTCTGGTTTTAACACCCAGAGCTGGTTTGCCCCAAGGTGTTTTTGGGTGTTTCATACCAATTGGTTGCGCACCCTCTCCCCCACCGTGTGGGTGATCGTTTGGGTTCATGGCTTTACCACGAACGGTTGGCCTGATTCCCATGTGTCTTTTACGGCCTGCTTTGCCAATGCGAATTAATTTTTTTTCTGGATTTGATACTTGGCCAATAGTTGCAAGACAGCTTTTTTTAACTAATCTTATTTCGCCAGATGGCATTTTTAATTGAGCGTGTTTGCCTTCTACATTTTGTAAAATAATAATTGAGCCAGCTGAACGTCCTAAAATTCCACCTTTGTCTGGTTCTAGTTCTACATTGTATATGGAGTGTCCTTGCGGTATAAATTCAAGAGGCATACGGTTGCCTGGTTGAGCCGGTATTTTTTGATTTGATGATTTGATAATATCATTTACTTTAGCTCCATGCCAGGCAAGAACATATGATTTTTGTTTGTTTTCATATTCAATTAAAGCAATTCTGGCGCTACGGTTTGGATCGTATTCAATGGCTTTAACAGTGGCTTTTTGGTCAAAAAGACTGCGTTTAAAGTCTACTTGGCGATATATTTTTTTTGAACCGCCACCTCTGTGTCTAACTGTAATTTTTCCTTGACTGTTGCGACCTGAGTGTTTCTTTAGTTTTTTAGTGAGGCTTTTTTCGCGTCTTTTTTTGTCCACACCTAAACCAGTGACAACAGATGTTTTGCGTCTGGCTGGAGTGGTTGGTTTGTAGACTTTAATACTCATATTGTTTAAACACCCTCATAGACATTAATTGTTTGACCTTCTTTAAGGCTGACAATGGCCTTTTTCCAATTTTTGGTTTGACCAAATTTGCGACCAAATCGGACTTTTTTGCCGTTAACATTAATTATATTTATTTTAATGGGTTTAACACCATAGATGCTTTGAATAGCTTTGCTTATTTCTATTTTGTTGGCTCTTTTTTCCACTTCAAAAATATATTTATTTTCAGCTCCCATAAAAGATGCTTTTTCTGAAACAACTGGACGAATAATGTGTTCAAAGCCATTGGCTGTTGCTTTTATTTGTGCTTCTTTGTTTTTTTTATTTTCTTTTTGGTTGTTTTTTTTGTTATCTGAAGATTCTTTTTTGCCTTTTTTTGCATCTTTAACCTGGGCTAAATCTTTTTTTTCTTCAGCTTGTTTTGTTTTTTTATCTTTTTTACTACCAAAAATTCCCATATTTTTTATTTATTATCAGTTTGTTTTTTAAGAAAGCGCTCTTCTAGTTTTTGTATGGCTTTTTCTGTTAAAATTATTTGATTATATTTTAATAAATCTTTGATATTTAAGTTATGCGCTAAATCAATTTTAATACCTGTTAGGTTTTTGGTGGCTCTTATTAAGTTGCTGTTGCTTTGTTCGATGCAAAATAAAATTGATGGTTTGTATTTTTTTATATCAAATTTGGTTGATTTTTTAGTTGTCTTGTTCTTTTCTGGTGTTTTTATGGCTACTTTTTTTTCTTTAAGTGTAATTATTTCTTGTTTGTTAAGGTTTTCAATTATTTCTATTATGTGTTTGGTTTTAGCTTCTTTAATTTCTAATTTATCTAGAATTTGTAGATTTTGATGATTGACTTTGTCTGAAAGTCCCATTAAAACCGTTTTTTGTTTCATTTTTTTGTTAACTTTTTGTGAGTAGTTACGATTTTTATTGGGTCCAAATGTAACAACACCACCAACCCATAAAGGTGAACGATTAGAACCGTGTCTGGCGCGACCTGTACCTTTTTGTCTCCATGGTTTGGCTCCTCCGCCTCTAACTTCTCCCCAGCCTTTAGCGTGAGCCAGATTGTGGCGACTGTTGTTTTGTTGTGCTACTAAAACTTGGTGAATAAGAGTTGGATTAATTTTGACGCCAAAAATTTCAGGGTTTAAACTGATTTGTTTAACCTGTTCTCCTTTAGTGTTATAGATATTAATTTTTTGGCCTTGAGCTGTCATATTTATAAAATATTATTGGTTTTCTTGTGCTGATTGATTGTCTGATGATTTTTCTTGCTTGTTTTTTAGTTCTAATGCTCTGTCATTTTGAATTAAAAGCATTGAGTTTTTTCTGCCAGGCACTGCGCCTTTAATATAAATTAAGTTTTGTTCTTTATCTATTTTAATAATTTCAAGGTTTTTGATGGTGGTTTTAATGTTTCCCATATGTCCAGGCATACGAGAATTTTTAAAAACCCTGGCTGGTTCTGTAGCTCCGATTGATCCTGTGGCTCTGAGTTGGTCTTTATTACCATGGGTGGCTTTGGTACCGGCAAAACCATATTTTTTAACTACACCCTGATAGCCTTTACCCTTTGAATAACCTGTAATTTTTATTTTTTCTTTTTCGTCAAAAATATCAGCATTTAATTGTGTGCCTTGGCTTAATTTTTGGGTTATTTCATCATTTTTAAAGCGAAATTCTTTTAAAATAGCAAACTCACCCAAATTTTTAAGGTGACCCTTGAGCGCTTTGGAAAGGTTTTTTTTGTTACCAAAACCAATTTGTGTAGCGGTGTATCCGTCGGATTGGTTGTTTTTTATTTGAGTAACAAAACAAGGCCCGGCCTGTATAATTGTGGCTGGCTGAACCTCCCCTTTTTCGTCAAAAATTTGGGTCATTGAAATTTTTTTGCCGATTAAGAATTTCATAGATAAAAAAATCTGGTTTATTAAAACCAGTTTAAAAAAAATCGCAACTCTTGAATATGTGAGTTTGATTGTTGTGCACGTTTTTATTTAAACTGATTTTTATGTAGTTGCTAGAGTTTGTATTGCAAACTGTCATCTCAATTATTGAGATCATCATTTGTGTTACAAAAGCAACTTTGAAAATTTATAATGACTTGCTAAAGTGTACTACATTTTTATTTCCACGTCAACCCCACTAGGTAGGCTTAAATTGGAAAGTTGATCAATGGTTTTGGCGTTTGGATTATAGATGTCGATTAATCTTTTATGGGTGCGCATTTCAAATTGTTCGCGAGCATCTTTGTGTACAAAAGTGGAGCGATTAACCGTATATTTTTTATTTTCTGTTGGTAAAGGTACCGGACCTTTAACTTCTACTCCGGTTTTTTTTACATTTTCAATAATGGTTTTGACTGATTGGTCAATAACTTTGTGGTCATAGGCTCTAACTTTAATACGAACTCTTTGTTTGTTAGAATCTTGGTTTTGGGTTTTACCTTTATCTTCTGCCATTTTATTTGTTATTAATTTACTTTATTGATTAAAAATTTTAGATGAGTTAGGTCCCGGCTTATATAAGCCGGGACCTAAACTAAAAAATTCTATTTGATAATTTTTGTCACCACACCAGAAGCAACAGTGTGTCCACCTTCGCGAATAGCAAAGCGCAGTTGGTCTTCTAGGGCGATTGGTTGGATAAGTTTAACCTTGAGAGTCACAGTATCTCCAGGCATAACCATTTCTGTGCCTTCTGGAAGCTCAATTTCACCGGTTACATCTGTGGTTCTGATGTAGAATTGAGGTTTATAACCTTTCATAAATGGAGTATGGCGTCCACCTTCTTCTTTATTTAAAACATAGATTTCGCATTCAAATTCTGTGTGTGGAGTAATACTACCTGGTTTGGCTAAAACTTGCCCTCTGTCAAGGTCTTCTTTTTTAGTACCGCGTAAGAGTAATCCCGCATTATCACCGGCTTCACCACGGTCAAGAGATTTGTTAAACATTTCAATACCTGTAATTACTGTTTTTTGGGTGTCTTTTAGGCCAACTATTTCTACCTCATCGTTAAGGTTAATAACACCACGTTCAATTCTACCAGTAGCAACAGTTCCTCTACCTTCAATTGAGAAGATGTCTTCAACAGGCATTAAAAATGGTTTGTCAATATCGCGTTTTGGCTCTGGGAAATATGAATCTGTTTTTTCCATTAATTCTAAGATGGCCTTGTAGTTTTCGTCGTCTTGGTTGCCGGCTTCAACTGCTTCTAGAGCTTTAAGGGCAGAACCTCTAACAAAAGGAACTTCGTCACCTGGGAATTCATATTTTTTTAAGAGATCTCTCACTTCTTCTTCTACTAAGTCAACTAGTTCTTTGTCATCTACCTGGTCTGTTTTGTTTAAGAAAACAACAATAGCAGGAACACCAACCTGTCTGGCCAATAAGATGTGTTCGCGTGTTTGAGGCATGGGTCCGTCGGCTGCAGATACTACCAAAATAGCTCCATCCATTTGGGCGGCGCCGGTAATCATATTTTTGATGTAGTCGGCGTGTCCTGGACAGTCAATGTGGGCATAGTGACGGTTGTCTGTTTGATACTCCACGTGAGTTGTGGCAATGGTGATACCACGTTCTTTTTCTTCAGGAGCAGCATCAATTTCACCAACACCTTTGGTTTGGGCGATTTTACCTTCTTTACCCAAAACAGCCAAAATAGCTGCGGTAAGGGTTGTTTTTCCATGGTCTACGTGACCAATGGTACCAACGTTAATGTGTGGTTTTGAGCGATCAAATTGTTCTGGCATAAAAATATTGTTTTTCTAACAACCTCCAACTTTGTATTGAGCACAAAGTTAAACCCGAGTCTAAGGGTTTAATGGAGTTTTGTCCAGTTGTTAGGGTTAGTTTTTTTAAATTTATTAATTTTAATAATTCAATTCTTTAATTATTTTAACAGAAGCCCAAAAAGGTGTCAAATATTTTCTTCATCATAACTGATGTCTATGGTTTTTTCCTCTTCTTCTTCATAAAAATTAGGTTCTAAATCTGGTGGTGGTGGAATGTTTTCGTAATTAAGAAAGTTTTTTTCTTCTTCTGGTGTTTGGGAGTCTTTAGTTTGGTTATTTTGTTGATTAGTATTTTTTTCTTCTTGGTTTATTAATCTTTCTTTGGGTATAGAAAATTGTTTTTTGTTTGGTTTTTTTTCTTGATCATTTGTGTTTGTTTGACTTTTTGTTTGTGGTTGAAATTCGTCTTGATTTTTAGCATCTTTATTGTCGTCTTTGTTAAGGTGTAAATTATTAGTTTGTGGATAGTCCATTATTTTTTTACTTCCAAGTTTAAACGGTTGGTCATCATTTAAGTAGTTGTTTTCTTGTGATTCATCTTGGGGTTGAGTTGTGTCTTTATTAGGTTTGTTTTCTTTTAGAAATGGGTTATTATTTTCTGTTTGTGCTTGCGGTGGTTCTTCTTGGTTATTTTGGTTTGTGTTTTGATTAAAGTCTTCTTTTTCAGTGTGCCAAGGATTGAAGTTTAGACTGGGTTGTTCGTGGTCAGAGCTAAAATAGTCACAATCTTCCATGTCTTCTAGAAAATTATCATTGCCTTTTTGATCTTGTCTGCTTTGCTTCCAGATGGCCATATCACGATTGATTTTATCAAGCAGTTCTTCTTCGGTTAGGTTTTCTATGTGTTGGTTGTCTGAAATTAAATTTTCATACTCTCTGAGATTCATTACTATAAGTTCATTTCCAGGCTCTCCTGTTGGCAAAATTATTTTATCGCCAGTTTTGTTGATGATGTGTTGTATGCGACTAATATCCATAGTTTTACTTAATTACTTTTCTATATTATTTTAAACCATTAGCCCAGGATGTCAAATG
>CAYNPV010000008.1:0-1922 GCA_964399185.1 uncultured Gammaproteobacteria bacterium
TTCAGTTTTTTATTTATAAAGTTCCTTTGGTTTTTATTTCAAAAAAAGATATTGATTTTTTCTTAGATAATTTTAATTTTGATAATAATAAAAAAATCGTTGATTTGGGGTGTGGGGATGCAAGGTTTTTGTTATCTGCCAGAAAAAAACATAATGTTGAAGGTTTAGGTTATGAAATAAATTGGTTTGTTTATTGTTTGGCTAAATTTAAAGTTTTATTTAGAAATAATATAGAGGTTAGGTATAAAAATTTTTTTAAGCAAAGTCTTCCGGAGGCAAATTATTATTTTGTTTATTTGATTCCGGAAATATTAAAAAAATTAAAAAATAAATTTAAAAAAGAAGAAAAAAATAATTGTATTTTAATTTCTTATAGGTTTAGATTGCCAGGAATGACTCACCAAAAACTAATAGAAAATAAAAAAAGAAAAGGGTGTAAGTTTTATATTTATTATTTATAATTGTATGATTTTTTATGCAAATAGTTGCTGATTTACATATACATTCTAGATTTTCCAGGGCGTGTTCTAAAGAATTAAGTGTGGAAAATATAGATAAATTTTGCCAAATGAAGGGCGTGGATGTGGTGGCAACCGGAGATTTTACGCACCTGGTTTGGTTTAAGGAGTTGAAAAACAGTTTGGTTGAGGGTGACTCTGGTTTGTATGTGGTTAAAAATAAAAATAACAAAGAAAATAAAAATTTAACCAGGTTTGTTTGTTCAACTGAAATTTCTTGTATTTATTCTAAAGGAGGTAAGGTGCGTAGATTGCATGTTGTAATTTTAATGCCGAGTTTAGAATCGGTAGAGAGGTTTAATAAACGCTTAGAAAAAGCAGGGGCTAATTTAAAATCTGATGGCAGACCAATTATTGGAATGGATGTGGTTGAATTAGCCAAACATGCTTTTGAAGCTGATAAGAATGCTTTTATAATACCGGCTCATATTTGGACACCGTGGTTTGCCATGTTTGGCTCTAAGTCTGGTTTTGACAGCATTGAAGACTGTTGGGGAGAAATGAGTAAAAATATTTTTGCTATTGAAACAGGCTTGTCTTCTGACCCGCCTATGAATTGGCGCGTGGCTGATTTGGACAAAGTTAGTATTGTTTCTAATTCTGATGCACATTCATTGCCAAATATAGCCAGAGAGGCTAATGTGTTTGAGATTGCTGAAAAGAAATTAAGTTATAAAGAACTTGTGCGTGTGATTAAAGAAAGAAAAAAAGATGAATTTTTGTATACTATTGAATTTTATCCAGAAGAAGGAATGTATCATTTTGATGGTCATCGTGCGTGTGGTTTTTGTTCAACCCCATGCGAAAGCAAAAAAAATAAAAATATTTGTCCAATTTGTAGAAGACCTTTGACAATCGGAGTTTTAAATAGAGTAGAAGAATTGGCAGACTCTAAGAGAGATGAAAATTATAATGATCCAAAAAGAACTCCTTTTAAAAAAATAATAGAATTAGACAAAATTATTGCAGAAGCTTTTGATATAAAATCACGTAAGTCTAAACAAGTGCAAGCTGAATGGGAAAGTTTAATTAAAAAATTTGGCAATGAGTTTGAAATTTTGTTAAATGTTCCCTATGAGAATTTGCTTAAAGAAACAGATAAGAGGGTGGCGGAAGGTGTTAAAAGGGCACGTCAAGGAAAGGTTCATGTTGCCCCAGGTTTTGATGGTCAATATGGAAAGATAAAAATTTTTAATAAAGATGAAAAACCCAGCAGTCAAAAAAAAATGTTTTAAAATAAAGAAATTTAATATAAACAAAAAATCTCCTAAATTAAGTGGGAGATTTTTTGTTTCTCTAGAAAACCGATTTTTAAGAGATTATTTTTTTCTTCTCTTGGTGGTTTTTTTTCTCTTTGGAGCTGCTTTTTTCTTAGTAGTTTTTTTCTTTTTTGGTGCAGCTTTT
>CAYNPV010000008.1:2022-12424 GCA_964399185.1 uncultured Gammaproteobacteria bacterium
AAAAAAAGTCAAAAAAGACAAGAAAATTGTTTAATACTAGTTAAAGGTTGTTCATGGAAAAAAGTGAATTGCAGACAATTAAAAAATGTAAAAAAGGCCAATTAGAAGAATTTGGTTATCTTTATAATTTGTATGTAAAAAAAATTTATAGCTTTGTTTTTTATAGAGTGAACAGTAAAGAGGTGACAGAAGATTTAACCAGCCAAATTTTTATTAAAGCCTTAGAAAAGATTAATAAATTTAGTATAGATGCTGGGGCTAGTTTTCAGGCGTGGCTTTATACAATTGCTAGAAATACGGTTATAGATTATTACCGTAGGCAAAAAGATGTTAAAAATATTGATGATGTTTTTGGTTTGAGTTTTAGCAATTATGAAGAAAAAAAATATGATCAAAAGGATAGCTTGAAAAAGATAAAAAATTTTCTGGAGAATTTTAATCAAGAGCAAAGAGAAATAATAATTATGAGGATTTGGGATGGTTTAAGTTATGCTGAGATTGCTAAGATAACCGGTAAAAAAGTGGGTGCTTTAAAAATGATTGTTTCTAGATTTTTAAAAAAAATAAGAAGTAACCCGGAGATGCAAATGTCTATTATTGTTATTTATTTAGTTTTTACGCAAAAATAAATATATGGATGATAAAATAAATAAAATAATTAAGGAATTATACTTATTAAATCCAGATTTAAAAAATCATGAGGAGGATTTAAATGAATTATTGCATGAAATGTTAGCTTATAAACCTGAGATAGAAATAGATGAGAGGTTTGTTAAAGAGTTAAGAAATGTGTTGGAAGCAAGAGCTTGTGTGTTGATGAGAAACAAGAGAAAAAAATTGTTTGATTGGCGAGCTGTGTGGAATAGGCATAAATTGTTAATTACACCTGTTCCAGTGGTTGCCTTGCTTATAGTTTTGTTTTTATTTGGTTTGAGTGCAGAAAAAAGCAATATAGATTTAGGGTATTGGGGTTCTTTAGAAATTGTGCCTTCTGAAAAACAATTTGGTGAATTTGATTTAGAGGCAATAAAACCTAGTGAAATAGAAGGCAGGGGGGCAGGGGGTGGTGGTGATCAATTAGGACAAAAGCAAACACAAAAAGAGGTGGGTGTTTTTTCTGAACCTGGTAATTTGAATATTAAAAATTTTAAATATGTTTATGTTGGTGAGGATTTTGATTTAATGGGAGAAAAAGCCAGTGTCTTAAAAAGAGAAAAAAATTTTAAAAATACAAAAAAGTTGGCTGATTATTTACAAAAAAATCTGAATATAGGTTTGTTGGAGTTGTCTAATTTTGCGCAGTTGAAGGTGAAAAATATTAATTTGCTACAGGAGGGTTTAGGTGGATATGCTATTAATCTTGATTTAGAAAATAGTGAATTAAGTTTATCTTTTGTTAATGATGGGGTTGGTGTAGATTTTGTTGACGAAAGCGGGAAAACGGTAAAAACAGACGAGCAGAGTGGAAAGGATTTGCTAAATTTTAGCCAGGTGGTTGAAATAAGCAGGTCTTTTTTGACAGAAAAAGGTGTTAATTTGTCGAGTTATGGTGAGGCTGTTGTGCAAAATGTTTTGTTTGATGGTAAAAATTTGCAGGAAAATTTACCAATAATAAATATTGTTTTTCCATTAGAAATAGAAGGGAAAAATGTTTATGATCAGGGTGGACAACTGATTGGTATTAAACTTGTTTATGATAGAAAAACAAATATAATAATAAGAGTTTGGGGTATTAAATCTTTAAGGTATTCTGCTGTAGAATATGATTTGATTAACAGCGTGGAAGAAGTTTTGTCTAAAAGTAATATTCAAAAGCAAAAGAAGGTGCGAGAAAAAGAAGATGGTGAGTTGGTTAAATTGACAACGCCCAATTTATGTTATGTTGAAACTTTTAAATATACACAAGAGGGTGTGCAAGAGTTTTTAGTTCCAGCTTTAATTTTTGTTGAAAAAAAAGAGCCAAAAGAAGAAAAGAATGATGGTTTAGATAAAAAAGTGATTGTTCCTTTAGTGGAAAATTTAAATTAAAAAAAATTTAGTTAAATTTTAGCTAAGAACCTGTTGATAAAGCAGGTTTTTTGATTTGTTGCTAAATAAATATATATGCTATAATAAAATTGATTAATAAAGTTTTTAATTAATAAAACAGCAAAAAATATAATGTTGTTTAATTTAAGAATATGGGCTTATTTAAAACTGCAAAACCTAGTTATTTGGGGATTGATATTGGCAGTAATACAATTAAGTTGGTTGAGTTGAAAAATGAAGGTGGAAGGCCAAGATTGTCCACTTATGCTTTTTTAGAAGAAGAGGTGGACATTGTGCATGATAATTCGCCTGAAATGGAAGACAAAACAGCGGCTTTGATAAAAAAAGCCTGCGTGGAAGCAAAAACAACTACTGAAAAAACTATAGCTTCTTTGCCTAGTTTTTCGGTTTTTTCTTCTGTAATTTCATTGCCTAATATGGGAAAAAAAGATATTGAAAAGGCGGTTTATTGGCAAGCTAAGAAGTTTGTTCCAATGAATTTAGAGGAAATGACCTTAGATTGGAAAGTTTTAGATGATGATATTGAAGTAACTGATATTGAGGGGGCAAAAGAAGAAAAAGGTGTGGAAAGCTTGGAGGGTGATTCTGACGATAATTCTCATAAAAAAAATAAACAAGTTAAAAAAAGCAAAAAAGGCAATGATTTAAAGGTTTTAATTGCTGCCTCTCCGATTAAATTGGTGCAAAGATATATGAGCGTTTTTGAGAAAGCGGAGTTAGATTTGCTGAGTTTGGAGACGGAAAATTTTGCCTTGGAGCGATCTTTAGTAGGGGGTGATAAAAATCCAGTGATGATTGTGGATATTGGAAGTTTAACTACAGATATTAGTGTGGTAGAAAATAGTATTCCAGTTTTAAATAGAAGCGTTGATATTGGTGGCTCGGCAATTACAAAGTCTATTATGAATAGTATGCATGTAGACAAAAAAAGGGCAGAACAGTTTAAGCGTGATATTGGTTTTTCTGGTGAGAATAATAATTTGCCAAAAGTTATTGAAACGGTCATTACACCAATTATAAATGAAATTAAATATTGTTTTGATTTATATTCTTCTCATCAATCAGCTAACAGAATAGAAAAGGTTATTTTAACTGGCGGTTCTTCTTTTTTGCCAAACATTGATGAATATTTATCTAATTTATTAAATATTAAAGTCTATATTGGTGATCCGTGGGATAAAGTTATTTATCCTGTGGAGTTAAAATCAAATTTACAAAGGCTAGCCCCCCGTTTTAGCGTGGCTGTTGGTTTGGCCATGAGAGAAATTATCTAATAAAAAAATATGTCTGGTGTAAACTTGTTACCTCCAGAGCAAAGAAAGAGAGAGTTGGAAGAAAAGAGATTAAAAGAAGAGGAAAGGAAAAAGCTTAGAATTGAGATGACAAACCCAAAAGAAAAAAAGAATAAACCTGAAGAAGAAAAGGGTGGTTTTTGGTATAAAATTAAAAAAGTCCTGGGCATGGTTGGAGAAAAGAAAAAAATTGATCACAGTAAAGAAAAAACGAAAGATGCTTTAAAGGAAGCAGAAAAGCCAGAAGAAACAGTTAAAGAGGGGTTTTCTTATCAATCTTCTAATAACAAGAACATAAGTGGTTTGGTGGCGGGTAAAAAGAAAGAACCAGAATCTGCTGTTGGTGGTAAAGTAGAAATGTCTAATCCAAAAAAGGTTTTTTATGAAAAAGAGGGTGTTGATTTTTTACATACAAAAAAAATAGTTTTAGAAGAAGATGGAAAATCAAAACCTGATTTTAATGCACAACCCATTTTTGAATCTGGACCTGGCCACAAAAATAAAGAAGAAGATTTAGAGCGAGGAAAAAGTTATATTTATGAAAAGCAAAAAGAAGAAGTGGATAACAAAATAAAGACAGAGCAGGTAGAAAGAAAACAAGAGCAACAAAAAGATATAAAAGGAGAGATGGTTTCTGGTTTTGATTTATATAAAAACAAAAAAGAGGGAAAACAAAAAAAACCTGAAAAAGAAGTAAAAAAAGCTAATGTAAGCATTAACTTAATGCCGGAAACAGTTAAGGCCAAAATAGAGTTAAGGCAAAAAATTATTATTTTTGTTTTGGTGATTGGCTTTTTAATTGTGGCTGGCTCTTTTGGTTATTTGTACTTGATGGAAAATATTAATGATAAAGAAGAGAGGTTTGCGCACTTAGAAGAGAGAATTGTTTTTGTTAAAGAAGATACACAAGAAATAAAAAAAGACAGTAAAAAGATGAATGATTTTGTTGATTTAATTAAAAATGTAAAAAGTTTAATAAATAACCACATTGTTTCAACTAGGATTTTTGATTTTTTTGAAGAAAACACTTTAAAAAATGTATATTATGAGAATTTGAATTTTACTAGTGAAAATTCTTCATTAAGCTTGACTGGCAAAGCTGATTCTTACAAAACAGCGGCTGAGCAGTTGCTTTTGTTGCAAAATAATAAGTATGTGAGAAGTGTGGAAATGTATTCTTTAACTGCTGAAGAAGAAGAAAAGAAAAGGCAAAAGATTAACTTGGATGACAATAATGTTGAAAATATAAATAAAGAGAATGAGACAGAGGGAAGTGAAAAAGAGAATGAAAAAATAATTGGTTTTAATATAAAATTAGTGTTTGATGCTGAATTTTTAAGAGGCAATTAATAAAAATAAATGAGAAAAAAGAAAGAAGAAAAACAAAAAAAGACAGAGAATAAAAAAAATGCTGGAATGTTTTTTAGCCAGTATTTTGGTTTTGTTTTATTTGCCTGTGTTGTGTTAGTTGTTTTGGTCTTTTATTATGGTTTTTTAAATAAGGCAATAAAAAAAAGACATTTAATAGGTGAAAATTTAATTGAAGAAAAACAGGCCGAGTTGGAAAATGAGTTAAAAGTTTATAATGAATTAAAAAAGCTAAAAGATGTTTATGGTGAAGTAAGCCCTTATTTAAAGAATAAAACTAGAGAACTTTTACCTGAAAATCCTGAGTTGCACGAGTTGTATTATAATTTGGAGCAATTGGCCGAACAAAAAGGTTATGTCGTAACTAATATTACCGTGAATGTTCAGCAAAATAACAATGTAAAGAAAAAACTGCAGGCAAATTTGGATGAGTCTGGAGAGCTTCAGCCGGTGCAAAATCAAAAAAAAGTCTTACAAGTTGTTGAAGTTGATTTTAGTGTTGAGGGTAAGGGTTATTTAGATTTTGTTGAGCTTTTAAAAGCAATAGAAAATAATTTAAGACTTTTTGATGTGCAGTCTTTTAATTATGTAAATGGAGAGGAGGAACATCAATTTAGATTAAAAACTTATTTTTTTAATTAATATGGAAGATATTAAGAAAAAGTCAATATTGGTTGTTAAAATTATTTTAGTGCTGGCTATGTTAGCTGTGTCGGTGTATTTGGTATATAATAATTTTTTTAATAAAGAAGATTTTTATTATGAGGTACCAGAAGAAAAAAGTTTGGGTGATTTGTATATTAAGTTTGATTTAGATGTTTTGCAGAATGAAATATTTGAAAACCTTCAAGAATACAATAAGGTTTCCACCACAACATTAGATGAAAAAAAAGGCAGAGTAAATCCGTTTTTAAAATATAGTGATTAAAATGTACACAGAAAAGCAACAAAAAAACATTCTAGAGTTATTAAAAGATCAAAGCCTGTTAATCCAGGCTGATTTTGAAGTATATAATGAAATGCTTGGCCAAGGCAAAAATGTTTTGGAAGAATTGAGAAAAAGTCAAAAAATTAGCAATGAAGACTTGGCAAAAGTTTTGGCCGAGGTGTTTGGTCTTTCTTACAAAGATTTAAGAAATATAAAAATTGAGAATAAAATTTTAATTAATATTCCTGAAGAGTTGGCCAAAAATTATAATGTTGGTATTTTTGAAATAACAGATGATGAATTAAAGGTGGCTATTAGTGATCCAACTAATTTAAAAGCACAAGAGGCTGTAGATTATTTAGCCAGAGAAAAAGGTAAAAAGGCACATTATTATGTGACATCTGAAGAGTCTTTAGCTGAAATTTTAAAACAATATTCAGGTTTGAAATCGGAAGTAGGAGAGGCATTGGATGAGGCAAAAGGAAAGTTTGTTAAGAAAAAAGAAAAAAAGGCCAAGAAAAAGAAAAAAGATGAAGATATATCAGAGGCGATTAAAAGTGCACCGGTGGCTAAAATGGTTTCTGTAATTTTAAAGCACGCAGTAGATGGGGGCGCCTCTGATGTTCATATTGAGCCTTATAGCGACAGTTCTAGGGTGCGTTATAGGGTGGATGGCATTATGCACACGTCTTTGTTTTTGCCAAAATATATTCATAATGCTTTGGTTTCGCGTATAAAGGTTTTGGCTAATTTAAAAATTGATGAAACAAGAATTCCACAAGACGGAAGGATTAGGCTAACAATTATGGATAGAGATATTGATTTTCGTGTTTCGACTTTGCCGTTGTATGAAAATGAAAAAGTTGTGATGAGGATTTTAGATACTTCTTCAGGGTCTTTGAGTTTGGATGACCTTGGTTTTGAGGGTAGAAATTTGGAAGTGGTAAAAGAAAATATAAAAAAACCCCATGGTATGTTTTTAGTAACTGGCCCTACCGGCTCTGGTAAGTCAACGACTCTATATTCTATTTTAAATATTTTAAATCAAGAAGAGGTTAATATTGTAACATTAGAAGATCCGGTGGAATATCATTTGGCAGGAGTTAACCAGTCGCAAATTAGACCAGAAGTTGGTTTAACTTTTGCAGCAGGGTTGAGGTCTATTCTAAGGCAAGACCCAGATATAATTATGGTGGGGGAGATTCGTGATAGTGAAACAGCCGAGCTTGGTATCCATGCTTCTTTAACTGGTCATTTTGTTTTATCCACTTTACACACGAATGATGCTTTGGGGGCAATCCCTCGTTTAACAGATATGCAGGTGCAGCCTTTTTTGGTGGCTTCTACTGTTAATATTGTGTTAGCACAGAGACTGGTTAGAAAAATATGTGATGATTGCAAGGAGGAGCATGAATTACCGCAAAAAATGTTAGAGAATGTTAAAAAAGATTTAGCAAAAATTCCTAAAGATACACTACCTGAAGAGTTTAAAGATTTAAATAATTTAAAATTTTATAAAGGAAAAGGTTGTACAACTTGTAATAAAACCGGTTATAAAGGCAGAGTGGCCATTGCCGAAGTTTTGGCTGTGACAGAAAATTTAAAAAAATTAATTGCTGATGGAAAAATGGGGGGTAAAGAATTAAAAGATGAGTTTTTAAGCCAAGGCTTAATGAGTATTAAACAAGATGGAATAATTAAGGCCATGCGTGGTATGACAACCATGGAAGAAGTGTTGCGTGCGACAAAAGAATAAACATGAAAAAAGAAAACAAAAAAGAGAATAAAGAAATAATCGCTTTAATTGAAGATGATGATTTTTTGTTAAAGATGTATCAAACCAAGTTGGAGGTGGAGGGATATAAGGTGGAAGTAGCTATGGATGGAGAAAAGGGCTATAGTTTGATTCAAAAAAAGAAACCGCAAGTTGTTTTATTGGATATTGTGTTGCCTAAACTTAATGGTTTTGAGTTGTTGGAAAAAATGAAGGATGAGAGTTTGATTGAAAAAATTCCTGTAATACTTTTAACAAATTTAAGTCACAAGGAAGACATAAAAAAAGGTTTAAATTTGGGTGCTAAGGACTATTTAATTAAAGCACACTATATGCCCTCTGAGGTAATTGAGAAAATTAAACAAGTATTAAAAAAACAATATGGGCACTCTTGATAAAATGCAATTTCAAAACCTATTAATTCAGCTAGCTGAACAGGGTGCCAGTGATTTGTATTTGACTGTGGGTAAGCCACCACTATTAAAAATTGTGAATGAGTTGAGGCCGGCCAACGATCAGGTTTTAACCACTTCTAAGATAGAAGAGTTGGTTTTGCCTTTACTTAATAAAGATCAACAAAAGAAATTAAAAGAAAAAATGTCTCTTTTATTTGGACATACTTTTGAAAGTGGTTTGAGATTTAAAATAAATATATTTTATCAGAAAAATTTTTTAGCTGCTGATTTTCATTTCATATCTCCTCATATAGAAACATTAAGAAATTTGGGTTTGCCTGCACAATTAGAAAAAATTGTTTATTGGGAAAAGGGTCTGGTGGTTATTACTGGTCCATATAAGTCTGGCAAAACAACTACTGCTGTAAGTTTGTTGGAGCACGTTAATCAAACGCGCCAAGAAAAAATTGTTAGTTTGGAAGAGCCAACTGAGATTATTATGACTGGTAAAAAAAGTGTAATTCAGCAGAGAGAGGTGGGGGCTGATACACCTTCTTTAAAAGTTGGTTTAGAGGATTGTTTAAATACAAGTGCTGAAGTGATTATGGTAGAAGGGGTGAGAAATAAAGAAGAGATGGAGCTTGTGTTAAATTTAACAGATCAGGGGAGATTGGTACTGTTGCTTTTGGACGCAAATTCTGTGTTAGATGCCGTAACAAAAATTTTTGCTTATTTTAGTGATAGTGAAAGAAAAAGAATTCAAGAGGTCTTTGCCAGGGCAATAAAAGCCATTTTGTGCCAGAAATTAATTGTTGATGCGGCGAATAATTATTTAGTTGTGCCAGAAATTTTATTTACAAGTGAAGCGGTTAAACTTTCTATAGCTGATGGTAAATTAAACCAGGTAAATAATATTATTAGGACTTCTGCTAATCAGGGTATGGTAACTTTTGAGCAATCTATGGCTAAGTTGGTAAGAGCTGGTAAAATTAGCCATGAAAAAGCCCTGAACAATATAGAAGACAAACAAGCTTTTAAATCTTTGATTGAATAATATGCCAAATTTTGAATATAAGGCGATAGATCCGCAAAAGAATAAAAAGATAAAATCTCAAATGGAAGCTAATGATGAAGATGAGGTTTTTAAAAGTTTAAGCCAGAGCGGTTTGGTGCTGGTTGATTTGAAGGAGGCCAAGAAAAGAAAAAGCAGAGAAAGTAGTTTTATTGCAGCAATAAACAGAGTGTCGCCAAAAGATTTGGTGGTTTTTTCACGCCAATTTTCTGTGATGTTAAAGGCCTCTGTGCCAGTTGTTAAGAGTTTGAGAATTTTAATTAAGCAAACAAAAAATCCAAAATTACAAGTTGTTTTAGGAGAAGTGGCGGATGATGTGGAAGGTGGTGTTAAATTATCGGACGCACTTGGGGCACATGAAAAAGTTTTTGGGGATTTTTTTATAGCTATGATAAAGTCTGGTGAAACATCTGGTCGTTTGGACGAGGTTTTGGAATATTTAGCAGATCAACAAGAAAAAGATTATGATTTGATGAGTAAGATTAAGGGAGCCATGATATATCCGGTTTTTATTGTGTGTGGCTTAATTGGTGTTGGAATTGTGATGATGATTTTTGTTATACCTAAATTAACAGATGTTTTACAGGAAACTGGAGGTGAGTTGCCTGGTTCTACTAAAATTTTAATTGCTGTGAGTGGTTTTTTGAGTAACTATTGGTGGTTGTTGATTATAATTTTGATTGGTTTGTTCTTTGGATTTAAAATGGCAACTAAAACAAAATCTGGCAAGATATATAGAGATTGGGCTTTTTTAAAAATGCCGGTTTTTGGCAAGTTGTTTCAGAAAATTTATTTGGTTAGATTTTCGAGAAGTTTGTCTACATTGTCTAGTGGTGGCATATCTTTAGTGGAATCTTTAAAAATTACTGCAGATGTGGTTGGTAATAATGTTTACCGTGGAATTATTGAACAAACAATTGAAGAAGTAGAGGAGGGCAACACTATAGCCTCTGTGCTAATTGATCATAAAGAAATTCCAGCCATGGTAGCTTATATGGTAGATGTGGGAGAGCAAACAGGTAAGTTGGATTTAGTTTTACAAAAATTAAGTGATTTTTATACCAGACAAATTGATAATATGGTGGCTAATTTGGTTAGTTTGATTGAGCCATTAATTATGGTGGTTTTGGGTGTGGCAGTTGGTTTGATGGTGGCTGCAATTATTATGCCAATGTATAATATGGCTTCTTCTTTGTAGTTTTTTAGAAAAAATTGGCTAATTTTGTTATAATAAAAGAGAAATCTGTTAATTGTGGATAAACTTTTAACAGCTTTTAACCCTTCGTCTTTAAAAAGACGACCAAGGGATGCATCCTAAAGGTCGGTTAAAAAAGGAAACTAAAAAATAAAATATATTAATATGAAAAGAAACAAAGGTTTTACTTTAATTGAGTTGTTAGTTGTAATTGCCATTATTGGTTTGCTAGCAACTTTGGCTGTAGTGGCCTTAAATAGCGCTAGACAAAAATCTAGAGATGCTAAAAGAGTAGCAGATGTTAAACAAATTCAAACCGCTCTTGAGTT
>CAYNPV010000008.1:12524-17921 GCA_964399185.1 uncultured Gammaproteobacteria bacterium
CTAGAGATGCTAAAAGAGTAGCAGATGTTAAACAAATTCAAACCGCTCTTGAGTTGTATTATAATGATAATAATGGGTATCCTGCAAGTCTTGCGACCACTACAATTTCAAGTTATATGGCAAGTGTTCCAACGGCACCGACGCCTGCGGATGATCCTTGTACTGAAGCTCAAAACTCTTATACTTATGCACAAACAGGAAGTGGTTCAGGGTATAATATAGATTTTTGTTTAGGGGCTTCTACGGGAGGACTTTCCGCGGGACAAAACTGCGTAACAGAAGCAGGAATTTCCTCTGGAGCGTGTAGTTAGTTTGTTTGGTTTGAAAAAATTAAAGCCCCCTGTTTTTCGGGGGCTTTTTTGTTTTAGATGAAAATGGTATTATTTAGTTATGAATATTTTAAATTATGTTTTAGTTTTTGTGTTTGGGGCTATGATAGGTTCTTTTTTAAATGTTGTGGTTCTGCGTTTGCATCAAGGAATAGGCTTTATTAAAGACAGATCAAAATGTTGGCTGTGTGGGCACAAGTTAAAATGGTGGGAAAATATACCAATAATAAGTTTTATTTTTTTAAAAGCCAGGTGTTTGAAATGTAAAAATAAAATTAGCTGGCAATATATAGTGGTAGAGGCCATGACAGCTTGTTTATTTGTTTTTGTTTTTTTTGTTTGGCAAAGCAGAGAAGCGGATAGGTTGGTTTATTTGTTGTATTGGTGGTTGCTTGCAAGTGTTTTGCTTTTAATTTTTGTTTATGATTATAAATATTATATTATTCCGGATAGTTTTATTTTAGGTGGAATTATAATAAGCTTGTTGTTTAAAATTTATATTTGGTGGCAGGGTAGTTTGGGATTTGATTTTTTGGGTTTAATAAATTTTTTAGGAGGATTGTTTTTTTCAGCCTTAATTGTAAGTGGTTTTTTTGCTTTACAATATTATATTTCTAAAGGCCGGGCTATAGGGGGTGGAGATGTTAAGCTGGGTATTTTAATGGGAGTTGTTTTAGGCTGGCCATTGAGCCTTTTTGGTTTATTTTTTGCCTATATTTTAGGCTTGTGTGTTTGTTTGCCAATGTTGATAATGGGCAAAAAGAAAATGCAGTCTCGGGTTCCTTTTGGTACTTTTTTGACGGTTTCTACTATAATTAGTTTATTTTATGGAAATCAAATTTGGGAGTGGTATATTAATTTAATTATTTAAAATGAAAAAAGAGTTAAATAAAAAAGGTTTTTCAATTTTAGAATTAATTATTGTGGCAGGCATAATGGTGGTTTTGTTAACATTGGTATTGATTAATTTTAAAGGTTTTAATCGAAGCTCTGCCTTGGATATTGAAGCAGAAGAGGTGGCATCGTTGTTGCGTCAGGCTCAAGTTTGGGCATTAACTGGGCAAACTGTGGGTGGGGAGAGGTATAATTTTGGAGTTAAAATAGATGAGTGTTCAAGTGGAAGTTGTCAGTTAAAGTTATTTGCTGATTTGGATGAAGATTTTGTATATGACAGTGCTCCAGAAGAGGCTTATGGTCAGGGTGGGTATAATTTAATAAATGGAGTGTATGTAGCTAATGGAGATTTAAAAAATAATGGAAACCCTGTTGATGAGTTGCAGGTTGTTTATGAAGCACCTTTGGCTAAGATTTATGTTAATGGGGTTGAGTTAACAGACAATGCACAAATTACTTTATCGCACACCAACTACTCAGCAGAAAAAAATATTATTATTAATGCACAGTCGGGACAAATTAATATTACAGATTAATTTATGAAATTTTTAGCTAAAAATATTAGAGGTGTAACAATTATGGAAACTATAGTTTCTCTTGGTATTTTAACTGTGGGGATCGTGGCTTCATTGGCTTTAATGGTAGGCTCTATTAGTTTTTCTCAAAGCTCAGAAGATTCTATTGTGGTGGTTAATTTAGCCAGAGAAGGTGTTGAGGTGGTAAAAACAATTAGAGATGTGGATGGGTTTGATTCTGTTTCCACTGGTGCAAGAATTACATCTGTAGATTTAGATACAGGAGATTTGTCTTTGGATGTGGCAGATAGTTCTGAAATTGAGAACTGCGTTAATTGTAGTTTAGATATATACGATGGTCGCTATCTGCATAATTTATCAGGAGAGGACACAAATTATAAAAGGATGGTTACAATAACCCAAGAAAGCCTTAATTTAAAACGAGTAGTGAGTGAAGTGTATTGGACAGAGCGAGGCAGAGAACATACCTTTAAATTAGAAACAGAAATAACTAATTGGTAAAATGGATAAAAAAATAAAAAATAAAAATAAAGGATTTACTTTAATGGAGATGTTAATTGCCATTAGTATTTTTGTTATTTTTGTGGTGGCAAGTTTGAGTATTTATTCGGCCACATTAAGGGCTAGCCAAGAAACACGGGCTTTAACTAGTGTGCAAAAAGAAGCACAGTTTATGATGCAGGTGATGGCTAAAAGAATAAGAACATCTCATATAATGTATGATTATAGTGGTTATTCGCCCTCAATATCTAATCCGACCACAATTTTGGCTTTAGAAGATTTTAATGGAGATGAATATTATTTTAAACAAGTAAATTCTTCTATTGCAGTAGCAATTAATCCAACCAACCCACTAGAAGATGGGGAATATAATTTAATACCAGCAGAAAATGTAAGTGTAGAGAGTTTGGAGTTTTTTATTAACCCAACTACTAATCCATTTGTTTCTTTGGATGTGCCTCCAGTATCACAACCTTATGTAACTATTGTAATGAATATTACTTCTAGTAAGGCTGGTCAAGACGCTCAGTTAAGGGTGCAACAAACAGTGCCACAGAGGTCTGGGGTACCAATTGAATAAAAATTATGCAGAAAAAAAATATATATAAAGATAAAAAAGGTGTTTCTATTTTGCTTTCAATTTTAATATTGAGCTCTTTAATGGTGATAACAATTGTGGTTTCGAAAATAGTTTTAAGGGTGGGAAAAACATCGCGTCAAATTGGACACTCAGAAGTTGCCTATTATGCGGCAGAGTCTGCCATAGAAAGAATCTTGTTTGCTATAGAAAAAGAAATGGATCTAAGTAATTTAACTACAAGCGGAAGTTTAACAGAAATAAGCGATGCAGGGTGGGGAGTGGAAATTGCTTTGGAAGAAAATAATAACCCTTGGCAAATTAATTTAGCTGCTGGAGAATCTTTTCAATTAGACTTAAATACAGATGGGTTGAATTATCCAACCAGCATAGATATAGATTGGAGCTCGGCAGATGTTTCGGCAATTGTGGTTGATCCAGATAATTCAGTTAGCCCATTTATTTCATATAATAGTTCTTTTACTTTGAATAATATTTCAACTGATTTACCAGTTTTAAGGATTATAAACAGTGGAAGTAGTTCGGTATCAGTTGAATTAAGCTCTAGCGGGACACTTCCGAGCAGTATAATTATTACAGCTACAGGAAATTATTTAACTGAAGAAAGAAAAATTGAAGTTGAGAGAGATTTATATCAGATTTATTAAAAAACCTGCGCCTTTTGGCGAGGTTTTTAAGCTGAAATAAAAAAGTTAAAAAATTATTGTTGAATATCTATGCGGTGGGCTAGAAAAATTGTTTTTTGACTAATATCTTCTAGACTTGTAACCACTGCTTTTTGTCCGAGTTGTAAATCATCGGCTTTAATTTTGCTACGAGTTAATTTATTTTTTTCAGTTTCAGATATTTTTTTTGGAAATTTTAAGCCGAAAAAATAAGTATTTTCGTCAAATTTAACATTTAAAATAGTGTCTTTTTCTAGCCTGTTGTTGGTAGCGGGGGCTTTGATAAGCAGGCTGTTGCCAGAAATTTTAACAATTTCTCCAACATAGGTGTGTACAGGTTCAGTTTTTTTTGTTTGTTTGGTTGATTCTTGGTCACTGCTTTGGTTTGGTTGGTTTAGTTCTTTACTGGGGTTGGATTTGTTTAAATTGTTTAAAATTAGATAGCCTGTAATGGCAGCGGCAACCAAAATTACCAATAAACCAATTAAAAAATGTATTTTTGGTTTTGGTTGTTTTGGTTCATGGTTTGAGGTTGAATAAAGAGAATTATCCATATTTTTGAGGTTAAAATGTTTTCCACAGTTATTATAGCATTTTTTAAGATAAAGTTTAATTTTTATAATTTTTATCTTGACAAAAATTATTTTTTAGTGTATTTTTTATATAAATAATATAGATCTTTTATAAAAGAATAAAACAAAGAAACATAAATAAACATAAGTAAGGAGGTAACCATGTATTATAGATTTTTGTTTTTTTTGGCGGTGCTGATAAATGCTGGCGCCACTGTCGCTGCCACGGACAGTGGCATTCATGGGACGGAGGACTACACTTTTGTCCCGCATGACAGCATGATGGTTTCAAATGAGGCGCCTTTTTATTTGGCCCACCCCCCAAGGGCCAATGAAATGGTGCCCATGAGATTCGTTGAACTGCCCGCAGGTTTTGAGAATAAATGGGCTGTGGCATTTGCCACTCCCATAAACGATAAACCAAAAGATGCGCAAAATTATTTGTTTTATTGCACCGTCGCCTCTGAGCCGTTTTTTTTGGGCGACGGATTTCGTCTCACCCTAAGGAAGGGTGAGAATGTGTGGAGGGGGGAATACAGATTGTGGGTCATCGTTTTTGATGATGAGCCCACAAGTTTGCAGAATTTGGTCTCATATCACTTGCTGGTCTATTGGGACTGGCGGGTTGAAGAGGCCAAGAAGTTTTTTTTCCAACCCCATACTTGTTATGGGGAGTGGAAAATTAACTTTCATGGGAACGCCGAAAATATGGAGCGAGGCGTTCCATTGTATGAGGTTGACTTTCCTGAAGAGGGAGGACCTACTCCTGTGGAAGAACACCTGCGGAGTAGATCAAAAAGCTTCACCCTGGAGCAAAACTATCCCAACCCGTTCAATCCGGAGACGGTGATCCGATACCATCTGGGTAAAGCCAGTCATGTTTCACTGGTGGTCTATGACATCACAGGCCGACAAGTGGCCCAGTTGGCGGATGAGGTTCAGCCGGCGGGTAGTCATCAAGCGTCCTGGGACGCGATGAGACTGCCCAGCGGTATCTATTTCTACCGCCTGACAGCGGGCTCGTTTACCGCTCTCAAACGTATGACGTTATTGAAATAAAAAACCCAGTCAAGGAGGAGACTAGGTTATAAACATAAGCCCCGGAGGTTTTTATCTTCGGGGCTCTTTTATTTTAAAAAAGTATATACATATGTATATACTTTTTTGTTAAAATATAGATAAAAAATATATAGGGATATGTGTTATAAAAAAATTATATATTAAATTTTTTGGTTTAAGTTTGCTGTGGAAAAGTTTTTTAATTTTCAGTTTGACAAAAATTATAAAATATGATATAAATAA
>CAYNPV010000009.1:0-6414 GCA_964399185.1 uncultured Gammaproteobacteria bacterium
GTTTGTATTGGTTTGGGTTATGGAATTTATGCTTTATTTTTTAAAGCAGATGAGCCTGGACCAGGTGAGCCGGGTTTTGTGCCACCTAGTGGATATTTACCAGAAACAGAAGAGGGGTTTGAAGCTGGAGAAGAAATTCCTGGGGGTTCTTTGCCACAAGGTCAAGAGGATGAGTCAGGCAAAGTGGCAGAGTTACAAAAAGACGGTTCATATAAAACAGCAGATGGCAGAAATATAGATAATGTAGCTCAAGGTAGCAGAACAATTGCTTTACCATTGACAGAGAATAAAGTTAAGGCAGTAACATCTTCGGCAGATGGAAAGAGTGTGGTTTTTTATAATACGGCCGATAATAAGTTTTATGCTTTAAGTAGTGACGGGCGTGAAGCCTATTTATTATCTAATCAGGAATTTTATGCAGTGGAAAGCGTTTCTTGGTCGGATGATAGAACAAAGGCTATAATTAGTTATCCTGACGGTTCTAAAATTTATTATAATTTTAATACAGATTCGCAAACAACCTTGCAAAAGGCAATAAAAGAGCCAGATTTTTCCAAGAATGATGAGGTGGCTTATAAATATATTACAGATGATGAACAAGGTAATTGGTTGGCTATTTCAGATCCTCAAGGTGGGCAGTCTAAATTAGTGCAATCAATAGGTGATAATCATATATATGTAGATGTGGATTGGTCTCCAACCGAAGAGGTGGTGGCAACCTTTCAAAAGCCAATTGGATATGATGAGTCTGAAATTTATTTTTTGGGACAAAATGAAGAAAATAACAAGACTTTAATTGTAGACGGAACAAATTTTCATGGCATTTGGTCACCAAGCGGAACCAGAATGTTATATGATGTAACTAGCAGTCAGAATGGTTATAGGCCAACAGTCTGGATATCAGAGGTAGCCCAGTCTGTAATTGGGCGTAATAAAAAAAATTTAGGTCTTAATACTTGGGTAGATAAATGTGTTTTTAGTAATGAGAGAACTGTTTACTGTGCAGTGCCACAAGAATTGCCAGAGGGCGCTGGATTAAGGCGTGACTTGGTGGGAGAAACAGATGATTTAATTTATAGGATTGATTTGTCTATGGGCAGACCAGAGTTGCTTGCAGATCCAATATCTCCGGAAAGTGAAAATTTTAGTGTGGGGAATATTCAGGTTTCCAAGGATGCAAGTAGGCTTTATTATTGGGATGCAAATAGTGGCAAGGTGTTTGTGTTGAGGCTTAAGTAGTGAAAAAATTAGTAACTAGTAATTGGTAATTAGCAACGACTAATGAGTAATAAGGGTGAAAATAATAAACATTTTAACATTTAAACATTCAAACACCTTAAATTATAAGCATATTAAGATTTTGATAAACACTTAATAGTTAACAAATAATGCAAAAACGTGCGGATAACTAATAATTGGTAATGATTAATAAGGTTGTTTTTGTGGGTTGAAAATATACCAATTTTATGCTACTTTAATAGGGAAGTAGTATTTTTAATTTAAAGATATGTACAATCAAATAGATGACAATAAAAGACGAACAACTATTTTAATGATTATGTTTGCAGTAGTGGTTTTAGCTTTAGGTTATTTTATTTCATATTATTATAATTCATATTTTATTTTAGTGGTGGCGGTGGGTTTGGCTGTGTTAATGAATATTGGTGGATATTTTTATGGCGACCAGGTTGCTTTAAAAACTACTGGAGCCAAGGGCCCAATAAAAAAGTCAGATAATGCATATGTTTATAGAATGGTAGAAAATTTGTGTATTGCCAGTGGCTTGCCAATGCCTAAAATCTATCTTATAGAAGACAGATATCCTAATGCTTTTGCAACTGGTAGAGATCCAAAACACGCCAGCATTGCCTTAACCACGGGCATTATTGATTTGTTGGAAAATGAAGAGTTAGAAGGTGTAATAGCCCATGAATTGTCTCATATTAAAAATTATGATATACGTTTAATGACAATTGTTATAGTTTTAGTGGGCTTAGTAACTCTTTTAGCAGATATTTTTTTTAGAACAGGTTTTTTGTTTGGTGGGGGAAGAAAAAAAGGAAATGCAGGTGGAATTATTATGGCAGTTGGTTTAATTTTTTTAATTTTATCTCCAATTTTTTCTAAATTAATTCAGTTGGCTATTTCTAGAAAAAGAGAATATTTGGCAGATGCTTCAGGGGCTTTAATGACCAGATATCCAGAAGGTTTGGCCAGAGCATTAGAAAAAATTTCTAATTTTAGCGGGAAAATGAAAAAGCCTTCAAAGGCAACAGCGCATTTGTTTATCGCCAGTCCATTTGGTTCTAAAGCAAAAAAAGGAATATCAAAATTTTTTGCTACACATCCTCCGATAGATGAAAGGGTAAGGTCTTTAAGGGAGATGGCTTAATTTTAGCTGTGAATAGTGAGCAATAAACAGTGAGAGTGGAAGTGAATTATGAATTAAGCCATACAAACATTTAAACATCTAAACATATTAACATTTAAACATGTAAACATTGGTTTTTGATAAAAAATAAAATAATATAAAAAATATGTTAAATAATATAAAAAAAACAACATCGCGCTTTGAAAAGGCTTTGCAATATTCGCAAGTCAAGGCTTTACAGGACAAAAAAAAGCAAATAGAGCCGGTTGATATGTTGCTAGCTTTGCTTGAGGTTGATGGGTCAATTGCCAGAGAAGTTTTATTAAGAGAGGGTTATCAAGAAAGAAAAGAAGTTAAAAGTTTGATTAAGCAAGACATTTTAAATACCCCAAAAAAAGAGGTTAGGTTTTCCACTGCTTCTAAAAGTGTTATTCAAAAATCCGTAGCTTTAGCTGCTAAAATGAAGCACCCATATATTGGAACTGAACATCTATTATATGCATTACTTGAGAAGAAAGATATAAATTTAGAAAAAATTTTAGGCAAAAATTTTTCTAGAGAAAAAGCCTTGGAGCAGTTAAAGTTTGTTTTTGAATCTACTTTAAACTTTAACCAATTACAACAAATGGTTGATAATATGCAGGAAGATATGCAAGACCCAGTCTCTTTAGAAGAGGAAGGTTTAATGGATAAAATAAAAGATATCTATAGCCAAGGAAAATTTTTTTCAGGAGAAGGGGTTGGTCGGGAAAATGAAGATTTTTCTACAGCCACTAAGCTGAGAAGTGGAAAAGAAAATAAAAAAGCAGGCATGGTTGGTTTGTTTGCTAAAGAGTTAACAAATAAAGAAGTGCAAAAGCAAATTGATCCTTTAATTGGTAGAGAAGAAGAGGTAAAAAGATTGATTCAAATTTTATCACGCAGAAATAAAAATAACCCAGTGCTTTTGGGTGACGCGGGAGTGGGTAAAACTGCTATTGTAGAGGGTTTGGCAAAAAAAATAATAGAAGGTGCTGTGCCAGATGTTTTAATTAATAAGAGGATTTTTGCACTTGATATTAACATGATGGTGGCAGGCGCTATGATGAGGGGCGAGTTTGAGTCACGTTTAAAAAAAGTTATAGATGAGGTTAAAAACGATCCTGATATAATTTTATTTATTGATGAGTTGCATAATGTGGTGGGCGCTGGTTCTGCTGGTGGCACCATGGATGCGGCCAATATTTTAAAGCCGGCTCTTTCCAGGGGAGAGCTGAGGTGTATTGGCGCCACAACTTTTGAAGAATATAAAAAATATATAGAAGAAGATCCTGCTTTGGAAAGGCGCTTTCAGCCGGTTAAGGTGTTTGAGCCAAATCAAAATCAGGCAGTAGAAATTTTAAAGGGAGTTAAAGAAAATTATGAAAACCATCATTTAGTTAAAATAAATGAAGAAGCTATTAAAAATGCTGTGGATTTTTCTAGCCGTTATATTACTGATAGAAATTTGCCTGATAAGGCTTTGGATTTAATAGATGAAGCAGCTGCCAGAATTAAGGTGGAATCTGGAATAGTTGATGAAGATATGCGTAAATTAAAATTAGTGCAAAGTAAATGGGAAGATTTGGAAGATAAAAAACAAAATTTAGTAGCCGAAGAAAAGTATGAAGCAGCATTAAAATTAAGAGAGAAGCAGGAGTCAATAATGCAAGAAATGAATGAATTGGAAAATGAAATGTTTAGTAAAAATAAAGAGCAAAAATTTTTAGGTCGCGTGACTACAGAAGATGTGGCCAAAGCAGCCAGTCAGATAAGTGGGGTGCCATTGGAAAATATATTAAGCACCCAAGGAAAACAAATAAAAACATTGTTGAAGGGCATCAATAAGAGGATTGTAGCTCAGGATAAAGTTAAAAAAGAGTTGTTTTTTTATTTAAAAAAAGCTAAGTTGGGGCTGGCGGCAGAAACCAGACCATTGGGCTGTTTTATGTTTTTAGGTCCATCAGGGGTTGGTAAAACTTATACAGCCAAGGTTTTGGCTGATGAGTTTTTTGGTACAGTTGATAAAAAGTCTAATTTGGTGCGTTTTGATATGTCTGAATTTTCAGAAAAATTTAATATTTCTCGTTTAATTGGTTCTCCGGCTGGTTATGTAGGCTATAAAGAAGGCGGTAAATTAACTGAGGCTGTGCGCAGAAATCCATATAGTGTGGTTTTGTTTGACGAAATAGAAAAAGCGCATAGTGAAGTATATAATTTATTGTTGCAAATAATGGATGAGGGTTATTTAAAAGATGCTACAGGCAAATATGTAGATTTTAGAAATACAATTATTATCTTAACTTCTAATTTGGGTGCACAAAAATTTTATCAAGCTAATATAGGTTTTGGCGAAGACGGGGTTAACACCAGCAATGAGGAAGAGCAATATAAACAAATTCAGCGGGAAGTTAAAAAACAAGTAAAAAATACTTTTAAGCCCGAATTGGTTAATAGGTTAGACAAGATATTTGTTTTCAAACCATTGGCTGAAAAATCATTAGAAAAAATTGTAGAAATTGAATTATCTAGACTGAGGCAGGTTTTTAAAAAATATAATTTAAAATTAAGCTGGAGTAAGCGTTTGGTAAAACATTTAGCGCACAAGGCTTATTCACCAAAATCGGGGGCAAGAAAAGTAAGGCAGACAGTGCAACAAAAAGTTGAAAATAAATTAGTAGAAGAAATTATGGAAAAAGACTTAAAAAATCAACAGGTTACATTAGATTATATTAAAAAACAAGTGGTAATTAAATGATAATTTTTTTAAAGGGAATAAAAGATTTTTTTATTGAGGCTTTAATGCCTAAAGAGTGTTTGTTTTGTTTGGCAAAAGGGAGCTATGTCTGCCAAGAGTGTTTAAAAAAAATTAAGCCAGCTTTAAGTGAAGATTGTAAAATAAAACTAAGACCATCTTTTTTAGATGGTCTTTTAGTTAGTATGGATTGGCGGCAACCAGAAGTACAAAAAATAATTCATATATATAAATATAATTTTGTTAAGGATTTGGCTACTGAAATTAATCCAATTATGGCAAATAAATTAAATAAATTTATGCAAACTCAGGATCTGCAAGAGTGGGTGCTTGTGCCTGTGCCTTTGCACAAAAGAAAACTTAATTATAGGGGGTTTAACCAGGCAGAGGAAATGGCTAAACTGTTGGGGAAGAGTTTAAATTTGCAAGCAGTTCAAGCGTTAAAGCGTGTTAAGGCAAAGAAGCCTCAAATGAAACTATCAAGAGAAGAAAGGTTAAAGAATGTTAAAGACGTGTATGCTGTGGCAGAAAATACGCAGGTAGAAAATAAAAAAATCATCTTAGTAGATGATGTGGCAACAACTGGGGCCACCTTAAACGAGTTGGCCAGAATTTTAAAAAATAGGGGTGCATTAAAAGTGTATGGGTTTTGTTTGGCTAGAGGTTAGTTTAGACCAAATAATTTATTTTTTCTATTTTTAAATTAAATTTTTGATTAATTTTTTGTAAGATTTCTTTTTCTTGCAGACGAATTTCTTGAGCTAATGCAGATGAAATGCAGGCAACAGTTAAGATATTTTGTTGGTAAGAAAGAGCTTTTACTTTTTGAGTTGCCTTTGGCCCCCAAAGATTAATAATAATTTTTTTAAATTCATCACAAACCAGGGCAGCTTGAACTTGTTTAGTGAGCCCTTTTTTTTGTTTAAAATTTTTGTTTAGAATTTGGTTGAGAGTTGAAAAAGACATATTAAAGTTGTTTGTAGGGGCAAATATGCGAAAAGTCACAAAATTTACAGTTAATAGGCGCTGGAGTGGCTGTAAAATCTGTGGTTAATATTTTTTCTATGGTTTCATTTATTTTTGTCTCTTCTTGTTTAAGTTCTTCTTGGCTGGCTAAAAATTCTACTGTAGAGTTGTTATTAAGGTAATAAAAGATAAGTTTTTCAACTTGCCAGCCAAAAGTTTTTTGTGCTGCCAACTGATAAATGAGCAATTGGTCTTTTTCTATTTTGTTTTTAGTTTTTGGGGTACCTGTTTTATAGTCTATAAT
>CAYNPV010000009.1:6514-15661 GCA_964399185.1 uncultured Gammaproteobacteria bacterium
GGTCTTTTTCTATTTTGTTTTTAGTTTTTGGGGTACCTGTTTTATAGTCTATAATAATTTTTTTCCCGTCTGGTGCTTGATCGATGCGATCTATAACGCCTCTGATGGTGTGGTTTTTAATTTTTAAATTAAAACCTTTTTCTGTGCCAATAATTTGAGGCGGGTTGGCTGATAATTTTTGCCAAAATTCTTTTAAACTTTTTTTTCCTAGTTCAAAGTATTTTTCTTTTTCTTGTTTGTCCCTATACCAGTCGTCTATCCATGATTCTTGGAAAAAATTTATTAATTGCTCTAAATCAGGTAGTTGTGTTTTTTGTTTTTTTTCTCCCTGAGTATAAAAAAGAGAATTTTGATCGTGTGAATTTTTTTCTTGAATGAGGTTGGCAAATTTTTGCAGAGCAGAGTGCATAGATTTTCCATAACTAAAACTGGCTTTGCCTGGAGTGGGTATTTTTAAAACAAAAGCTAAAAAATATTGGTAGGGGCAGGTTTGAAAAGCCTTGAGTTGTGAGTATGAAAAGGTTTTTGGTAGATTATATTTTTGTTTTTGTGTTTTTGGGTTTTGGTATATGGGGGGTTGATTGATGTTGTTAGATTTGTTTTTTGTTGTTTTAGTTTCTTTTTTTTGATTAGCTAGGCCTGTTTCAAATATAAAACGTGATAACTTTTTTTTGCGTGCACCTCCATAATCATCGGCAGATGTTAAAAAAAGATTTTTTTTGGCGCGAGTAAGAGCGACATAAAAAAGGCGCCTTTCTTCTTGTAGGTGAACATCGCCTTCTGGTAGAGTTTCTTTAATTAATTCATCAGGGAGCTGAATGGGTTCTGAACGATTAATGGATGGCATACGTTTATCAACCAGGTTAACTATAAAAACGTGCTCAAATTCTAGCCCTTTGGCAGAATGAATAGTCATAACCTTAATTGCTTCTGGGCCTTCTTCTACTTCTTTGGAGAGTGTGCCTTGTTCACCAGATTCTAGTTCCATGTCCATAAGTCGCATAAAATTTTTAATGCTTTTATCATCAAAAGAATTTTCAAATTCATCTATTTTTTTAATAAATTGATTAATATAAATAAAGCCGTGTGTTTGGTTTTTGTTAAGCAGATATTGTTGGAAGCCAAAATCATTTAAAAAAGCTAAAACAACTTGTTTGGCGTTTTTGTGTTTAGAGAGTTCGGTGTGTTTTTTAACTAGTTTAAGCACCCAGTCTATTTGTTTAATGCTGTGTGCATTTATATCTTTGAAAATTCTTAAATTTTGACAGGCCTCAAAAAGAGAAATAGCTTTGCGATTGGCATAGTTGGTTAGGTGCATAAGATCTTCGGGGCTTATTTTTAAAAGTTCTAAATTTAAAATTCTCCATAAAGCAAGAGATTCGTGGTAATTATCCAGTAATTTTAAATAAGCCAATATATTGAGAATAATTTCTTTTTGGTAAAGACCTTTGGAGGCAACAAAATTATAAGGTAAATTGGCGGCTGAAAGGGCATTTAAAAAAGGCTCGGCTTGATTGTTGGCACGGACTAAAATAGCAAATTCATTCCAGCTTGTTTGGGGTGATTTTTGTTTTATATCAAGGATGTTTTTTATAACTTGTTTAACTTCTTCTTCCAGGTTAAGCGAGTGCAGGTGTTTTATTTGTCCTTTGTTTTCTTGATTGGAAGAAAGCTGTTTGTTGCGTTTAAGTTTAATTTCTAAGCGTTCTGGGTTGTTGAGTTGAATAAAGTTATAGGCAAGATCTAGTATATTTTGCGTTGAGCGATAGTTTTGATTAAGAAAAACTTCTTTTGATTTGGGATAGTCTTTTTTAAATTCAATTAAATTAGAAAGGCTGGCTCCGCGAAATTTAAAAATAGACTGATCATCATCTCCAACCACTGTTAAATTTTGATGTTTATTTGCTAAGAGTTTAACCAATTTATATTGGGCCCAGTTGGTGTCTTGAAATTCGTCTATTAAAATGTATTTAAATTGTTCTTGGTATTTTTTTAAAATATTGGGGCGAGTTTCAAATAATTTTAGGGTGTAGTTAATTAGATCACCAAAATCTAGCGAATCGTTTTCTAAAAGTATTTTTTGATAGGTCTCATAGGCTTGAGCCACTTCTTGAATGCGTTTAGTTTCTGTGTCTGCGTCTTCTCCTCTAGTAGATTCCATGGAGTCGTTGTTAATTTTTAGTTTTTCTGCATAATTTAAATAGTCTTCAGGCCAAATTTCTTCATCTTTACAGCGAGAAAAGTGTTTAATTAAAGCATGGATAAATTTGGTGGGGTTACCAAGAGGTTGATAGTAATCAAGATTAAATTTTTGTAAGTTTTCTCGTACTAAAAGCCACTGTTGTGTTTGATTAAGCAGTTTAAAATCGTTAGGAATGCCAATATCAAGAGCATGTGCTTGTAATATTTTTTCAGCAAAACTGTGAAAGGTCATAACCCAAAGGTCTACGTAACCCATGGGTAGTTCTCTGTCCACTCTTTCTTCCATTTCTCCTGCAGCTTTATCAGTAAAGGTTAAAGCCAGAATTTCTTCTGGCTTGGCTAGTTTGTTTTTTATTAAATAAGCTATTTTCTTAGTGATAACCGTTGTTTTGCCTGTGCCAGCCCCTGCAACTATTAAAAGAGGGCCGGTAGTGTATTCTACTGCGATTTGTTGTTCTGGGTTGAGTCGAGAATTAGGCATATATATGCTTAATTAGCAGTAATAAATTAATGGAGGGGTGACACAAGTAAAGAGTAGTCTTTAATTAACTAAAGAGTTTTAAGAAAGCAAAACCTATCCAAAGGATAAAAATAAAGACTTCTATTATTTCTTGTTCAAAGCTGAATTCAAATTTATGTTTAGAAAGTATTTCAATAAGGGCAAAAAGTAGAGAGAGAATGATTAATGGAACAAGAAAAACAAGCTGGGTATAGTGAAAAAATATTTGGTCTTGCGAATTATAACAAACGGCTTGATTTAAAATTGTGCATGACTTTTTTAACTCTAAAATAAAAAAAATTATAGCTACTAAGAATTGTATATAAAAAAAACTAAAGCCGATTTTTGTAAACCAGCTGACCTTGTTTTTTTTGAAAGGATTTTTAACTTTAAACATTTTTAGCTGTAATTTTTATTGTTCCAGATTTGGTTTGTCTATTGGTTTGGGCTCTATTTGTCTTTCTGAGTCTGTGATTTTAACAATATCTTTATCTATTTTGCCTAATTCTTTGTAGGCTGTGTTATATGAATTAACTGTGGTGGAAAGATGCCCCCCCATTTTTTCCATATATGAGTTGAAATTTAGCATGTGTTTACCCAGTTGTTCTACGTGTTTGCGTATTTCTTTGGCTGATTCTTCTATTTGAAGAGCGCGTAATCCCTGTAGAACTGTTTGCAAATAGGCAAAAAAGGAGGTGGGGGAGACAATGATAACATGTTTGTCTTTAAAAGCATATTCAATTAAATCTCTGGTAGAAACCTTAACTACTCCAATTTGGTTAATGAGAAGATCATAATAAACACCTTCGGCTGGAATAAACATAAAAGCAAAATCCATGGTTTTTTCGTTGGGACGAATGTATTTACTAGTTTCGTCTATTCTTTTTTTTAAGTCTTGTTTAAAGGTTTTTTCTAATTCAAGGCGTCTTTGTTCGTCCTTTTCTTCTGCTATGCGATTATAGTTTTCAAGTGAAAATTTTGAATCTACAGGAATAACTTTGTCTTTAACAAAAATTGCGGCGTCAACAATTTCTCCGTCATTAAATTTATATTGCATTTGGTAAGAGCTGGGTGGCAAAACATTTTTAAGAGTGGTTTCTAAATAATATTCACCTAAAACTCCGCGTTGTTTGGGATTTTTTAAAATATCTTGCAAATTTTGTAGTTGATCGGCAAAATTGACCACTTGTTTGTTGGTAGCTTCTATTTGTTCTATTTTGCTGGTTACATTTTGTATTATTTTACTAGTTTGCCAAGATTGTTTTTGAATAAAATCTAAATTTTTTTCCAAACTACCTTTCATGTCCTGTTTTATTTGGTTTATTTCTTGTTGCAAATTATTAAAGTGTTCTTTTTGCTCTGAGCTTTCAGCAGGTTTTAATTTTTTTTGTAAGTAAAAAAACAATAAAGAAAAAGCAACTACAAGTAGAATAATAAGAGATATTTCAAAAGGGGACATAGAATTAAAATTTTAAATTTAATTAATCATTTTTGCACCTTAACATATTAGCATTTTAACATCTAAACATTTTTTATCCCCTTTCTCGCCAAAGGCGGATTCAGGGGAGGTTATTCTTACCCCCTTCAGGGGAGGTAAATATATTAACATATTAACATTTAAACATTTCTTAGTCCCTTTCCCGCCTATCGGCGGACAGGCGTGCCTATCGGCAGACAGGCCTGCCAAAGGCGGATTCAGGGGGGGCATTAACCTTTCTTACCCCCTTCAGGGGAGGTAAACATATTAACATTTTAACATCTAAATATAGTGCTAAATAAGATAACAATCCTCTAAAAAGACTTTGCGTTGGTGAATGTTTTTATTTTTAAATTTTTCTTTCAATTTTTTCTTCTTTAATAAAGCTTAAAATATCTCCAGGTTGTATTTTTTCTTTGGTAATAATTTCTAAGCCACATTCTTGGCCATCTTCAGCTTGATTTACGTTTTGCTTTCCTGACTGCAGATTTTTTATTTGAATGTTGTTTTCTATTTCTTCTGAATTTCTAATAAGGTTTACTTTGGCTTCTAGTGAGGCTTGGCCTTGAATAATTTTTCCGCCAATAATTTGTGCATTTTCTTTTTGTTTAAAGTTTTTTATAACTTCTAGTTGCCCGAGTAGTGTGGTTTTTATTTCAGGCTCTAACATATCTTGCATTTTTTCTTTAACAAAATCGAGTAGTTCATAAATAATTTTTGATGTTTTTATGTCCACCTCTTCATCTCTGGCTAGAAGTTCGGCTTGGTTGGTTGGTTTAGTGTTAAAACCTAAAATAATTGCATTTTGTTTTTTGGCCGATTGTACGTCAACTTCTGTAATTTGTCCGAGTCCGCATTGAATTATGTTAACAATAAGGTCTGGCTGGTTAAGAGTTTCTAGTGATTCTAAAATAGCTTCTTGGCTACCAATAAAATCGCATTTGAGGATAATGTTTAGTTTTTTAATTTCATTATTTTTTTTCTTTTCTGTGTTGTTGTTTAAGTTTGCAATATTTTTGTAATTTTTATTTTTGCGCATTTCTTTTTTAAGTTGATTAACATTTTTTACTGCTTGTAAAATTTCTCCTACTTGTGGCACGTCTTTAAGCCCATTAATTCTTACTGGAGTAGACGGTGGTGCTTGACTAATGTTTTCTCCTTTCCAGTTTTTCATATTGCGAATTTTGCCCAATGTTTCGCCAATTTTAACATTATCGTTTTGGTTAAGAATTCCTGTTTGTACTAAAACCGTTGCAACTGGACCTTCTCCTTTGTCTAGGTGTGATTCAACAATTGTTCCGATAGCAGATCTTTCATAGTCAGCGGTAATGTTTTCTTTTTCAATTTCATAAATTAAAAGCAGTGTCTCTAACAGTCCATCTATGTTTTGGTTTTGTTTGGCTGAAATTTCTACGCACACAGCATCTCCCCCCCAATCTTCCGGGATGACATCAATTTCAGAGAGTTCTTTTTTAATTTTTTCTATATTGGCTTCGGGTTTGTCTATTTTATTAATGGCTACAACAAATGGAAGTTTGGCTGAACGGATAAGCGAAATTGCTTCTATGGTTTGGGGTTGCACACCGTCATCAGCCGCAACTACCAAAACAACAATGTCGGCAACTTGGGCGCCGCGAGAGCGCATGGCTGAAAATGCTTCATGGCCCGGGGTGTCGATAAAAGTTATGGGTTGATTGTTTTTTTCTACTTGGTAAGCGCCAATGTGCTGTGTAATCCCTCCAGCTTCTCCATCAACTACATTGGTTTTTCTGACTGCGTCTAAGAGTTTTGTTTTTCCATGATCTACGTGTCCCATAACGGTAATAACAGGTGGGCGTGATGTAAGGTTTTGGCTTTGATTTTGTTCTAGAATTTTTTCTCGGTCAGCTGCTTCTTTTTGCATTTGTTCTTGATTTTCGTTTTTTTTGTTAACTTTAAAACCAAGATCTTCGGCAATAATTGTGGCTGTTTCAAAATCTATGTTTTCGTTAAGCGAAGCCATAACTCCGTTTTTCATGAGTGTCATAATTAATTTGGTGGGCTCAACTTTGAGAAGTTTGGCAAAATCTTTAACCATTATTTGTTTACCAATTTTTATGGCACCATCATCTGTGTTTTCTTGTTGGGTTGTTTCCTCTTTTTCATTTTTCTTTTTTTGGCGGATTTTATCTAGTACAGATTCTCTGGTTTTTTTGTTAGCCAGTTTTTCTATAATTTTTTGAGCCATGCGATCATCTACTTGGATGGCTTTTTTGCCCACGTCAAAACCAATTTCGGGTAAGATTTCTCGAAGTTCTGGGGTGGGTATTTTTACTTGTCTTGCAAGTTCTGTAATATTCATGATTGTTGCCTTTTTTTTAATAATTCCTTTTAATTTTAGCAAAATAAGGCCTTTGAGTCAAAAGTTGTGTTTTTAATAAATAAGCCTTTTTGTTTTTTTAATTGTTCAACAACACTTTTTATTTTTTTGTATTTTAATTAATTATTATAAAAAGGATGTAATGATTTAAATCATTATTTAAATCATTACAGAACTAATCAGTTTTTTTATTGATTAATCGGATATTTTTATTGACACTTTTTTTTATTTAGATTATATTAAAGTAATTATTTTATTTTAATGGCTTTAGATAATGTTCAACAAACTCAAAGTTTAATTGATAAAGCGAAAAATATTTTAATTGTTTTTCCAGAAAAACACAGCGGAGATGCACTCTCGGCTGCTTTGTCTTTGTCTTTTTATTTAAAAAAAATTAATAAGCCCCATATGGTGTGTGCTAGTAATTTTAAAGCTCAAAGCGAGCTTGTTTTTTTGCCCGGGATAGAAGAGGTTGAGTCTGATTTAAGAGGTGCTAGACATTTTGTTTTAAGCTTGGATTTAAATAATAAAAAATTAGAAGAGTTTTCTTATGATATTGAAGCGGATAAATTAAAACTATATTTATTGCCAGATAAAGGAACTTTTAGGCAAACAGATATAAATTTAGAGGAAGAAGAATATCGTTTTGATTTGGTTATTTGTTTAGATGCCCCAGATTTAGAGTCGCTTGGTCAAATTTATACTAATGCTCCAGATTTATTTTTCAAAGTGCCTCTAATAAACATAGATCATAAAACAAGTAATGAAAATTATGGCCACTTAAATCTGGTGGATGTTACCAAAGCTTCGGTAGCGGAAGTTGTTTTTGAATATTTATATAAAATTAACCCACAGATATTTGACAGTGATTTAGCTACTATTTTATTGAGTGGCATTATTAGTAAAACGGAAAGTTTTAAAAAACCAAACTTAAAACCAATAACATTGCAAATTGCTGCTAAGCTGATGGCTTTAGGTGCTGAAAGAGAAAAAATTGTAACTAGTTTTTATAGGACCAAAACTCTTTCTAAATTAAAATTATGGGGCAGGGTTTTGGCCAGGTTGCAATATGATAAGGCTTTTTCTTTGGCGTGGTCTGCTGTGCCACATACAGATTTTATTAAAGCTAATGCAGAAGACGAAGGTATGGATGGGGTAATTGAAGAAGTTATTTCCAATTCTCCAGAAGCAAAAGTAAATGTTGTTATTTATGAGAGTAAAAAAGAGAAAATAAAAGCTTTAATTTATGCTAAAGAGGGAATTGATGTTAGATATTTAGTAAATAATTTTGAGTATAGTGGTAGCCTAAATCAGGTTAAAATTGTTTTTGAAGAAAAGAGCTTGGCAGAAGCAGAAAGTGTGTTGATTAAAGAAATTAAAAACAAGTTAGAGAGTTTGCGTAAATAATCAGGAAGTGTTATTGAAGCAGGCTAATGGGCCTGTTTTTTGTTTTTTATACCACTCTTTATTAATTTTAAGCAGATGGTACAATTAAAGGGTATGAATGAAGCACAAGGTGCGGTTTATAAAACATTGGTTTATTTTGATATTTTTGATTACCCTTTAAAAAAAGAAGAGTTGTGGATTTATTTGTGGTCTGAGGGGGTGGTTTTTGATAAAAAAGACGTAGATAGGGGGTTGCAGGTTTTAATTAAGCAAAACAAGGTTGAGTGTAATGATTTTTTTTGTGTTTTAAAAGGCAGGAAAGAATTGTTTAAATTTAGAGAGGAAAAAGAAAAAATATCCAGAAAAAAAATTAAAAAAGCTAAAAGAGTGGCTTGGATTTTGTCTTTTATACCTCAAATAAAGGGTATTTTTTTGTGTAGTTCTTTAGGGTTGCTGAATGCTGAGGCTAATTCTGATATAGATTTTTTAATAATTTGTAGAAAAGGCGGAGTTTGGTCGGCACGTTTTTGGGCTGTAGTAATTTTAAAATTATTAAATTTGAGACCCAAACCTGGAATGGCGCGAAATAAGATATGTTTGAGTTATTTTATTGATGAGGAAAATTTGAGTTTAAAAAAAACTGCTTTAAGCCAGAGAGACGCCCATCTGGTCTATCTAACAGCCAGCCACATACCCCTTTATGAGGAGGGTGATCTTTGGGGAAAGTTTGCTCAGCAAAATTTGTGGATTAAAAATTATATACCTAATTTTAATTTTATTAAGATATCTGAATTTTTATTAAAAACAAAAGCGGTTTTTTTAAAAAAATTTTTTTCAAAAAATCAGTTTAAATGGGAGAAAAAAATCTTAAAAAAAATTCAGCTTAGAATTATGCCAAAAGAATTAAAGAAAGAAGCTCAAAAAGATAATTCAAGGGTAATTGTTAACGATAAGGTTTTAAAACTACATTTAAATGATAAACGTGAACAGGTGAATAAAAAATGGGAGGAAGCTGTAAGATTATAAAAAGAGGTGAATAATCAGTAATGGAGGGGGAGAAGATGAATTATGAATTAAGAATTACTCTTTCAAAAAAGTTACCACATTTAGATAGGCAAGTGAATTATGAATTAAGCATTAAATCATAAAGATTTTTTGTTGGATAGCGTTTTTCCAGATATAATAACGGCGGAGAAATAGCCAAAGTGGCCATTTACAAAAAAA
>CAYNPV010000009.1:15761-17756 GCA_964399185.1 uncultured Gammaproteobacteria bacterium
TTTTCCAGATATAATAACGGCGGAGAAATAGCCAAAGTGGCCATTTACAAAAAAATATTTTTAAATTGCGTTTGCCGTGGTAAAGATAGCGGATTAAAAGTAAAGGAAGTAAGATGGGCAAGATGATTATTAAAAGATAGTCTTTTGGTTCTATGATAAAATTAAAGAGAATGTTGGGTTTAAAGTGTTGGTATTTTTTTGGGTATGTCTTTTTAAGGCGAGGCCAAACAGAAGTATTTTGTGCTGAGCGCAAAAGTGAGCGTGGTGACCAGTTTATAGCTTGATGGTAGATAATGGCTGTTAGAGAGCGAGAGTAGGTTAGCCCATAATTTATGGCTCGTAGAGCTAGTTCAGTGTCACTGTTAGATTTAAACGAGGAATTAAAAAAACCAATTTGAGCCAAAGCTTGTTTTTTAAAGGATAAATTGCAGGTCATGGGCCAGTTGGCTTGAGGGTTTTGTACTAATCTCTCCGGGAAATATCCTTTATAACCTTGTTTGATATAAAAAGTCCTGCCAATAATAAAGTCTGCTTTAGAGTTATTAAAAGATTTTTCTAGTTGCGTCAACCAGTTTGGGTCTATTAAGCAATCATCATCTGTAAAGGCAATATATGTGCCCAGAGAGTGTTTAATTCCAGTATTGCGTGCAGTAGCAATGCCTAAATTTTTTTTATGATGAACTGTTTTAATTTTTTTGTTTTTAATGTTTTTTAGAAAATTGTAGGTGTTGTCGCTTGAGCCGTCATTAACTATAATAACTTCATAGTTGTTGTATTTGAGGGCATTGAAAGAGCGGAGGCATTTTTTTAAATAGGCAAGGCGGTTATAGGTAGGTATAACAATGGAGAAAAGTGGTTTTTCGTTGTGTATATTTTGCATAAAAAATATTTATATAGATATTTTACCATTCTAAAATGATAATATCCAAGCTTAAAACTGAATATCAAAAATTTATAGACTGGTCTTTGGCTTTGTTTGTTTTTTTGTTGCCATTACAGACAAGGTTTTTTGTTGATGTTGTTTTATATGGAGGGATGCCCCTAGAAGCTGGGAGAATTTCTGTCTATGTTTTTGATATTGTTTGGTTTGTTTTTTGTTTGTTTGTTGTGGTTGCTTTGGTTAATAAAAAAATTAATTTTAGGTTTTTAAATAAAAATTTAAGAAATTTTTTGCTTATATTTTTTGTTTTTGTGTTGTGGGCAAGTCTTAGTTTGTTGTGGAGTGGAGAAACACTTATTACTGCTTATAGATTAATTAGGCTTTGGCAGGTTTTGATAGTTTTGTTGGCTTTGTTTTTAATAAAAAAAAATGTGTTCAAATTGAACAAGTTTTTTGTTTTAGGCTTAGGTTTAAATTCTCTAGTGGGGGTGGTGCAATTTTTAACTCAAGGTGTGTGGGCGAGTAAATGGCTAGGTTTGGCTTCACATGGTGCTTATGAGTTGGGGCAAAGTGTAGTAGAAACCCTTTCAGGGAGATTTTTAAGGGCATACGGATTTACACCCCACCCAAATGTCTTGGCTGGTTTTTGTTTTTTGGGTTTAGTATTGCTTTTTATAAATATATTAAAAAACAAAAAATTGTTTAATGTGTATGTTGATTTTTTGTTGGCTTTTGTTTTGTGGTTAGGTTTGTTTTTTAGTTTTTCTAGGGCCATCTGGTTGGTGACAGTATTGTTTTTAATGTATTTATTAGTACTTTATATAATAAAGCAGATAAATAATAGGCGGATTTTTTTGGGCTTGTCTGGTTTTTTATTTTTGCTTAGCTTGGTTTTGGTTTTAATTTATTTTCCTTTAGTAAAAACCAGATTGGGTTTGGCTGGTTATCAAAGATTAGAAATTAAGTCTGGTTTAGAGAGGAAGGAAAATTTGTCTGCGGGTGAGAATGTTATAAAAAACAACTGGTTGTTTGGAGTAGGCGCTTCTAATTATGTTTTGCATTTAGCTCAAAGTGGTTCTGTTGATTCTTTTTATGATTTAGAGCCTGTGCATAAT
>CAYNPV010000010.1:0-16084 GCA_964399185.1 uncultured Gammaproteobacteria bacterium
TTGCAAAGCAAAAAAATATACGATTTTCAAGACATAACAGACCAAATAATTGATTTTATAAAAACTTCAGAAATTAAAAACGGCCTAGTTAATATTCAATCTATGCACACTACGGCCAGTGTTTTTATTAACGAAAACGAACCGCTTCTGCTTAAAGATATAGAAAACAATCTAGAAAATTGTTCTTCCCAAAAAATAACCTACAATCACGATAATTTTGAAATTCGCACTGTCAACATGTGTGATGGAGAGTGTGCCAACGGACACTCTCACTGTAAATCTATTCACCTGCCCACCTCTGTAACCCTAAACCTTATAGAAAACAAATTGCAACTCGGCCAATGGCAAAGAATTATTTTTTTAGAACTAGATAGATCTAGACCAAGAAATATACAATTTTTTATTATTGGAGAATAATATGCAAACAACCTCCAAAAGTTTGGCAAACTTTTTAAAACAAAATGCCGCTCAAACAGATAGCTTAATTTTTAGCTATCTTAAAAAATCCATAGACAAAAAAATCCATCCTTTGCTTGAATACCAAATTAAAATTGGTGGCAAAAGGCTTCGCCCAGCACTAACTGTTTTAAGCTCAAAACTTTTTCAAGGCAACACAAACCAAGCTAAAAAAGTTGGTGCTTTAATAGAAATCCTGCACAACTACACACTTATCACCGACGATGTTATAGACCACAGCCATCTGCGTCGTGGGCAAACAACTGTTTGGAAAAAATTCGGCCCTGGCATGGCAGAAATTGTTTTTATGATTTATTCTGCCTCTATTTTTGAGAGCATAAATCTTAAGCCCACACTAGAAATAAAAATAAAAAACGAATTAGTTAGCATCTTAAAACAAATTTCTAACGGACAAATGGAAGATTTGCTCCTAGAAATTAAACCCGAATCCCAAGAAAAATTTGCTATCGAGCACCACCAAGAAAACCCTCACCTTAAAGACTATTTAAAAATGGTTTCTCTTAAAACCGCCTCATTCACTGCCGGAGTTTGCAAAATTGGGGGCATCTTGGCTTGGGCCAAACCCAAACAACTTAAACAATTATATAATTTTGGTTATAATTTAGGTATGGCGTTTCAGATTCAAGATGATTTGCTTGATATTTTTGGTGACGAAAAACAATTTGGCAAGCAAATTGGCAAAGACTTGTTAGAAAAAAAATATGGCAATGCAGTAATTATCTATACTTTAGAAGAATTAAACCAAACCCAAAAAAATAATTTTCTAAAAACAATAACTAAAGAAAAAACTTCTTCTACCGATCTTAAAAAACTAATAAATCAAATTAAAAAAACCAATGCGCGATCCAAAGCAGAAAAATTAGAACAAAAATACAGCCAACAAGCCCTAAAAGATCTAGAAAATCTCCCACAAAATCAAGCTAACCAATTATTAAAAGAATTAACCATAAAACTAACAAAAAGAGAATATTAAAAATAAACAATTTAAAAATAAAAAAGAAATGGAGGAATATCATGAAAAAAATTTTAATTTTTTTAAAAAACGAAATCGTCTATAACGGCCACCTGCAAACTATCGGCACTATCGGCATAATTGTTTTTTCTTCAATTATGCTGGGCTTTAAAATGCCATGGCATTCTTTGGCTATAGCATATTTACTTTTCTATCTAATCTATTACAACGATCGTCACATAGATTGTTGTAAAGATGGAAAAGGTGAGAGAACAGACCACATTAAAAAACTAAAAAAATACGCATCCCTAATCTATGCATCAAATATTATTTTAAGTTTAATCTTAATTTTAAGGCATCAATTGCACAACCCAATTTTTATTATATTTTATTTCTTAACCCTGATTTGTGGTCTAATCTATCCAGTTTGGGCTAAACCACTTACCAAAAAAATTACCGGCTTTAAAAATTACTACGTAGCCAGTGTTTTTGCTTTAATGGTTTTCTGGCAGCCCTTTTATAATGCGGATGCTCCAAAAAATTGGTTCTTGGCTTGGACTATTTTCTTTTTAATTTTTTTCAAAGCAATTAATATGCAAATTTTCTTAGACCAAAAAGACATTCCCGAAGATCAGCATAACGGAATCAAAACATTGGCTGCCAAATGGGGTCCACAAAAAACCCAAAAAAATCTTTTTATAAATAATATAATTTTTTGCTTTCTGGTCTTTATATTATTTTATATAATTACCGCAAATGCAATAATTGCCACCATTATAGCCATACTACCTCTAATATATTTTATACTCAGCGAATTTCTTTTTCTAAAAAAATCAAAGCTTTATAAAAAAATTGCTTTGATTATGGAATCAGTAGAATTCTCATGGTGGCCATTAATATTTTTTATATAGCACAATAATTTCATGATAGATTTTTTAACAAATGTTTTTTTAAGCGAGATAACAATCCTCTTTATAGACGGATTGGCTCTTTATCTCGCTTTTTTAGTTTACCGAGACAACCCCGAACATAAACTAAACCAGCTTTATGTTTGTATGACATTTTTTATGATGCTTTGGATTAATTTTGCCTACTTGCCGCGTATTATTGGTTATGAAAATCCACTCTATGGATTAATGTCACTTAAACTAGCCTGGTTTGCCACTCCACTTTTCTTTACTGCTCTTTATTTAGTTACCATCTATATGCTAAACAAACAAATTAAATATCGTTTGTTAACAGGTTTTATTGTTTCACTAGGCATAATCTCTGCTGCTTTTACTGGCTTAACCAATAAAATAATAACAAATATTGCTTTTGTAGATGGATTTTTAACTATTGTTTATGGCCCATGGATGCTTGTTTTCTTAGGTCTTGTTTTTGTTATTATGCTCTCTGTTATTGTTCCAATTTTTCGCGAAAAAGCTCTTTCCAATCGCAGAATCCAGCACTACTTAACCGGAATTATAATTTTCTATATTGCCAACGCTGTTTTTAACATAACTTTTCCAGTCTTTTTTGGCTATTCTCGTTTCTATTTTATAGGAGACTATTCCACAATTATTCTATTAATTTTTACAGCCTATGGTGTTTTAAAATACAAAATGTTTAACATTAAAATAGTTACTACTGAAATACTTGTCTATGCTGTTTGGTTAATTTTAGCCACAGACGTTATTACCGCCGACAACTGGCAAACCAGAATAACCAAGCTTGTTCTTTTTGTTATTTTCTCTATTGTTGGTATTTTGCTTATCCGCAGTGTTATTAACGAAATTAAGCAACGCCAAAAACTACAAGAACTAAACCAAAAACTAGAAACAACAAATGAAAAGCTTAAACGCTCTGATGCAGCCAAAACAGAATTTATGTCTATTGCCTCGCATCAACTCAGAACACCAATTACCGGTATTAAAGGTTATCTTTCAATGTTTTTAGAAGGAGATTTTGGCAAATTTAGCCAAAAACAAACTAAAATTATAGAAGACGTCTACAACAACACCGAACGCCTTACGCGCTTAATAAACATCTTCTTAAACATTTCTCGCATAGAAGCAGGGCGCCTCAAGGTTAACAAAATTAAATTTAACCTTATAGATTCCATTAAAAATTGTGTAGAAATTATACAAAACGAAATAGAAAAAAAGGGCAACCACATCCAATTTAAAAGCAAATTTAAAAAAGCACCTCTTGTTGCAGACAAAGACAAACTAGAAGATGTTATTATCAACCTCATAGATAATGCCAACAAATATACAGAAAAAGGCAAAATTACAGTTTCTTTTCAAAAAAACCCTTCAACCTATCGTGTTACTGTTAAAGACACAGGCATTGGTGTTAAAAAAGAAGATCTAGATAAAATTTTCAATAAATATAGTCGCATTAAAAAAGGTGAACTCCTAAATACTTCCGGACACGGACTGGGTCTTTTTATTGCCAAAAAAATTGTAGAACTACATAAAGGTAAAATTTGGGCAGAATCTCCAGGACCAAACAAGGGCACCAGCTTTATTTTTGAAATACCAATTACTAAAAAATAACACACCACCATAACGCAAGTACCCAAAAACAACAAACCAAAAGCATTCTATTTTTTACCGTCATAAATTTTGGCGGTTTTTAAATTTTTAAATCTTAAATCCTTGAATCATCCATTACTCAAACGCTTAATACTCTAAGACTAATAATTATTACTAGTTCCAAATAAAAGAAAATGCTATAATACAAATATGCAAACCTCTAATTTAATCAAAAAAATAAAAAAAGCTGGGCTAATTGGCAGAGGCTGTAATAATTTTGCCACTGCCACCAAATGGCAAATGGTAAAAAATGCTAAAGCCAAAAAAAACAAATATGTTATTTGTAATGTTTCAGAATCCGAGCCAGGTGTTTTTAAAGATTATCACATCTTAAAAAACTGGCCAGAACCAGTGGTTGAAGCAATAGGGCTGGGCATGAAAACCATAAAAGCTAAACAAGGCTTTATCTACCTTAACCCCGAATATTACCAAAAATTTGCAGACAAACTACAAAAAATTATTAGTAATAAAAATCTCAATATAGAGCTCTATCAAAAACCATTGCACGACTACGTGGGCGGAGAAGAAAGTGCAGTGATTAATTCTATGCAAGGCTATAGAGTAGAGCCAAACATTAAGCCACCATACCCAACTACTAAAGGCCTGTTTAACGAGCCAACCTTAATTAATAATTGTGAAACTTTTTATATGGTTTCACAAATTTATCATAACCAATACAAAGGCGAACGGTTCTGTTGTTTAAGCGGGCAGGGAATAAAAAACAAAATTTTAAAGCTTCCTAGTGGCATAACCATTAAAAAAGCCTTGCAATTAATGGGGCACGAACCTGATAAAAAATTTTTCTATCAAGTTGGCGGTGGTGCCTCTGGAACTTGCTATCGCCACGACCAACTTAAAAGACCTTTCCATGGTCTTTCTGCAATTATTATTTATAAAAAAACAAAACCAGAAAAAGAACTTATTCTTAATTGGGCTGAATTCTTTAAAAAAGAATCATGTGGCCAGTGTGTTCCTTGCCGTGAAGGAACTTACCGTATCCACCAAATGCTAACCAAGTATTATTTAAAAAAAGAAAAAATCAATCAAAATCTTTTTCAACAACTAATTTTATCTATGCAAGAATCCTCTTATTGTGCTGTGGGGAAAGTTGCCACTAACGCTATTTTAAGTTATTGGAAAAACATCAAGCACAAGCCTGTTCAATTTTCAGAAAATTCTAAATGTGAATAACCTATGCCCAAAAAAATTAAAATTACCATCAACAATAATAAATATGATTGCCTAGAGGGTCAAACAATTTTAGACGTTTGCTTAAAAAACAACATACACATACCACACCTATGTAAACACCCCGATTTATCCATAAAAGGCAATTGTCGCACTTGCGTTGTAGAAGTTAAAGGCAAAGGCGTTGTCACCTCTTGCTCCACCCAAGTAGAAAACAAAATGCAAGTTTTTACCCACTCAGATAAAGCAGAAAAAATTCGCAAAACAAATCTAGAGTTAATTTTTGCCGAACACATAGAAAAGTGCCCCACCTGTATCTACCAAGACAATTGCGCTTTGCTTAATTATGCCAAAAACTATAATTTAGACATTAAACAATTTACTGAAAGAAAAAACAAACACCCAATCTGGCAATTTGGAAACGCTATTCAGTTTGACAGTTCAAAATGTATTCATTGCCGGAATTGCGAAGAAGTCTGTCGCCTTAAACAAGGCTGTGCTTTTTATGAAATTGCCGAAAGGGGAGTAGAAACAGTTGTTAAACCCAAAGGCACTACTGGTAAAAATAAAAATCAAGGTGTTGATTTACTTAAAAATGACCCAGATAAATTCGATTGTACCTATTGCGGACAATGTATTGTTCATTGCCCGGTTGGCGCCATCTCAGGAGTGCCACACTGGCCACAAGTAGAAAAAAACCTCAGAAATAAAAAAGACAAGATTATGGTTGCTCAAATAGCACCCTCTATTCGTGTTTCTATTGGAGAAGAGTTTGGTCTAGAACCAGGTCAAATAGTAACCAATCAGCTAGCCACAGCCATTAAAAAACTTGGCTTTGACCATGCTTTTGATGTAACTCTTGGCGCCGATATCACTACTTTTGAAGAAGCACTTGAACTCATAGAGTGGATAAAAAACAACAAACAGCGTCCCATGTTTACTTCTTGTTGCCCGGCCTGGGTTAAATTTGTAGAATTTTATTACCCAGAATTTATAGATAACTTAACCACCACACGCTCTCCACAAATTATTTCTGGTATGATAACTAAAAGTTTTTTTGCTGATAAGCATAAAATTAACCCGGAAAAGATAGAAGTTGTTTCTATTATGCCCTGCACAGCCAAAAAACACGAAGCTAAACCAGAAAACCACCAACTAAACCTGTCTTGGTGTCTAGAAAGAATTAACCAAAAAAACATTTCCCAAGCTTGTAAAACAAGAACAAAATTTAAAAACAAACAAGTTGCAACAGTTGACCACGTCTTAACCACTCGTGAATTTGCTCATATGCTTAATAGAAAAAATATAAATTTAGCAGATCTAAAATCTTCAAAATTTGATAGCCCCTTACAAGAACACTCGGGGGCCGGCGTAATTTATGGAACCACCGGGGGTGTAATGGAATCAGCACTTAGAACAGCAGACTTTTTACTTAGGCAAAAAAACCCAAAACTACCTCATTCAAAAATACTTAAAGCAAACTCAAAACAAAAAAATCTTTCAAATACAAAACTAGAATTTAAACCAGTAAGAGGTATGCAAGAAATTAAAACAGCCAAACTTAATTTGGCCGGTACAAAAATTAATGTTGGTGTAGTTCATGGCCTACAAAACGCCAAAATTCTTCTAGAAAAAATTAAAAACAAACAAATTAAACTTGATTATGTGGAAGTTATGGCCTGCCCTGGTGGATGTATTGGTGGCGGGGGTCAACCCGTTCCCACCAACTCAGCCTTAAGAAAAAAAAGAGCTCAAAGCCTCTACCAAATAGACAAACAAATGAATATTCGTTCTGCCCACCAAAACCCCACACTTAAAAAAATATACACTGATTATGTTCAAGACGATAATCAATTAAGAGAAGAACTGTTTCACTCCGGATTTAAAGTTAAAAAACGACAAGGCTATACACAAATTAATTAAAAATATGAACAAAAAAATAAAGCTTGAAATTATCGAAAAAATAACCAGTTTAATCATAGCCGGTCTGGGCCTGGTAGCAGCTTTAGCCTGGAACGATGCCATACAAAAGCTCTTTAAATATATTTTTGGTGAACAATCCTCTCTAGTAGCTATGTTTGCTTATGCCATTTTTATTACCATCATTGTTGTTCTTCTCACTATTCACTTAAGTAAAATAAGCCGTTATTTAAAAGAAGAAGAAAATGATGAAAAAAAATAATAAAATTTTACTAATCAAAATATAGTATGCAAATAAAATCCATTAAACAGGCAAAAAAAATAAAAAACAAAACAATTCTGCTTCGTTGCGATTTTGATGTGCCTATTAAAAACAATCACGTTCTAGATGATTCACGCCTTCAGGCTTGCTTACCAACTATCAAATATATACAAAAAAAACAGGCTAAAAAAATTATTTTAATTGGACACCGTGGACGCCCCTCTGGTTCTGGGTTTGATAAAAACCTTTCATTAAAACCCATTCAAACATATCTTATTAAAAACCTAAAACAAAATATAGATTTATTACCCATAGATAGATATTTAAGCCAAAACATACGCCACAAAATTACTCAATCAAATAACAGCCTTGTTCTACTTGAAAATCTACGCTTTTCAGACAGAGAAAAAGCCAACTGCAAAAAATTTAGCAAAAATCTGTCATCCCTAGCCGATATATATGTAAACGAAGCCTTTGCTGTCTCACACAGAAAAGCCAGCTCAGTAGTAGCCATTCAAGATTATTTACCTTCTTTTTGTGGTTTACACCTAGAACAAGAAATTATTCACTTACAAACTTTTTTAAAAAAACCACCCCAACCCTTAACCCTAATTATTGGTGGAGCAAAAATTAAAACCAAACTGCCACTCATAAAAAAAATGTTGCCCCGAGCAACACACATTTTAACAGGTGGCGGAGTGGCTAACAACCTTATTAAGGCCCAAGGTTTTAAAATTGGTCAATCTATTTTTGAGGCAGACCAAATGCCCGCGAGCCAACAATTAATTAAAAATCAAAAAATAATTATTCCCATAGATGTTAAGACCAAACAAGAAACAAAAAAAGTTAACCAGGTTAAACACACAGATAAAATTCTAGATATTGGCCCTGAGACAACAAAAAACTATAATGCTATAATAAATACAAGCCAAAGTCTAATTTGGAATGGCCCCTTAGGTTATTTTGAAGAAAAAAAATTTGCCAAAGGAACATATGACATTGCCAAAACAATTTTAAACGCTAAAAACTTAACCTCTGTTATTGGTGGGGGAGAAACCTCTATTGCTATCAATAAACTAAAAAATAAAAATAAACTTCCAAAAAAATGTTGGCTTTCTGTTGGTGGGGGAGCCATGCTTGAATACCTTTCTGGTAAAAATCTTCCTGGTTTTAAACATATTGTCAAAAGTCAATAATCAATCTTAAAATTTAAAAATTATAATAATATGCCAAACAAAAAAAATACAACTATAAAAAAAATATCGGCTAGAGAAATTTTAGACTCACGTGGCAACCCAACCTTAGAAACAAAAGTAGAACTCAGCAATTCTGTTTCCGCCACCGCCAGCGTGCCCTCAGGTGCGTCAACAGGAACTCACGAAAGCCTAGAGTTAAGAGACAACGACAAAAAACGCTATAATGGCAAAGGTGTTTTAAAAGCCATTAAAAAGGTAAATAAAATCAACAAAAAACTTATTGGAGAATCTATAGAAAACATCCAAAAACTAGACGAACTTATTATTTCCCTAGATCCTTCACCCGATAAAAGCCAACTCGGGGCTAACTCAACTTTGTCTGTCTCTTGGGCACTTGCCAAAGCCTCTGCACTTAACAACAAAACCCCTGTTTATGAATTACTTAAAAAAACCTATGGGCTTAAGCACAAAACAACCCTGCCTACGCCTATGTTTAATATCTTTAATGGAGGTAAACACGCAGACACCAACCTGGATATTCAAGAAATTATGATTGTTCCAGTTTTTAATTCTTCTTTTGCAGAAAAACTTCGTGCTGGAGCTGAAATTTTCCACGCCTTAGCCAAAGTGCTTCACAAAAACTATCTAGATACAGACATTGGCAACGAAGGTGGATATGCGCCAAACATTAGCTCAACCCACCAAGCTTTTGATTTAATTTTAGAAGCTATTGAAATGGCAGGCTATAAACCAGGCCAAGAAATTGGTTTAGCTCTAGATGTAGGAGCCTCAGAAATTTATGACAAAGACAAGCGACTTTATCTTTTTAAACTCGACAACCATTTTATGCTTAATTTGCAACTCATTCGTCTCTATCGTGATTGGATGGAAAAATACCCCATCTTCTCCATAGAAGATCCCTTAGCCGAAGACGACTGGCAAGGCTGGCAAGATATGATGAAAGAGTTTAAAAAATTTAAACCTTTAGTTAAGGGCCAAAAACCACTTATTGTTGGTGATGATCTTTTAACCACCAACGTTAAAAGACTAGAATTAAGCCTTAAAAAAAATGCTGCCAATGCCGCCATTGTTAAACCCAACCAAATTGGAACATTACTAGAAACTTTTCGCTTTGCCAAGCAAGCAAATAAAAATAAATATAAACTAATTACATCACACCGCTCTGGAGAAACAACAGATGACATCATAGCCGACATAGCAATCTCTTTAAACTCAGAATTTGTTAAATTTGGTTCACTTTCGCGCGGAGAAAGAATTTGCAAATACAACCGCCTATTAGAAATTGAGGAAAACTTAAAATAATAAACAAAAAACAAATAAACTATGACTTGGCTGATAATTGCAATTGCTGCATACTTTCTCAATGCAATTGCCACAGTAATAGACAAAACCTTGCTTAAAAAACAAATTCCACATCCAGTGGTCTATGTTTTTTATATTGCTGCTCTGGGAATTGTCTTAATGCTTTTAATAATACCCTTTGGCATTAAATTTTTAACCCCCACAAACACCATTGTTGCACTAATTGCAGGGGCTGTCTGGATTTGGGGCTTAATTTTAATGCTCTATACCTTAAAAAGAGAAGAAGCTTCACGTGTAGCCCCCATGATTGGCGGGCTAACTCCGCTTTTTATTTTAATTCTTGCTTGGTATATTTTGGGAGAAAAATTAAACTGTAACCAATATGCGGGTTTTGCCTTTATAATGGCTGGTACTTTTTTAATTTCTATAGATTTTCAAAAACACGGAGCACTCAGCTGGCTAAAAAAGAAACTTGGTTTTAAAACTAAACTCGCTCTACCACAGCTAAGAAAATCCTTACTTGCCGGTATTCCTGCAGCCATTCTTTTTGCCATCTCAGATGTATTAAATAAATTTGTCTATACTACTACAGATTTTTTAAGCGGTTTTGTTTGGACAAGAGCTGGATCGCTCTTGGCTGTTTTAGCATTACTTTTAATTCCAGTTTACCGTCAGCTTATCATTAAAGACATCAAAAAAAATAAAAAAAATAAAAAACAAGCTAATAAAACTGGGGCTAAATTTATCTTAGGTCAAATTTGTGGAGGTAGCTCGGCTATTTTGGTTCAATATGCCATATTTTTAGGCTCAGTCACCCTGGTCAAAGCACTACAAGGAATACAGTATGCATTTGTTTTTATGTTTGTTATATTAACCACAATTTTTTGGCCAAAATTTCTTAAAGAAAACCTGTCAAAAGAAATTTTCTTTCAAAAAGCCCTCTCTGTTATAATAATTATTATTGGCTTATATTTCATTTCTATTCAATAAATTACTATGCAAAAAAAACAACACAAAAGCAATCTAAATTTTCCTAAAAACTTCCTCTGGGGTGTAGCCACTTCTGCGCACCAAATAGAAGGTAATTCAGATAATAACGACTGGTCTTTAAAAGCCTTAAAAAAACACTCCCAAAATATTAAATGGGCAAAAAATGCTCAAGAAAAAATTCCAGATGCCAAACAAGCCTGTCAAAGTTGGGAAAAATATAAAGAAGATGTTGAGCTTGCTAAAAATCTTAACTGTAATCTTTACCGATTTTCTGTTGAATGGTCAAAAATAGAACCAGAGTGTGGTAAATTTGATCAAAAAGCTATAGAACATTATCGCGACCAAATAAAACAGGCTAAAAAAGCAAATATGCAAATTATGCTTACTTTGCATCACTTCACTAACCCTATCTGGTTCAGCCAAAAAAAAGGATGGGAAAAAAGAAGTAATCTTAAATATTATCTACGCTTTGTTAAAAAAATTATTAACGAATACGAAAACCAAGTTGACTATTGGATTACCCTTAATGAACCTTTCGGCTGGACCAGCTGTGCCTATTTTATGGGTATCTGGCCACCATTTAAAAAAAACTACCTACTTGGCTACCATGTTTTTAATAACCTAGCTCTTGCCCACAAACGTGCCTATAAACTAATTCACAAATACTACCGAAATAAAGGTTTACAAAAACCCAAGGTGGGTTTTGTTAATGATCTCCAGTCATACAGCAACTATCGTAAACACAGTCTTTTAGAACAACTTAAAGTATATTTTATATACAATTTTAGCAACCATTCATTTATAAAAAAATCAGGCAAAAAATATCACGACTTTTTTGGTGTCAACTATTACTATGAAATGCGAGTTAACAAAAAAACAGGTATGAAAATGGAACAAACCTTTAATGCCAAAGATGAAAACCGACAACTCACCGATATGGAATGGTTAATTTATCCTCGTGGAATTTTTGATGTTCTCTATGACTTAAACGACTATGGCAAACCTTTTATCATTGCTGAAAACGGAATTGCTACTAAAAAGGACGAACTCCGCATTCGCTTTATTGAAGAACACCTAGAAGAAATCTACTATGCCATTAAAGCCGGAATTGATGTGCGCGGTTATTGTTATTGGTCACTGTTAGATAATTATGAATGGGCCGAGGGATATCGGCCAAAATTTGGTCTAGTTAAAGTAGATCTAAAAACAGGTAAACGCACTCCAAAAGATAGCTATAAATTTTACGCCAAAATAATTCAAGATAATGGTCTTTATTGGAATTACTAAACCTAAAATGAAAAAACTAAAATACCACCATTATATTTTTTTTACAGTACTAGCAATTTTTGTGCTATTTTTAATCATCTGGAACCACAACTTTGGCGATGATAAAAAAATTAAATGGGGAGCTACTTTTAGTAAACTTCAGGCAAAAGAATTAGAGTTAGATTGGGTTCACACCTATGGCACCATGATAGATGAAATTAATTTCCAAACAATACGCTTACCAATTTATTGGCCAGATGTAGAAGAATCTCCTGGAAATTTTAATTTTTCAGATTATGCTTGGATGGTAGAAAAAGCTGCACAAAAAAACATAGAAATAGTGCCAGTCATTGGCCAAAGAGTACCACGCTGGCCAGAATGCCACACACCAAAATTCTATCAAAATCTCAGCCAAAAAGAGCTACAAGCTAAAATAAAAAAGCTTATCACAGCAGAAATAATTTTTTTCAAAAAATATAAAAATATAAAAAAATGGCAAGTAAATAATGAGCCTTTTGCAGATTTTTTTGGCCAATGTGCACCCTCCAACAGTATCTATCTAGACGAACAAATCAAACTGGTTAAATCTCTGGATTCTAGACCAATTATAATTACAGAGGCGGGCGAGCTGTCTACTTGGGTTAAAGGCGCCAAAAGAGCAGACATCTTAGGCATTTCTATGTACCGTATGACTTGGAGTAAAATTTTTGGTTGGTTCTATTATCCGCTCCCGCCTGCTTATTATTATTATAAATCAAAAATAATTTCACTTATTACAGATGTAAATAAAATCATTAACACAGAATTGCAAGTAGAGCCTTGGAGCAAGGGGATACCACTCAAAGACTTAGAAGAGTTTGATCAAAATTATGCCATGGACATCGCACAAGTTAAAACCAATCTTGAATTTGCCAAAAAAACAGGCCTTCAAGAAAACTACATTTGGGGTATAGAATGGTGGTATTGGCAAGGGGCCAAAAAAAATAATTGGCAATATTGGGAATTTGCCAAAGAATATTTTAAATAAAAAAATATATTTTTTAAAATCAATCTAGAAAACTTTATAATATACACCTGCCCATCCGGCAGGCAATTTTAAATATATTTTTTTCTTTCAAAAAAAATCAACCCAAAAACTGTAAGAAAAGTAATATACCTTATTAATAATTAAGCACACAAATCTTAAATACTTAAATCTTTTGGCCGCTTATCCTCCTCTTCTTTAGCATTAAATGTTAATTCTTTATATGTTTAGATGCTAATAAAGTTAAATAATTTTATTACCTATTTACTTAATAATCTAATACTTAATACCATTAGCCATTAACTGTCAGTTGTTTTTACCACAAAATAATTGTATAATAAAATCATAAATAATACCTCTTTATATGCCTAATTTTTTTAAAAAGCTTAAAAAAGAAGTTGTTGAAGCAGAAGAAAAAATTTTACACAAAAAACCTTGGTACAAAAAAATTCATTGGTGGCTAATTATTGTCTTTTTGCTTGTAATTATAATTATTGCTTATGCATATCTTGCTTATATCAAACCCTTAACCAACTCTGTAATGCTTGCTAGGCAAACACAGCAAAAATTTCTACAAGTAGAAAAAAGTCTCACAGATGCAGATTTTGTGCAAGCCAGAAAAGATATCGACGCAGCCAGAACATCTCTTAACCAACTCAAGCTTAATTTCAGCCAGCTAGACACGCCCTTGCTATTTGGTTCATTAAAAAATAATTACCAGGCAGTAGAATCTATGATTCTAGCTATTAATGAATTTAGCAAAGGCCTTTATTTACTTACAGAAATATCCGAAGATATTCTCAACAAAGTTACGCGCACTTCAGACGGAAACCTCAACATTAGCCCGGCCAAAAGACAACAAATTCTAGAAAATTTTGTTAAAAAAAGTCCCGAATTAAATGGGGCAAAATCACAAATCAATCTGGCCTTAATTGAATTGCAACAAATAGATACCGACCAACTCAATGATCAGCTAAAAAAATATTATCTAGAACTTAAAACTAAATTAATATTACTTAGTCACTTTTTAGAAAAAAGCTCCAGTCTTTCCTCTAGTATGCCATATTTAATGGGTCTTGAAGAAGAAAGAACCTATCTTTTCCTGCTACAAAACTACCACGAATTAAGACCCACTGGCGGTTTCATAGGCACTCTAGGTATTGTTAAGGTAAAAGACGGTGAAATTATTAGCTTTGAAACCAACAATGTCTACGACTATGATAAATATGCACACAACAATCTTAAGGTTTCTCCACCAGAACCAATAAAAAAATATCTAGGTGTTGATGGATGGTATCTAAGAGACAGTAACTGGAACCCAAATTTTATAGAATCTGCTAAAACCATTGAATGGTTTTTTCACCAAGAAGTAGGCCTTTCAAACGGAAACCTAAAAGATCACTCCATAGATGGGATTATTGCTATCACACCAAAAATTATAGAAGACTTTCTTTCCATTACAGGTGCTATAGAAATAGATTCCATAGTTTTTAATTCAGAAAATTTTGTTGATCGTCTGCAATATCTAGTAGAGGTTGGTTATCAAGAACAAGGTGTTGAATATTTTCAACGCAAAAATATTATTGGTAAACTCTCCAAAAGATTAATAGAACGCACTCAAAATATAAATTTAGAAGGCTGGATAAATCTTTTAAAATCTTTTTTTGAAAATCTTAACCAAAAACACATTTTAGTTTACGTTAAAAATCCAGATATACAACAAATAATTGCCGACGAAGACTGGTCAGGGCGTATAAAACAAACTAATTCCGACTACCTTATGGTTGTCGATGCCAACTTGGCAGCCCTAAAATCTAACCAATGCGTCACTCGCAGTTTAAATTATTCTCTTTTTCCAATGACTACAGAAGGGAAGAAAAAAATGAAAGCCACCCTGGTTATCAACTATCAAAACAATTGCGATTTTACTTGGAAATCAACTCGTTACCGCACATACACCAGAGTTTATGCTCCCAAAGGTTCTGAATGGATACGAACCTTAGGCTCTATGGACAACGACCGCTCGGCCAAACCAGGTGTAACCGACATATCAACCAAAGACAACAAAACAATTTTTGGTACCTTTATTGCCATAGAACCACAACAATCCGGAGACCTGATTTTTGAATATTTTCTCCCAGATGAAATTACCCGCGATATTTACAATGGAGAAAATTATTCGCTTTACCTACAAAAACAACCCGGCACACTTGCAGATACACAAATTATAAATCTTAATTTTCCAAACTCAATTCAAACTGTTCTACCTAGCACTGAACAAAATAAACAACTGCAAAATAACCGCCTACAAAAAAGCACCAATCTACAAACAGACCTAGAATACACAATTTCATTCAAATAAAACAAAACAGCCTCAAAAGGCTGTTTTAAGCTACCCATTGCTAAAAAAAGCAAAAAACAGTAAGATAAAAGAAATTTAAAAAAATATTCCATGAATTTAAACCAAATTCGTAATTTTTGTATTATTGCGCACATAGATCACGGAAAATCAACTCTGGCGGATCGTTTTTTGCAATTAACCAAAACAATTGATGAGCGCAAAATGAAAGACCAGCTTCTTGACCAAATGGAACTGGAACGGGAACGCGGAATAACCATCAAACTTCAACCAGTGCGCATGCAATATAAAAAAAACAATGAAGATTATATTTTAAATTTAATAGACACACCTGGACATGTTGATTTTTCCTATGAAGTTTCACGCTCTCTAGCTGCAGTTGAAGGGGCAATTCTTTTAGTCGACGCCAGCCAAGGCATTCAGGCTCAAACACTGGCCAATTTTTATTCAGCTTTCGAACAAAACCTTATTATAATTCCTGTTTTAAACAAAATAGATCTGCCAGCAGCCAGACCAGAAAAAATATCTAAGGAAATTGTTGATCTTAC
>CAYNPV010000010.1:16184-17544 GCA_964399185.1 uncultured Gammaproteobacteria bacterium
CCAGAACATTCACCAGCCCTTGGCCCAGGTTTCCGTTGCGGTTTTTTAGGAATGTTGCATTTAGAAATTATTCAACAACGCCTAAAAAGAGAATACGACTTAGATATAATTGTAACAGCCCCAAGCGTTGCTTATAAAATCACCAAAACAGGTCAAAACGAAGCCACAGTTATTCACTCCCCCCAAGAACTACCCAATCAAGCAGAGCTAGAAAAAATAGAAGAACCATGGGTTAAGCTAGACATTATTACTCCAGAAGAATATCTTGGTTCTATTATGAAAATTACCACAGAAAAAAAAGGGGTTTACAAAAACACAACATACCTTTCTAGTGATCGTATTGTTTTACACTTTGAACTACCACTTTCGGCTATTTTAACCGATTATTATGATAAACTAAAAACCGTTTCTTCTGGTTATGCTTCTCTTAACTATGATTTAATAGGCTACAGAGAATGTGATGTGGAAAGACTCGACATTTTAGTTGCCGATGAGCTTGTTGATTCTTTAGCAACCATTGTTTATAAAGACGAAGCCTACCAAATAGCACGCAAAATTGTCGACTCCCTAAAAGATGTCTTACCGCGCCAAATGTTTGAAGTTAAAATTCAAGCCATATTAAACTATAACGACACTGGCAAACAAAAGGGTGGCAAAGTTATTGCTTCTTCGCGTATAGCACCTTACAGAAAAGACGTCACTTCTAAACTCTATGGTGGAGACGTAACCCGCAAAAGAAAACTCTTAGAAAAACAAAAAAAAGGCAAGAAAAAAATGAAATCAATTGGACACGGCAAAGTAGACATTCCTACCGAGGCCTATCTTTCTGTTTTAAAAAGATAATGTTTTTTAGCAAGAAACAAGAAAAAATTTTAAATGTTAAAATTATAAAATTAATTATGTCACACAAAAAAATAGTAAAAATTTTTTGGTCAATTGTTTCTATTATTATAATTGTCTCCATGCTCGCCTGGGTGGCTTTTATCTAATTTTATTTTTTTATTTAGCGTGTTATAATTTAAACATGCCAGCACCCAGACAGCCAAAAACAATACAAATTCTTAACTCCAAAAGCACTTTGGCGGTATTGATTGTTTTTTTATTATTCTTAGCTTGGGCTTATCTAAAAGAAAACCAAAGCCAAGAAAAAATAATAGAAAGACAAAATTCAATAGACCAAGAAATCAGTCAACTTGAACAACAAAATCAAGAACTTGAAAGCTTGTTAGAATATTTCTCCAGTCAAGAATTTATAGAAAAAGAGGCTCGTCAAAAATTAAACCTGGCTAAACCCAATGAAAAAGTAGTTATAATTACCCAGGGAGAACCCCAAGTACTAACTGAAGATAAAACCAAAAAA
>CAYNPV010000011.1:0-4201 GCA_964399185.1 uncultured Gammaproteobacteria bacterium
GCACAAACTGCCAGCAGGGTAACTAAAATTAAAAATTATTTATCAAACAGGGGGAGCGATGTTCCGGTTTATTTGCAAGAAGAGCACTATTTTCCTAATGGTGGAACTCAGACTGATTTTGTGCGAGCAGCCACAGATGCTAAAGAGGCAGGGGCTGCTGGATGGATTTTCCACCAAGCATATGGTTTTGATTTAAGTTCTTCTGGTTCCCAATCTTTTTTTAATCAGTTGGGCAGTGAGGGTAGAAGTGCCTTAGAGGCGGTTGGTAGTGCAATCTCGCAACAAGCAACAGACCCCCCACCAACGCCCACGAACCCCTCTTCTAATTGTGGTTCAGTGTCTGTGAGTGGAGGTTCATTTGTTGGTGAAGGTTGGCAAGCTACTGATGCTAACAGTCAATTAATATTAAATTTGGATAATCCTGTCGGGGAAACTGGTAGTTTTTCAGTGGATATATCTAATTTTGATCCAATTAATCAGAGCACGGCAGATAAACATGATTTTTTTGGATTTTTTAGCTATCCAGAGGGTGACAGAATTTATAATCGTGATAGAATGGCTGGAACCATGTGGATTGTTTTAACTGGTAGAGCTTATTTTGAGGATGCAAATGGCCCTGAAATTGGTAAGCTGTGGGGAATGGCTGACGGAGTAGATAATAATAGGTTTGAACCCAGATATTTGGTTGGTCCAAGTAATATGAACTATGATTTTTCTGGAACAAATACTTTTTTAATTGAGTGGTCTGGTGGTCAAATAACCATGGATATTAATGGACAAGAGGTGACAAGCGCAGACAATTTTATGGATTTTGATAATGATTTAAAGTATGTTTTTTTGGGTAAATCAAATTTTTATACAGGTATGCCCGGACCAATTTATTCTAATTTACAAATTAATGGACAGGTCTGTAATTTGAGTGATAGTTCTACAGACCCTGGCAATCCAACAAACCCAAATAATCCAAGCAATCCAACAAATCCAGCCAATCCGCCAGAAGATACACCACCACCAAGTGGAGGGTCTGAACTGGAAGATGAACTTTTAATAGACCAAAATGCAGCTAATCCTTCGGTGGCTGTTGATAATCAGGGAAATTTGCATATTAGTTATAATTGTGATTGTCGGCCAGCTACAACTAGATTAATTTGTTCTAAGTTATGTTATGCATATGTACACAGTGTTAATGGCGAGGCTGTGGTGGAAAGGGTTTTTAGTGCTAATAATCCAATAGATGATGGTCACACAAACGCTGACAGTATGATTGATGTTGATAGTCAGGGAAACGCACATATAGTGTGGACTGATGATCGGGCCGGGTATGCAAAAGTTACTCATGAAGGAGATGTTATTAAACCCCCAATCCCAACTGGTGGTGTACCCCGTGTTGCGGTTGATGATAACGATAATGTTTATGTGGCTTATGTGAGTGGTTTTTGGTCTGAAGTTCATTTAATTAAAATTAATGACTCAGGTTCTCAACCACAGGTTGAGTATGATTTAATGGCTAATAAGTATTGTGGTGATGGAAATGGTTGTTCAGAAAAAATTGGTGATATAGATACAGATAGTAATGGTTTTTTATATATTAATTGGAGAAGCCATGCAGGTCTCCCTGACAATGTTTTAAGGGGTTTATATTACCGTAAGTTAGACACAAATTCTCAGAGTTGGGTCAGTGATCCTGTTCAGGTTTTTGGACAAACAAGTGATAATGCAGATTTATTGGTTGATGATGAGGATAATGTGCATATGAGTGTTATTAGCAATGGAACAGGAGATGGGTTGTTATATACAAAATTGGACAGTAGTGGCAATCAGGTTGTTAGAAAAAGTTATTTAAAAGGTGATGATAGGTTTCATAATGCAGCTAATGTTGGAGATCCTGATGTAATGGGACCATACATGGCAGTAGATAAAAATGGTGAGTTATATATTTCTTTTACGGGAGCAGATGAAGATGTTAAACAACATTTTATTGCATTGAAAAATTTTAAAACAGTTCCTCTAAGACAGGAAGATGTGGGTAGCTGTAATATTGGCCAAACTTATAGTTGTGTTAATAGGGATCCTTATGGTAATGTAGATGGTTTTTCTAGCATAGATTGCATAAAAGAAGAAGACGTGATAGCAAACAATATAGATAGTGGTTGTTATTATGGCAGTTTAGAATCAGAGGGCGGACATCGTGTTGGTCCTTGGTGTATGGAACCTAGAGATTATATAGATTGTCATGGCTATTATTATCGTAGTGCATATTATTTTAAAGTTAATCCGGAAAATGGTGATGTTTTAAGGCAATTAACTGCCTTTACTGAGCGTGATCAGCCAAGCAATCAAGGAACAAAGTATAGCAATCCGATTATGGGAGCAGCATGGAATGAAGGTGTTTTTATGGTGTATGAAGATGATTATGAAAATTATAGGAATAATGTTTATTTAAGTGGTTTTGAGGGGGCTGTTATTGGTCAGCCAAATTTATTTGCAGATTTGAACTGTGATGGTTTAATAAATTTAATAGATTTTGGTATTTTATTGTCTCATTGGAATGAGCAGGGGGGTGATAGTATTGCTTATGTTCATCCAAATTGTGGTGAAACAGAAAAGGATTTGAATTTAGATCATATTACACCCGCTAGAATTGAGGTTAATGATTTTGGGCCTTTGTTTGGTTGTTGGTCGGGAAGCAGGGAAATGCCGGAGAGTTGTTATAAATAGGTTTTATTTTAAAAATCAGCAAGTAAATTGCTGGTTTTTTGATTTTATGAAATAATTAAAAAGTATGGATAAAAAACAAACTAAAAAAAGAATAGAAAATTTAAAGAAACAGTTGCATGAAGCAGATTATGCCTATTATGTCTTAGATAAACCTATTATGACGGATGCAGTTAGAGATTCCTTAAAGGATGAGTTGGAAAAAATAGAAAAAGAATATCCAGAATTTATAACTGCAGATTCTCCTACTCAGCGGGTAGGTGGTGAGCCTTTAGATAAGTTTAAAAAAGTAGAGCACCGTGTGCCTAAATATTCTTTGGATGACGTGTTTAATTTTGAAGAGGTGGTTGAATTTGAAAAAAGAGTAAAAAGATTTTTAAATATTAAGAATGATAAAAAAATTAAATATACTTGTGAGTTGAAAATAGATGGATTAAATATGAGTTTTGTTTATAAAAAAGGTGTTTTTCAGCAAGCTGTGACACGCGGAAACGGATTGGTTGGCGAAGATGTAACACATAGTGTTAAAACCATTGGAAGCGTACCTTTGAAGTTAAAAAAAGAAATAGATATTGAGGTTGGCGGAGAAATATATATGCCTAAAAAAAGTTTTGAAGATTTAAATCAAAAAATAAAAAAAGGTGAAATTAAAGAGGCACCAGAGGGTGGTTTCGCTAATCCAAGAAACGCAGCTGCAGGAACAGTTAGGCAGTTAAATCCTAAGGTAGCGGCTAGTAGGGATTTAGAAGCTTTTTTTTATTCAATCACTAAACCTGAAGATGTTGAAATAAAAACAATAAAAACACAGTATGAGTTGTTAAAATTTTTGAAAGATTTGGGTTTTAAGGTAGAAAAACATTATGAATTGGTTAATGATTTAGATGAGGTAAAACAATATTTTAGAAAGATTGAGCGATTGCGCGGCCGATTAAATTTTTTAATAGATGGTGTTGCTATTAAGGTGAATGACCTGGCTTTGCAAGAGAGGCTGGGTAGAACTGCTAAACATGTGCGCTGGGCAGTGGCATATAAGTTTGAGGCAGAACAGGCAACAAGTAAGGTTAAAAAAATAGAGTGGCAGGTGGGCAGGACAGGTAAAATAACTCCAGTAGCATTTTTAGATCCGGTGCAGTTGGCCGGAACAATGGTTTCAAGGGCAAGTTTGCATAATTTTGATGAGATTGAAAGGTTGGGTTTAAAAATTAAAGATACAGTTGTTGTGCAAAAGGCGGGTGATATTATACCTGAAATTATTAAAGTTTTGCCAAAATTAAGAAATGGTGATGAAAAAAAAGTTCAGGCGCCTGATCGTTGTCCTGTGTGTGGAGGAGAGCTTAAAAAAAAATCAGGCGAAGTTGATTATTATTGTGTAAATCCAAAATGTTTTTCCATACATAAAGAAAAAATATATCATTTTGTTTCTAAAAAAGGTTTAGATATAGATGGGTTGGGCCCTAAAATTGTGGATCAATTGTTAGATCAAGGC
>CAYNPV010000011.1:4301-6237 GCA_964399185.1 uncultured Gammaproteobacteria bacterium
AAGAGCTGGAAGGTGTGGGCAGTGTGGTGGCTGAGAGTTTTGTAGGTTGGTTTAAGGATAGAAAAAATATTGAATTATTAAAAAGAATGTTTAAAAATGGCTTAAAGATAAAAAACGAAGAGATAAAAAGACAAAAATTGCAAGGCAAAGTTTTTGTTTTAACTGGTTCGTTAACTGATTTTAGCCGGCAAGAAGCTAAAGAGAAAATTAAAAAATTAGGTGGAAGGGTGAGTGGGTCTGTTTCTGAAAAAATTGATTATGTGGTAGCTGGAGATAATCCTGGCTCAAAGTTTAATCAGGCACAAAAGTTAAATGTGCCAATATTAGATGAAAAAGATTTTAAAAAGATGTTATAAATGGGTTTAAAAATATTTGACATAAAAATTAATGTGTGATATTTTGTATATATTGACAAAAAATTTATAAAGCTTTTAAAAACAGCTTATTTTTTCTGCCCTAAATTTAGTGAATTTTATCGCTAAAATAAGCAAAAAAACATGGCAGACACAATTTAGATAAAAATAAAAAAATCAAGAACTCTTCTTGTGGATAAGTAGCGGAGAAGAGAAGTTTTTTTTGCATACAAAAATTATAATAAAATTTTTAGCTGGTTGGAAGTTTTTTTCTGCTTGAAAAGTGTTTTATAAAAAAATTAAATATTTAAAAAATACTTAGATTAAAAAAATAAAATTATGCCTAGCCAAATCCAGCGTAAATATTTTACAGATGTTACTCGGGTTATGCCTTTGCCCGATTTAATAGAAATTCAAAAAAAATCATATGATTGGTTTTTTGAAGAAGGCTTAGGTGAACTTTTTGATGAGATATCTCCTATTAAAGATTTTATTGGTAGAGACCTAGAGTTGTATTTTGAAGATTATTTTTTGGATGAGCCTAAGTTTAGTGAAGTAAAAGCAAAAAAAAGAAACGCCACTTATGAGGCTCCATTAAGAGTTAAAACAAAATTGGTTAATAAAAGAAGTCAAGTGGTGAAAGAACAAGAAATATATTTAGGTGATTTTCCTTTAATGACAGATAGGGGAACTTTAATTATTAATGGTATTGAAAGAGTTGTTGTATCCCAGCTGATAAGATCGGCCGGTGTTTTTTTTAGTTCAGAATTTGTAAAAGGTAAAAAAAAATATGGAGCAAAAATAATTCCTAATCGTGGTGCTTGGTTGGAGATAGAAACAGCAGCAAACAATGTTATTAATGTTAAAATTGATCGTAAAAGAAAGGTGCCGGTAACTGCACTTTTAAGGGCTTTTGGTTTTGAAACAGACGAGGAAATTTTATCTTTATTTAAAAATGTAGATATTGATGAAGAAAATAAATATATTGAGGCAACTTTAGCTAAAGATCTAAGTCATTCTGCAGCAGAAGGTTTTAAAGAGGTTTATAAAAGAATAAGACCTGGAGATTTAGCAACCACAGATGATGCTAAGCAGTTGATTGAAAGTATGTTTTTTAATTTTGATAGGTATGACTTGGCTAGAGTTGGTCGCTATAAATTAAATCAAAGATTTGGTGAAGATTTTTCTTTAGATAAAGAAAACCGTACTTTAAAACCAAATGATTTAGTAAATGTTATAAAAGAAATTATAAATTTAAATATTAGCCAAAAAGAGGCTGATGATATTGATCATTTAGGTAATCGTAGAGTAAGAGCAATTGGTGAATTAGTTCAGAATAGGTTTAGAATTGGCTTGGCACGCATGGAGCGCATGATTAAAGATAAAATGTCTACATTAGATATTAATGATATTACTCCAGGACAATTGGTTAATGCCAGACCGGTGATGGGCGCGGTTAAAGATTTTTTTATGTCTTCACAGTTGTCTCAATTTATGGATCAGACCAATCCATTGGCAGAGCTAGAGCACAAGAGGCGTTTGTCTGCTATGGGGCCGGGGGGTCTTTCTCGTGAAAGGGCTGG
>CAYNPV010000011.1:6337-11248 GCA_964399185.1 uncultured Gammaproteobacteria bacterium
TCTTCTAGCCAAATTATTTCTGTGGCCACCTCTATGATACCTTTTGTGGAACACGATGATGCTTGCCGTGCTTTAATGGGTTCTAATATGCAAAGACAGGCCGTGCCACTTATTCGTCCAGAAGCACCTTATGTAGGAACTGGAGTTGAATTTAAGGCAGCAGCAGATTCTGGGCAACTTTTAATTACAAGTGAAGCCGGAGAGGTGATTTATGCAGATTCTAGAAAAATAGTAATAAAAACAGAAAAGGGTAAAGAAGTTGAATATGATTTGGTTAAGTTTAGCCGTTCTAATCAAACTACGTGTTTAAATCAAAAAACATTAGTTGCTGTGGGTGATAAACTAAAAGCTGGTGATGTTTTAGCTGATGGTGCTGCATGTGATCATGGTGAGTTAGCATTAGGGCAAAACCCTTTAATAGCTTTTATGCCTTGGGAGGGTGGTAATTATGAAGATGCTGTTTTAATTTCTGACAGATTGTTGCATAAAGATAAATATACATCTATTCATATAGAAGATTATTCTATTGATGTTAGAGAAACAAAATTAGGGCCAGAAGTTATTACAAGAGACATACCAAACGTGGGTGAAGATAAGTTAAAAGATTTAGATGAAGAGGGTGTTGTGCGCATTGGGGCAGAAGTTTTGTCTGGTGATATTTTGGTAGGAAAAATTACACCAAAAGGTGAAACAGAATTAACTGCAGAAGAAAGATTGCTTAGGGCAATTTTTGGTGAAAAGGCCAAAGAAGTAAGAGATTCTTCTTTGAGATTAGAGCATGGAGAGAGGGGTAAGGTGATTGATGTACAAGTTTTTTCACGTGAAAATGGAGACAAATTACAGTCTGGTGTTATTAAACAAATTCAGGTGAGCGTGGCTAGTTTAAGAAAAATTCAAGTTGGCGATAAAATGGCTGGGCGCCATGGTAATAAAGGTGTGGTTTCTAAAATTATTCACCAAGGAGACATGCCTCACTTAAAAGATGGAACTCCGGTAGATATAATCTTAAATCCTTTGGGGGTGGCTTCACGTATGAACCTGGGACAGATTTTAGAAACACATATGGGAATGGTGGTTAAAAAAACAGGCCAAAAGGTAGCAACTTTGAATTTTAAAGGTATAACTGAAGAACAAATTGTACAAGAACTAAAAGAGAATGGTTTTTCAGAAACCGGAAAAGAAGCGTTGTTTGATGGAAGAAGCGGAGAGGCTTTTGACCATCCAATTACTGTGGGTAGCATGTATTTTATGAAATTGATTCATATGGTGGAAGATAAAATACACCAACGTTCTATTGGTCCATATTCTTTGGTAACTCAACAGCCCTTAGGCGGTAAGGCTCAGTTTGGTGGACAAAGGTTTGGAGAGATGGAGGTTTGGGCACTAGAAGCCTATGGAGCCGCTTATACCCTACAAGAGGTTTTAACTATTAAATCTGACGATGTTACTGGCAGGTCTAAAGCTTATGAACAAATTATTAAGGGCGAGCCGATTAACCGTTTAAATATTCCAGAATCTTTTAATGTTTTAGTTAGAGAGCTTAAAGGTCTGTGTTTAGATGTTGAATTATTAAAAAATAATCAAGTGGTAAAAGAAGAAAGTAGTGAATTAACAGATGAAGAAAAAAGTGAAAATGAGAAAAAAGAAACAGAAGAAATTAGTATGGAGTCGGAAGAAAAGGAAGATAATAAAAAATAAAATATAAAAAATTTAATTTATATATTTATGAACCAAGATAATAAACAAAAAAGTTTTGACTTCAATGCCATTAGGTTAAAATTAGCCTCACCTGATGTGGTTAAAGAATGGTCGCATGGAGAAGTTTTAAAGCCTGAAACAATTAATTACAGAACGCAAAAACCCGAAAAGGATGGATTGTTTTGCGAAAAAATATTTGGGCCTTCAAAAGACTGGGAGTGTTATTGCGGAAAGTATAAACGGATTCGCTATAAAGGAATTGTGTGTGATAGATGTGGGGTAGAAGTAACACGTTCTTTGGTTAGGCGCGAACGTATGGGACATATAGAGTTGGCCAGTCCTGTTAGTCATATTTGGTTTTTGAAAGGCATTCCTTCTAAGGTTGGTTTAGTGCTTGATTTATCGGCACAAAATTTAGAAAAAGTAGTATATTTTGCTAATTTTGTAGTAACCAAAGTTGATGAGGATTTGAGAAAAGAAACAATGGAACAACTAGATACAGAGTATAAGCAAAAGAAAAAACAAATTGAAGGTAATTTTGAAAACCAAAAAAAACAAATTGAAGGTAATAATACTTTACAACCGACGGAAAAAGAAAAGAAGATTAAAGAATTACAGTTAAACAAAGATAATCAGATAGCAGAGTTAACAGAGATTGCTGATTTATCGCGCAAAGAGTTGAAGGAGTTGCAAGTTAAACAGATTATTTCAGAAACAACTTATCATGATTTATCGTTAAAATATGGACACATTTTTGAGGCAGCTATTGGAGCAGAAGCAATTCATCAGCTTTTATCTGAAATTGACGTGCAAGAAGAACTAAAGAAATTGGATCAAGATTTGAAGGAAACCACACCAGCTAAGAAAAGAAAAATGATTAAGCGTTATAAACTGTTGGTTAACTTAAAAGAAAGAAACATTAAACCTGAGTGGATGGTTTTGCAAACTCTTCCAATTATTCCACCGGATTTAAGACCAATGGTTCCGCTTGATGGTAACCGCTATGCAGCTTCTGACTTGAATGATTTATATCGTAGAGTAATTAATCGTAATAATCGTTTAAAAAGACTTTTGGAATTAAATGCTCCAGAAGTAATTGTTCGTAATGAAAAAAGAATGTTGCAAGAGGCCGTGGATGCTTTAATTGATAATTCTGCTAGACATGGTAAGACGGTTACTGCTTCAACAGGCCAACAGAGAATGTTAAAAAGTTTGGCTGATTCACTTAAAGGTAAGCAGGGGAGATTTAGACAAAATTTGTTAGGTAAAAGAGTGGACTATTCTGGTAGAAGTGTGATTGTGGTTGGACCTCATTTAAGACTTGATCAGTGTGGTTTGCCAAAAAAGATGGCTTTGGAATTATTTAAACCTTTTGTTATTTCTAAGTTAATAGCTATGGAATATGCGCACAACGTGCGTTCGGCAAACAGATTTATAGAATCAAACAGAACAGAGGTTTATGATATTTTAGAAGAAATTACTAAAAAATCACATGTTTTGTTAAATCGTGCGCCAACTTTGCATCGTTTGGGTATTCAAGCTTTTCAACCGGTTTTGATAGAAGGCAAGGCTATTCAGTTGCATCCTTTTGTGTGTAGTGCATTTAATGCAGATTTTGATGGCGACCAAATGGCTGTACATGTGCCATTAACTGAAGAGGCCAAAAAAGAAGCTTCAGAGTTAATGCTTTCTGCTAAGAATTTATTAAAAACAGGTGATGGTGCGCCAGCAACAACTCCTGGTTTGGATTTTGTCTTAGGTATTTATTATTTAACTTATGCAAAAGAAGGTGTTGACGAGAAAGAGGTTAAGTGGAATTTTGGTTGTTTGCAAGAAGCAATTATGGCGTATGATAATAAAGTAATAAAAATTCATGATTTGATTAGAATTAAATTGGGTGATGAGTTTATAAAAGATGTCGATTTGAGTTTGGAGAATAATACGGTGGTGACCACTGTTGGAAGATTAATTTTTAATGAAGTATTGCCACCGAGATTAAGGTATTTAAATCAAAATATGGATAAGGGTTCTTTAAAAAAACTTATTTCTGACAGTTTAGAAAAATATGGAATAGACGAAACAGCCAGACTTCTTGATAGTTTAAAGAATTTGGCAATTAAATATGTGACAGTTTCTGGAATAACTTGGTCGATGAATGATTTGCCAAATTTGGAACAAAAAGCAGTTTTAATAGATGAGGCAGAAAAAGAAGTAGATGAAATTCAGAATCAATATGATATGGGGTTGTTAACTAATGATGAACGTAAGGTAAAGGTTTTAAAAGTTTGGCTCAGTGTAATTGATCAAGTTACTGAAGCTTGTCGTTCCACACTTTCTAAAATTGATGATAACCCGGTTTATTCTATGATAGAATCTGGTTCGCGTGGATCTTGGGGGCAGACAACTCAGATGATGGGCATTAAAGGTTTAGTAAACAATCCAAGTGGTGAGACAATTGAGTTACCAGTAAGAGCCTCTTTTAAAGAAGGTTTAGATGTACTTGAATATTTTATTTCTACTCATGGTGCGCGTAAGGGCTTGGCGGATACAGCTTTGAAAACTGCTGAAGCTGGTTATTTAACCCGTAAATTAATTGATGTTTCTCAAAGTGTTATTATTGAAGAAGAAGATTGTGGTGACGAGAGCGGAATTGAAATAACCAGAAAAGACTCACGAGAGATGGGGGAGGGGTTGGCCAAAAGATTAATAGGCAGGGTGGCATCTAAGACGATTAAAGGTAAAAATGGAAAAGTTTATGTAAAAGCCGGTGAACATATTGGTTATGAAGAGTCACGTTTGATAGATGGAGATGAAAAGGTGGAATCTGTGATGGTGCGTTCTGTATTAAGCTGTAAGACTAATCGAGGTGTTTGTGCTAAATGTTATGGTTGGGATTTAGGTAATAATAATCCAGTCAAAATTGGTTCTTCTGTGGGTATTGTGGCTGCTCAGAGTATTGGTGAACCTGGCACTCAGTTGACTATGAGAACTTTTCATACTGGTGGTGTTGCTTCTGAGGGTGATATTACTCAGGGTTTACCTCGTGTGCAAGAAATTTTTGAAGCACGTAATATTAAAAAACCGGCTTTAATGGCTTTAATAGATGGTAAGGTGAGTGTAGAAGAGAAGCAAGAAACAAAACAAAAGCTTATTAAAATTAAAGGAACTGAAACTAAACAGCAAAAAGTTATAGTTGATAAAGCAGATTTTGAT
>CAYNPV010000011.1:11348-13329 GCA_964399185.1 uncultured Gammaproteobacteria bacterium
GGTAAAACAGAAGTGCAGAAATATATTTTAAGAGAAATTCAATATATTTATTCTTCTCAAGGTCAGAAATTAAATGATAAGCATGTGGAAATTATTGCTAAGCAAATGTTTTCTAGGGTAAGTGTGGTTGATCCTGGAGATTCAACACTTTCTCCAGGTGAACAAATAGAAAGAGCTGAGCTAAATGAAATAAATGAAGAATTAGAAGTAGCTGGAAAAAGAAAAGCTAAGGCTGAAACAGTTTTATTGGGTATTACTAAGGCTTCTTTGTCTACTTCGTCTTTCTTGTCTGCTGCATCTTTTCAGGAAACAGCCAGGGTTTTGATTGATGCGGCTGTTACTGGAAAAGTAGACAGGTTGCGTGGTTTAAAGGAAAATGTAATTATTGGGCGTTTAATACCAGCAGGTACTGGTTATGGAAAATATGATAAACTAGCTGAAGAAAAATAAGAAGAGATATAAATAATTAGATGTTGTAAAACAGCCTGTTTATGGGCTGTTTTATTTTTTTTAAAAGCAGAAAATTTTGAAAAATGTTTTTATTTTTCAAACCAGATTTTTTGTATTTGTTGGGTCAATTCTGGGAAGTTATAGTATTCGTTAAGTTGTGATTGCCAGTTTTTATCATTAATATTTATATGAGGATCTACCCCCCGACCTTCAATAGGTTGACCGTCTGGCCTAAGAGTTAAACTGTGAACTAAAAACATGGAATAGGTTTCTTTATTAGAGATTTGATTTTCAAGAGGAAATATTTTTTCAATGGTTCCCCAACCTTTAGTTGTTTCGCCTATAAGAACGCCAACATTGTATTTTTTTAGGGTGGCAGCCATAACTTCTCCAGAAGATTGAACTTGAGAGTCTATTAATATGACAACTTTTTTGTAGCGGACTAAAGAAGGTAGCCAGCCCACTTTGGTTTTATATGGTTGGTGTTCGCCTTGGTGAAAAAAATCATAGGCATATTGGTTTTGCCCAATAAATGGACCCAAAAACCATTGCATTAAATCCACAGAACCACCAACATTGCCACGTAAATCTAAAATAAGAGTATTAAGTTGGCTATCTTTTGTATCTACTTTTTTGGTTGTGTTTTGAAAGTCTTGAAAAGAAGCCGGTGACATTTTTTTGATATGAACATAAAATATTTTATCGGTTAAAATTTTGCCTTCAACAGTTGATTCTACTCGTGCTTTGTCGTAATTATTTTTATCTTGAGCGTTGCCGAGAGTTTGCCAGGCACGTTCGGTTAAAGCAAGCTTTTCTTCAGTTTCTTTTTTTGTCTCTTTATTTAAATTTGGGTTTTGAAGTTGTTCTTCAAGAGATTTTTTTTGAGAAATATATTTTTCTTCTATTTTTTCTTGGTTAGTTTGCTCATCTACTTGTAAAATTTGATAAAGGTTTACACTTTCATCTACATTAGAAACATTGTTTTGTAATTCTTGAGCTTTTTTTTCTGTAAAAAGTCCACCACGTCCAAAAGGCTCCAGGTTGGCTAAAACAAGGGTGGCCACATCTACGCTAAATTTTTGTTTTTCTGCAGAGGATTCGCGTTTGTTAATTTGGTTAAGTAAAATTGTGTTAAGAGTGGAGGTGTTGTTAATGTTTTGATCAATGGGTTTGTTATTAATTTTTTCAATAGCTAGTTGGAAAAGTTTGCTTAGCTCTGTGTCGTTTGTTTTTTTCCAATAATTTGTTTTTATTTTTTGATATATTTCGTTTAAAAATGATTGGTATTTGTTTTGTGTTATGCTTTGTTTTTGGCTGTTTGTTTGTTTATTTTGGCTGTTGGCTTGTTTTTTCTTTTCAGGTAAAAAAAATAAGCCACCAATACCAACTAAAATTAAGAAAATAATGATTAAAAAAAGATTACGAGTAGCTGGATTGCGGAGAGTATTTTGGTGATTAGGCATAGATATAAACTTGTTTTTTGTTAATTGTTACTGTTATAATTAAAACATGAAATTTAAAAAAATCCAAG
>CAYNPV010000011.1:13429-17200 GCA_964399185.1 uncultured Gammaproteobacteria bacterium
CAAGGAAATAAAATAAATTATGAAATTAAAGAATCTGGTAAAAACAAAATAATAAAAATTGGTAGTGCTAATGAATATGTAAGTGGTGAGCAGGTTTATGTGATTGAATATACAATGAAAAGAGCTATTAATTATTTTGATGAACATGACGAGCTATATTGGAATGCTGTTGGGGTGGATTGGAGCGTACCCATTAAAGATGCTCGAGCAATAGTGACTTTACCGATTAAATTAAGAGAAAAAGAGTTAAAAAAAGAGTGTTACAGTGGTGTTTTGGGTAGCAAAAATGTTTGTCAAAATAAGAAAATAAATTTTTCTAGTGATGGTAGTGTGGAGAGTCTTGTTTTTTATGAGAATAATTTAGCTAAAGGTGAGGGTTTAACAGTGGTAGTGGGGTGGCCAAAAGGTGTGGTGAAACAACCGGGAATAATGCAAAGGTTATATTGGTTTTTGTCTGCTAACTACATTTTGTTTGCACCAATTTTGTTTTTTATTTTTTTATTTTATTGTTGGAAAAAATATGGTAAAGATCCAAAATCTAACCAACCTATTATAAGTTATTTTGAAGCACCAAAAAATTATTCACCAGCTATGGTGGGTACAGTTATTGATGACAGGGTGGATAAAAGAGATTTGTCTGCTGAAATTGTTGAAATGGCTATAAAGGGTTTTTTGAGAATAGAGAAAGTTCAAGAAAAAAGTTTTTTTAAGAGAAGAGATTATAAATTGTATAAACTTAAAGAAGCAAGTGGTTTAAAACAACATCAACAAATTATTTTTAATGGTTTATTTGAAATAGATAATCAGGTAAAACTTTCGGATTTAAAGGAGAAGTTTTATAAAACCTGGAAAAAAGCGGAAAAAAAGGTTTATAGTCAGCTAGTGGAAGACAAAATATATAAAAGAAGTCCTCAAAGTATAAAAACGATTTATTGGTTTATTGCAGTTTTGTTTTTATTGTTTGTTTCTACAGCAATTGCAATTTGGGGTTGGGCTGGTGCAATATCATTTGTTTTGATGAGTATATTGTTTTTTATTTTTGGTTATATTATGCCAGCTAAAACCATGAAAGGTGTGTTTTTAAAAGAGAAAATAATGGGTTTTAAAGAATATCTGAGAGTGGCTGAAAAGGCAAGAATAGATTTTCATAATGCACCGGCAAAAAACCCTCAGACGTTTGAAGGTTTTTTGCCTTATGCTATGGTTTTAAAGGTTGAAAAAGAGTGGGCTAAACAATTTGAGGGTATATACGCTCAAAATCCAAATTGGTATACAGACGGTTCGGCTAATGTGTTTACTGCAGCAGCTTTGGTTAGCTCGTTAGATAATTTTAGCACTTATACTAATTCTTCTTTGGCTACCAGGCCTGGTGGTGGAGCTGCAAGCGGTGGGAGCGGTTTTAGTGGCGGATTTTCTGGAGGTGGTTTTGGGGGTGGTGGAGGCGGAAGTTGGTAAAAATAAAAAAGATTAATAATAAAGAAATAGTATATACCATATTATATACTATTTTATTTTTCTTAATTGCCGTTGATATTTAAGTGCAAAACGATGGGCTTCATCTCGAGCGTGAATTAGTAGTTGATAGTTGTCTTGGATAAATTTTTTAAGAGTAGGTGATTTTTTATAGATAAATTCATTTTTTTTGCGCTCAGTACCTTTGGCAATACCAATGACCGGGAGTTTAATGTTGTGTAGAGTCAGTTGTTTTTTAACGGCATTAACTTGAGGTTTGCCACCGTCAATTAGAAAATAATTTGGTAGTTGCCAGTTTGAGTGTTTAAGACGACGGGAGATCATTTCTTGTATGGCCGCTGTGTCGTTTTGGCCTTTAATTTTTTTAATTTTAAATTTTTTATATTGTTTTTTAAGTGGACCATTTTGGTTAAAAACTATCATTGAACCAACATTATTATCTGAACCAAGGTTGGAAATATCATAGGCTTCTAGTAGGAAGTTTTTTTTATTTTTCCATTCCAAAATATCAAAAAAATTTTGGTTTATTAAGTTAATGTCTTGAATTTTTTGCAGGTTATTTATTTGGTTGCGCAGTCTGGTTGCTTCTTCAAAATGTTCTTGAGTAGCGGATGCGAGCATCTTTTTTTTAAGATTGGTTAAAAGACGTTTTTTTTGTCCTTTTAAAAAAAGTTTAAGCGGTTTAATAACCTTTTGGTTATATTCTTCTGGGCTTATTTCTCCAGTGCAAACCCCTAGGCAGTGTGAAAGCTGATAATCAAAACAAGGTTTTTGTTGGTTGGATTGGCAGCGAGAAATATTAAAAAGCTTGTGTAAAATTTTTAAAGCTTCGTGGCTTTTTAAACCAGGAAAGGGACCAAAAATATCTTTTTTTTTTAGTTTGGCCTGTTTAAATTTGTTTTTGTTGTTTTTTATTTGTTTTAGTTCGTGTTGCCGAATTGTTTTTAATCGGGGAAATTTTTCATTGGTTAAATAGAGATAGTTCCAGCTTTTGTTGTCTTTGCCTAAAACGTTGTATTTAGGTTGATATTTTTTTATGTAATTGGATTCTAAGATTATGGCTTCTAAAACAGAATCTGTGGCTTTGTTTTTTATTTCCTCAATTTGGTTGATAAAAAATTCTATGGGGCGTCCATTGGTTTGATTTTTTTTAAAGTAACTTTTTACTCTTGAGTTTAGGTTAGTTGCTTTGCCAACATAAATTAGCTCTTGTTGGTTGTTATAAAAGAGATAAATTCCTGGTTTGGATGGTAATTTTTTGAGTTGGTTTTTAATTTTATTGTTCATTTTATTAAAGTATTTTTTTTAAGTATTGGCCAGTATAGCTTTTGGTGTAGCGGGCAATTTGCTGTGGTGTGCCGGCAAAAATAATTTCTCCACCTTTATCCCCTCCGTCTGGGCCTAGATCTATAATCCAGTCGGCGCTTTTAATTAAATCAAGATTGTGTTCAATAACAAAAACAGTATTGCCTTGACTGGTTAATTTTTGTAAAACGTCTATGAGCTTTTTAACATCTTCATAATGTAGTCCGGTGGTTGGTTCGTCTAGGAGAAAAAGTGTGCGAGTTGTGTTGCGTTTAGCCAGCTCCCGGCTGAGTTTAATGCGTTGTGCTTCTCCTCCAGAAAGGGTGGTGGCAGATTGGCCAAGAGTTAAATAATCAAGCCCTACTTGATTAAGCATTTTGAGTTTGTCAAAGATTGGAGGAATATCTTTAAAAAATTTTTCAGCTTCGGAAATGGTCATACCTAGAACATGGGAAACATTTTTGCCTTTATAGTGAATGCTTAAAGTTTCTGCATTAAATCTTTTACCCTTGCAAATATCACAAGTAATTTCTACGCTGGGCAAAAAGTGCATTTCAATTTGTTTTGAACCACGACCTTCACAAGCTTCACAGCGCCCTGCTGTTGGACCAGCGCGATTAAAACTAAAACGTCCGGGTTTATATCCCTTCATGCGGGCTTCTGGGGTAGCGGCAAAAAGTTCGCGAATGTGCGTCCAGGCTCCTGTGTAGGTGGCTGGGTTGGAACGAGGTGTTCGCCCAATAGGTGATTGGTCTATTTTAATAATTTTGTCTATATATTCTGTGTTGATAATTTTTTCGTGTTGACCAACTTTATAATGGGTATGGTTAATTTTGTTAGAAACAGCGCGGTAGAGCACATCGTGCATAAGAGTAGATTTTCCAGATCCAGAAACGCCAGTTAAACAAACAAATCTTCTAAGTGGTAGATTAAGATTTATTTTTTTTAAATTATTAGCTGCTGCTTTTTTAATTTGTAGGTGGGGTGTTGAGG
>CAYNPV010000012.1:0-6869 GCA_964399185.1 uncultured Gammaproteobacteria bacterium
CCAATTAATGCAGACTCTAAATATGGTTTTTCTTTTTTGCCCCAATGTTCTTCCGACAAAATAACTCGGGCAATTAAATTAACTGTGTGATTGGGATTTTTGGGCAGTTCTAGTTGTTGAGGCAATTCAGACAAATTTGCTGAAGGGTTTTTTTCTAAATAATCGGCATTTTTGGGGTGATTAAAAACATATTGATTGGGAAACTTTTTTATTTCAGAAGCCACTCTTTGTGGATGAGTTAAAACAGATCTTTCACGAAAAAATTTTCTTTGCCTAATCCAATTTATATAAGATTCGTAGGCAAGTTCGGGTTTTTTTACTTCTTTATTTTGTAAATACTCTATAAAATCTTGCGGTAAGCTTTTAAAAAGCTTACCTTCCTTGCCCGAACCAAACACCAAATCTGGAGCCAAAGTTGCCATTCCTAAAAATTTTAAAAAATCTCTCCTTTCCATTGTTTTATTAAATAATTATTCTTTAAAGCAAAAAACTAAACATCAAGATTTTTGACAGATTTAGCGTGGGTTTGAATAAATTTTTTGCGGGGTGCCACTTCTGAACCCATTAAAATATCAAAGGTTTCATCAGCCTTTTCTGCGTCTTCCACAGTAACCTGCAGTAAAACTCTATTTTCCGGATCCATGGTGGTTGTCCAAAGTTGGTCTGGGTTCATTTCACCCAAACCCTTATAACGTTGAATAGAGATCCCAGAAAGTTTTTGGCTGTCATTGTCTTGATTTTCGTCTTCATTTAATTTTTCCCTAATTTTTTTCTGGCTCAAATTTGCCATTTCAGCTAAAACCTTTTCTTTTTCTGCTTCAGAATAAACATATTGAGAATTTGAACCTTTTTTAATCTGATAAAGTGGGGGTTGAGCAATATAGAGATGCCCTTGACGCACAAGTTCTGGGAAGTAACGATAAAAAAGAGTTAAAAGCAAGGTACGGATATGCGCTCCATCCACATCAGCGTCTGTCATAATAATAATTCTATCATAACGCAATTCTTCTATATTAAACTGTTCGCCAATGTTTGTGCCTAAGGCGATAATAAGAGATTTAATTTCGTTATTAGCAAACATTTTATCCAGTCTGGCTCTTTCTACATTTAAAATTTTACCACGCAAAGGTAAAATAGCTTGAGTGGAGCGATCTCTGCCCTGTTTAGCACTACCGCCGGCAGAATCTCCCTCTACAATGTAGAGCTCGGAATTTTTAGGATCTCGGCTAGAACAATCGGCTAACTTACCTGGTAAAGCAAAGCCATCTAAGGCACCTTTTCTAAGCACTGTTTCACGAGCTTGTTTAGCAGCTCGCCTGGCTTGCGCTGCCAGAAGGCATTTCCCAATAATAGCTTCTGCTTCTCTGGGGTGTTCTTCTAGAAAGCTCATAAAATAATCACCAAAAACAGAATCTACTGCAGTTCTGGCCTCTGGATTACCAAGTTTGGCTTTGGTTTGGCCTTCAAACTGAGGATTTTTAACACGCACAGAAATAACTGTAGTTAAACCTTCGCGTGCATCATCTCCGCTTAAATTTGGGTCTTTTTCTTTTAATATATTGTTTTTACGCGCATAATTATTAAGTGTTCTGGTTAAAGCGGTTCTAAAACCAACCACGTGCATACCTCCTTCTGGGTTTAAAATGTTATTTGCAAAAGCAAACACAGATTCTCTGTAATCGTCTACATACTGCAGGGCTATTTCAACCACCATAGATTCATCAGAATCTACTTTTTCAGCAATTTTTTCTTCTACAGTTCCTTCGCCATTATTATTTTTGGCAGGCACAATTTCCTTATCAACATAAAAAACCGTTGGATGTTTGGCTTCATTGTTTGTATTAAGATGACGAACATAAGACTTAATACCTCCCTCAAAATAAAACTCATAGCTTTTAAAATCATCATCTGTTCTTTGGTCAAAAATTTTTATTTTAATACCCTTAGTTAAATAGGATTGCTGGCGCATACGATCTAAGATGGTTTGCCAATTGTAGTTAAGGGATTCGAAAATTTGGGTATCTGGTTTGAATTTTATAATTGTTCCTGTTTGCCTGGTTTTACCTGTGGCTTTAACTTTTTTTAATGGTTTGCCATATTTATATTCTTGTTGCCAAATTTTTCCATCACGCATAACAGTGGCGACTAATTCTTCTGACAAAGCATTAACCACAGAAACACCCACACCGTGTAAACCTCCAGAAACTTTATAGCCCCCACCTCCAAATTTACCGCCGGCATGAAGCTTGGTTAAAACCAACTCTAAGGCGGAAACTTTGGATTGCTTGTGAATATCTACTGGAATGCCACGACCATTATCACTAACCTCTACAAAACCATTAGGTAAAAGAGTGATGGTTATTAAATCGGCTTTACCAGCCATGGCCTCGTCTATTCCATTATCAACCACTTCCCAAATCATGTGATGCAAACCAGCCTGTCCGGTAGAACCAATATACATCCCCGGTCTTTTGCGTACCGGCTCTAGTCCTTCCAAAACTGTAATTTGATCGGCTCCATAAGACTGCTTATTTATTTTTTTGCTTATTGTTTTTTTAGCTGTAGGGCTTTTTTTACTTTCTTTCTTTTTTGGCATATAAAATATTTTTTATTATTAATTTAATTTAATTATATTTTTTTTCTAAAACTTAAAATTATTATTAAAAAAACAACAACTAACAAAATTGTAAATCCACTAATATACAAGTAAGAGTGGCTGTGAGTGGCAAAAGGTAAGCTGATATTCATACCATAGAAGCCTGTAACTATCATAGGGACTGTTAAAAGAACAGTGGCATAGGTTAAAATTTTCATAACCTGGTTTAAACGTAAACTAACTAAAGTTGCATACCCATCACGAATGTTGCGAATAGTGCGTAGATTAGTTGCTGCTAATTCCCTAACCTGTTCTGCGTCTACAATTAAATCGTTGATTAGCTCTTCGTCTTTTTCATAAAGCTTAATATAGTTACTATTTATTGTTTTTTTAATAATGTTAATGGTAGGAGACAAAGAAGAAACAAACTCGTTTAAAACCTCTTCACTTTCTATTAGTTTTACAATACCCTTTTGAGTAATTTTACTAACTCGGCGCCTTTCTTGTTCCACGTTACGATTTATTTGGTTAATATAACTTTCATAATTTTTTATAAGACCTAAACATATTTTAATAAAAAAGTTTGAACGCTGAGTTGTGTAAACTTGTAATGAGCCCTGACTTATATCGTCTAAAACATTAATTCTTTCTGTAGCTACTGTGGCTACTGCCTCTTGATTAATTATTACAGCCAAGGATGTGGTATAATAGTGGTTGTTTTTATATACAGGCGTGCGCAAAACAATAAACAAACTGCCATTCTCTTGGCTGATGCGTGGCAATTCATAGATGTCTGTGGCGTCTTCTATGTTTTCGTAGTCTATTTTTAAAAGCTTGGCTATTTTCTTTTGCTCTTTAAAATTTGGATTAATAGCTTGCAACCAAGCAGCCCGGCTAAAATTTTTAACCGGTTTTAATTTGGGGTTTTGAATTGAATTTTTATAATATTTAATCATTGAATTATGATCTTAGTTTTGCTTTGAATTCTTGCTCTATAAATTTAATAATTTGTTTCTCCACTTCCTCAACCTCTTCGTCTGTAAGAGTTCTGTCTGCTCCATAAGTAGTGCTAAACGCCAAACTTTTGGAATTTTCTAATGGATAGTCAGACAAAAATTCTATTTCTTTTAAAAGCTTATCTTGAAATTTTTTAAGCACCTTATCAGAAACATCAGTCCACATTACAGAAGTTAGTAGCTCAAAAGCCAGGTCTCTTTTAACTAAAGGGAACTCATTAATGGGTTTAAAATAAATTTGCTTAATTTTATAAGCTTCTACTAATGCAGAAAAATCTAATTCAAAATAGACAAAATATCTTTGTTTTAAGGCTTGTTTAAATTCGGCGCAAATTCCAACAGGTTTATTCTGATAATAAATGCTAAAAACTTTTTGTTTGTTTATTTTTTGTTTAAGATTAGAATACTTTGCATCTAATTCATATTTAAATTTAAAACTCTCCCAACTAGCCAAGTGTAAAAAACCTTCTACAATACCTTTGGTCTCTAAAAAAATATTTTGATTATCTTTGTCTGACACAACACCTGCTAGATGTTTGCTTTGGCTATATAGATATTCATCTTGGCTATATTTTTGTGGTTCTGAGTTAAAGACCTGACCAATTTCAAAAAGTTTAAAATCTTGATAGTATCTGGCATTATCTTTAATGTTTGATAATAAATTAACCAGCAAATTTGGCCTTAAATATTTATTTTCTTCTGCTGGTGGGTTGCTAATTTGAACCAAACCATCAAGCTGATTTTTTTCTTCTTTGGCAAAATTTATATCAAACCAAGGATAATTATAAACTTCGTGCATGCCGGATGCCAAAGAAAGATATTTTTTAAGCTTTGCTTCTAAATCATATTCGGCCTGATAAGGAGCAACTTCAAAATCCAACTTTTCTTGTTTTTCTTTTAAATTATCATACCCATAAATACGTGCCACCTCTTCTATAATATCTTCTGCAATGGAAACATCTCCTGTGGCACGCCAACTTGGAACTTCGGCTATATAAAGGTTTTTATTTTTATTGAAATTCACACCAAAACCAAGCTTGGTTAAAATTTCTTGCACCTGTGCAGGTTTAAAACTTTGGCCAATCTTTTTTTCTAAATATGTATGCTCTATTTGAATTTTTATTTTTTTATTTTGAACATAATTTAAATCTACTTTTTCTATCAAGTTACTTGATGGAACCAACTCTTTTAAGAGTTTTAACATTTTATCAATGGCCACAACGGTTAAATTGGGGTCTAGATCCTTTTCAAAGCGCATGGAAGACTCTGTGCGATGAACAAGCCTTTGGGTTGTGTGGCGAATAATGGTTGGATTAAAATTGGCCGCTTCCAACACTAGGTCCGTGGTATTATTATTTATTTCTGTGTTAGACCCACCCATAATGCCAGCCAGAGCTTCTGCTTTGTTTTGAATATCTATAACCAAATCTTCCTTAGATAATTTGCGCTCTTCAGCATCTAAGGTGGTAATTTTTTCTTGTGGTTTTGCGTTTCTAACTTTTATTGAGAACGAACCTTCTGCTTGAGAAAACTTGTTTTTATCAAAAGCGTGAGTTGGCTCGCCAACATCTAACATTACATAATTGGTAATATCTACCACATTGTTAATAGGGCGCAAACCAACCGCAAGTAAACGTTTCTTGAGCCACAGAGGTGATTGGTTAATTTTAATATCAGAAAGAAGAGCCGCAGTGTAGCGAGGACATTTGTCTTTATCTTCAATTTTTATATTAAGATGTTTGCCTTGATTTTTAAAATTTTTAAGCTCAAGATCTGGCTCTTTAAAAGGTAGGCTATAAATTACGGCTAGTTCTCTAGCCATACCTAAGTGCCCCCATAAATCTGGCCGGTTAGTTAAAGACTTGTTGTCTATATCTATAATTACATCATTAAGCTCCAGGGCTTGCGCCAAAGAAGCGCCCGGTCTTAAGTCTTTGCCTTGTTCTAACTGACCTAAATTAATAATTTCTTTTTCTTTATGATCAAATATACCGCTTAAGCCAATTTCTTCGGCCGCACAAATCATACCAAAAGATTTTTCTCCGCGTATTTTTGCTTCTTCAAGTCGCAATAAATCACCTTCCCCATGCCAACGAACTTTTGCACCAGGCAAAGCAACAGCAACTAACATGTTTTCTTTAAGGTTTGTTCCTCCGCATATTATTTGTACGGGATTTTCTTGCCCAATATCTGTTATAGCTATAGAAAGTTTATCTGCATTAGGGTGCTTTTTAAGTTGCAAAATCTTACCAACTACCATTTTTTCAAATTGTGTAGCTTGATCTATAATTTCTTCAACCTCAACAGTGCACATGGTTAAGTCGTGTGCTAGTTGTGTGGGAGTTATTTTTTTTGGTATGTCTACGTAATCACGCAGCCAATTCAGTGATAATTTCATATAAATATATATTTTTAAAATTGTTCAATAATTTGCATAATAGATTTTTTTTGTTTATCCCAGTCACTGCCCCAACGGCTTGTGCCTTCTACAGACATAAAATGTATATGCTTTTCCCAAGCCCAATTGCCAGCAGATCCGCTTAAATTAAGATCTGTTCTGACGTTAAAAGCAGAGTTTTGTTTATAAACAGATGCCCATTCACTGGCTTTAGTGTCGCTTTGGTGAATAACCACATCCTTACCAACATTATGCAACATTATTAAATTACTGATATTTTCCTTTTGAATTAAATTAATTAAACTTTGAATTTCTGGTTCTGAAGCCCCTCTTTCTCCACAATAAACTCGCTGTGATTTTTCACTAAAATTTCTACCAGTTTTCCATTCTGAATATTTTTGAAAATCCTCAGTTGGAAAATTACGATTTAAATCTACCCCTCTGGCATTAAAACGCCCCACTTTGCCACGATGCGCCCAGTCTGGATTATTTAAAGCTTGTTCAAAACCGTCCAAATTTAAACATGGTATAACAAATAACTCCAAACTTCGATTACTGCGCGTTTTAAAAGACTCATTTATTATTTTATGAGCCAGCTTAACAGTGCCGACTTCATTGCCATGAATACCACCAACTATTAACATTTTATTATGGCTACTATATTCAGAATGGCTGATTTTGTAACACTTGATATGCTTACCACCCAGTGTTGTGCCGATTGAATACCACTCAAGATTGGGATTAATTTTAGCCAGTGCATCAAACTGTGTATGATACATACCAATTAACGCCCTATATATAGTGCCGAAAAAATAATAGATTTTTTTAAATATTTTTTTCATTTTGTTAAAAAATTAAT
>CAYNPV010000012.1:6969-10133 GCA_964399185.1 uncultured Gammaproteobacteria bacterium
TATATTCCCTTATCCAACAAATAAATCATCAAAGCTGCCATACAAGCTACGGCAGTAATAATCCAATAGCGCATAACCACTGTTTCGTCTTTAATGCCTTTAAGCTGAAAATGGTGATGGATTGGTGCAGCTATAAACAATTTTCTCTTTTGCACTGACCAACCTTTTCTAATACCATATTTTCGATATAACAATTGTAAAATATCTGAACCTGTTGTGACTACTAAAATTATTCCAGCTATAGGCAATAAAATTACAGCATTAGTCAGAAAAGCAACTACTGTTAGGGTGGTAGTTAAGGCCAAAATACCTGTTTCACCAATATAAAATTTGGCTGGTGGAGCATTAAACCATAAAAAGACTGCTAGTGTTCCAGCAACCATAGCACAGAAAGCTGCTAGGTCAACTTGCCCTCTCATAAAAGCAATCACACCATACATAACAAAGAGTGGGGCAAAAACACCACCAGAAAGACCATCTATTCCATCTACTACACCAGAAGAAAAGGTGGCCACCATAACAATAATAAACATAGGAATATAAAAACCGTTTATATAAAAATCACCAAAAAAGGGCATATGAATGGTATCCCAACCCAATTTAGAATGGAACCACCAAGCTCCTACAAGAGAAATTATAAAAACAATGATAATTCTGTGTTTAAGGTTTAAACCACCTGCAAAATATTTACCTGTTCCTCGCGAAGTTATAATATCGTCGGCCAAACCAATAATTCCAGCGCCCACCAAAGTAAAAAGAGGCAACCATGTTTCGGCACGAGAAAGGAAATCCAATTCCATAAAAAAACCACCAAACAATTTTTCTAAAATTGCTATAACAAAAGCCAAAACTAAAATAGTTACCCAAATTAACAAGCCACCACCGCGTGGTGTTTTTATTTTATGGTCTTTTTCTATTTTTTGAAAAGTTTTTAATTCATGCCTATCAGTGCTATATTTACGTGCTTCTTTCCACATTCGTCTTTTATGCAAAGCACGCACAAGCACAGGTGCCCAGATAAAAGCACCAACAAATGCAAGTATAGTTAAAATAAATATTTTTGCGACCATCTAATTTTGGTTTTAAAAATTAAATTGTGTTAAAAAACGAATGTCCCCGCTGTGCATAAGCCGAATGTCATTGATTCCATATTTCATCATTGCAATTCTGTCTAGCCCAATGTTGATATAAAAACCTTGCCATTCTTTAGGGTCTATGCCCCCTGCTTTAAGCACATTAGGGTGTGGTGGGCCACCTGGCATCATTTCTATCCAACCTGAATGGCCACAAACTTTACAACCTTTACCCGAACAGTTAAGACATTGCATATCTATCTCAAAACCTGGTTCAACAAAAGGAAAAAACCCAGCACGCATACGCACTTTAACCTCACGACCAAAAACACGTTTTAGTATGGTTTTAACTAAAATTTTTCCTCCTGAAAAAGAAATATCTTTATTAACAATTAAAGCTTCGTATTGATAAAAACAACGTTCGTGTCTGGCATCAGTAGCTTCACTTCTAAAAACACGTCCGGGATACACAAAACGAAAAGGTGGTTTATGGGTTTGCATATAACGCACACTGGCTCCGGTTAAGTGCGGACGTAAACAAATTTTTTGTTCTTTTTTTGTTTTTTTGTCTAGTGCCTCATTTTTTTCTAACCAGTAAGTGTCCATGCTTTCACGCGCAGGATGGTCTGGCGGAAAATTTAAATTATCAAAAGCATATTTTTCTGTAGTAATTTCGGGTCCTTCAAAAATTTCAAAACCTAAAAACTTAAAAGCATCGTTAAGTTCTTCTTTAACAAGGGTTAGAGGATGCATACTGCCAACTTTGGGTTTCTTTCCTGGTTGACTAGAATCAAAAAAAATAGATGATGACTCTGTGTCTTTATTGTTTTCTATTTGATTCTTAACTTCTACAATAGCATTTTCTATTTCTTGTTTAGCCTGATTAATAAATTTACCAATAATTGGCTTTTGCTCTTCAGCCACATCTTTAACTTGCTTAAAAATTTGGGTGAGTTTGCCTTTTCTGCCCAAATATTCTGTTTCTAACTGTTCAATTTCTTCAAAAAGCTCAGTTTGCTTGAGCTTATCTATTAATTCTTGTTTATATTTTTGTATTTTGTCTTGCATATTTTTTATTTTCTTTATTCCGACAGGTCTTCTTTGTTTGATGAGTGTGGTATTTCTGCCTTTTGAGATTGGTTAGTTTTAACACCATAATTTTTTGTCTTAGCCAAAAAGAAAAATTCAACAACCAATAATATGGCGATTAATAAAAGAAGATTCCACCAGGTTAATAAATCTTGGCTCATTAAAAACAAGCTAAGTACCAAAAGTAGGGCTAATAAAAAACCTTGTCTAAAAGATAACCAAACTTGTTCGGAAATAAACTGATTTTTATTGACAAGATTGCGCCACATAAACCCAGCCAAAGCAAAAGTACCTGAAAGCGCAAAGAAAAGTGAAAGATAAAAAAGCCAAAAACCAAGGGCAACAGTGGCATAGGGATTAACAGAATTAACAACAATAAAAAAAGCTGCCCAGCAAAAAAGTGTGCCCAAAATCATCAAAAATAAATAACGTTTAAGTGTCATGGGATAAATTGTTAATCGGTTTTCTCTTCTATATGTAATTTTAGCAAAATTTTAAGCAAGGGGCAAGCTATTAAAATTATTTTTTTAGGCTAATATTAAACAAAAAATTCCACAATTAAGTGGAATTTTTTGCTGTATAAAAAAATGAACTAATTAAAGATCGGCAGGTCTTACTGTTGATCTTTTGTTACCTTCACAGCGAGCAGCAGCTTTGTCTAATAAGCCAGCTACTTCTTTGTTTAAAGCTTCGGTGAAATCACCAGCAGTGTGAAGGCCTTTTTCTTTGATATAGGCTTTTACTTTTGAGCCTACAACGAGTTGCAAGTCTTCCATGTTTTTATCTTTTTTGGTTTACAAAAAAAGTAAACCGGTTAATTTCTATAATTTAATTATCCACAACCTTTATTATATTGTAGCAAAACGGCTAATTTTGGGCAAATACAGGCAAATTGTTTTTATAATAATTTATTATTATGATTATTTTTACTTAGAAAGTTTTTTTTATTTTTTTTGCTCTTTAAATAAAAACCCTTTACGGAACGGACGGGATTTGAACCCG
>CAYNPV010000012.1:10233-15310 GCA_964399185.1 uncultured Gammaproteobacteria bacterium
CGTTCTAACCAGCTGAACTACCGCTCCGTAAAGAGTTTTTCTATTTTTATTTTTAATTTTCAAAAAAATAATAACATGATTAAAAAAAAGAAGCAAGAACTGCACCTAAAACAACACTTGTTTAATTATGTTTTAGTTATCTTTCAATTAAATGGGCTGGCTTTTAGTGTTATCTACTTGCAGGTACTCTGAAACACCCATCGTCAGACAAACCAGCTTTTTCAGGAATTAAAAACCGTGGCTTTTCTAGTCTTTTCCATGCATATTCTTATGCCAGTGATCCTCCCCTGTCATCGTGCGCTTGATACAAGTTCCAATACTTAAATCTTTTAACAATATTTTTGCTGTTTACTCAATAAATTTATACTAACTTAACTGCCCGCCTTTTCCATTATCTTTCCTACTTCAAAAATTATGTCTTCCCTTTTCCATGAGGCAATAAGTTGCATACCCAGAGGCATATCATTTTTGTCATGTCCAGCTGGCATAGACATAGCAGGAACTCCAGCCACGCTGGCGGGAACAGTAAAAATATCTTCTAAATACATTTGTATGGGATCGTTAATTTTATTACCAATTTCAAAAGCACTTGATGGGGCGGTTGGTGTAATTAACAAATCTACTTCTTGAAAAGCTTTTTCAAAGTCTTGGCGAATTAATGTTCTAACTTGCTGGGCTTTTTTATAATAGGCATCATAATAACCAGCAGACAAAACATAATTACCAAGCATAATGCGTCTTTTAACCTCATCACCCAAATACTGGCCACGGGTTTTTGCATATACCTGATACAAATTTTCAACCTCTTCTTGCAGGCTTTTAGTATACCGAATGCCATCATAACGACTGAGGTTGGAAGAGACTTCTGCGGGCATAATAATATAATAAACAGCTAAAGCATAATCTGTGTGTGATAGACTAATTTCTATAACTTGTGCGCCCAATTTTTCTGCATATTTAATTTTTTCTTGGATTGTTTTTTTAACAATTGGGCTTAGCTCATTAATAAAATATTCTTTGGGTAATCCAATTTTTAATCCAGATAGTGGCTTAGTGCTATTTTTTTCAAGAGAAAATTTTTCTTCTGAAGCAAAATATGTGGTAGCATCTTGTGGGTCCTTGCCTTTTATTAAATTAAAAACAATTTGCGCATCTTCCACACTAGAAGTGATTGGTCCGGGTTGATCTAGAGAAGAGCCCATAGCCACCAAGCCAAAACGAGAGCAAGAACCATAGGTTGGTTTAAGGCCTACTAGACCACAAAAAGAAGCTGGCTGACGCACAGACCCACCTGTATCTGTTCCAAGAGCATAAACAGCCATACCAGTGGCTACAGCTGCGGCAGACCCGCCAGAAGATCCGCCTGGAACCTTTGTTACATCTAGAGGGTTTTTAGTAATTTTAAAAGCAGAATTTTCGGTTGAACCACCCATAGCAAATTCATCTAAATTAGTTTTGCCTAACATAACCATACCTGATTCATTTAACTTATCTACAACTGTTGCATTATATGGGGCAACGTAATTTTCTAAAATTTTTGAGGCAGCTGTTGCTTGTTGCCCTTTGGTTAAAATATTGTCTTTAATAGCTACTGGCAAACCAGCAATTAAAGGGAAATCGTGTCCACGCGCAATTATTTCATCTACTTCTCTGGCCCCTTGTTCAGCAAGTTTTTTATTTAAAGACAGAAAAGCATTAATTTGATTATCTTTTTCTTCTATAATTGCATAATAATCCCGCACCAATTCTTGGGCAGATATTTTTTTTCTTTTTAATTCTTGGTGAAGTTTACTGATCATGATAAATTATTTAAAAACGTTTTTAACTTTTACTTCCCTTTTTTCTTGGCTTGGTGACAAGTTAAGCAAATTTTCAGAAAGATTTTGTGTTTTTTGCCAATCTTTATTATTTTTTTCATCAGGCTTAAAACTATTTTCTAAACTAATAGTGCCTCCGTCTGCTGTTGATACATTTTTAGTATCAGCCTCTCCAAGCTTATCTACAAAAGCTAAAATCTGGCTTAATTCTTGGCTAAACCTTTTGATTTCTTTCTCGTTTAATTCCAAACGGCTTAATTGGGCAATATGCTTAATTTGCTCATTATTTAGCATAAAAAAAATTATTTTTAATGTTTTTATTGTAGCAATTTATAATAGAAAATAAAAGGCTTGACAGAATTTTTTTAATTATATAAAATACAAAAGCACGGTGAGAGGCTCAACCTGAACTCCTTCCAGGTGAGGCCCCTCCGAGCCTCTCGCCATTGTATATTGTTCTTTAAAAACAAACCCGCCGGGCCGGCACAACTCTTTAGGCTAAGTAGTCTAAAGGGTCATCAAAGCACCAGTGTCTGGCGGGTTTTATAAAATCTGCCTCAAAAAAGTATTCGGTCGAATTATGTTTCTCATATTTTGCACCTTTTTTAAAGGGTGCTATAACCGATCTTTTTTGAGGCCATTATACCTCGTAAGACTACCATATTTCAGTCTCCATTCTTACGAGGTTTTTTTATTTAACAAATTTTTTTAAAATAAACTCCCGAGCTTCTTTTTTGGTTTTAACTCTTCCAACCAATTCTTCTTCTCTTAACCTTTCTTTAACTTGTCCAACTCTTCGGCCAGGACTAAAACCGGTAACTTGCATAATTTCATTACCATCTAAAAGTGTTTTGGGTAATTGAAAATATCTTTTTTTAGCCTTAAGATTATGCTTAATTAAACGAATTCTTTGCAATAAACCTCCAACCAAATCTTTTTCTAGTTTACCTGTTTTAGGTATAGTGGCGGCAGCATCTGCAAAGGCCAGTTTAATTAAATTTTTACCAGGCAGATTTGGATTAAGAAAAATTTTTTCTATGGTGGTAGCCCTGAAGTTCTCTGGGCTACCCTGAATTAAAACCATATGCCTTTCTATAAGCCAGGCTACTCTGTCTGCGTCTATACCATATTTTTCTGGAGCACTTAATTTTAATCTTTGGCAAATTTCTCTTGCCATACTTGCCCCAATTTGGTCGTGATTATTAAATCTAATTCTATCTTTTGAATCATCTACAGGGTGTTCTATCGTAGCAGGCTTACCCAAATCATGCCAAAAAAGTGCCAAGATTAATTCTATATCGCTTTGAATTTTATTTATTTTTATTTGGTCTTGTTTTTTTTGCAACTCATAAATACTATCTGGAATAATTTTGTCTAATTTTTTAGAAAATCTTTTAAATTTTTGGCTTTTTAAAAATTTTAAAGCCAAAAGTGTGTGTTGCCAAACATCGCCTTCACTGTGATATTGTTCTGGTTGAGGGCAATTTTTCATAGATAAAACTTCTGGCATTAACTCTTTAAAAATACCCAACTTATCATAGAGATGAATAGCGCGTAAATAATCCGCATTAATAGACTTAAGTAATTCTTTAGCCACAACTTCTCTGGGAGCTAAATATTCTCCTTGCTTGTTTTGAACAGACAAAAAACCAACTAATTTTTTAATAACCTGAGAGGTGTTTTTTTCTAGTTTAAAATTTAACTGACAAGCAAATCTTAGAGCACGCAAAAGCCTAGTGTAGTCTTCTGCTAGCCTTTCTTCTGCTTGTCCAACTGCTTTTATTTTTTTCGCCTTTAAATCTTGTAGACCATGGAATGGATCTACTAATTCTATTTTTTTACCTAGCTTAACTGCCATGGCATTAACTGTAAAATCTCTACGACTTAAATCTTCTTCTATAGAAATTTTTGGATCAGACTCTATGGAAAAATCTTTATATGATCCTGGTGATAAGGAAAGCTCTTTGCGTGGCAAGGCTATATCAAAAGCCGCAATAGTTTTGTTATCTATAAATTCTTGAGGTTTAAACTTTAAAACCCCAAAATTTTTACCCAATTTTTCTACCCAGCCTAATTGGTTTAAAAAATCTTGTAGATGCTGAAGGGGTACATTTCTAACCACAAAATCCATATCCTGACTTGCTTTTTTGCCCAATAAAGCATCGCGCACAATACCGCCCACTAAATAAATTTGTGCATCTGGATATTTTTCTCTTAATTTATCCGCCCAAGTCAAAAAACCCTGGCTATGCATAGTTTTGATTGTTTTTTTAATTTTATACATTTTTCCTATAAACATATGTTCTGTTTTTAGTCTAGCAGTTAGTTAAAAAAAATTAAAGCTAAACCTTGCTTTTTGCGCTAAGTCTTGATATATTTAAAACTGGCTGTTATAATGTGGGCATGTAGCTCAGCTGGTTAGAGCACCACCCTTATAAGGTGGGGGTCCTGGGTTCAAGTCCCAGCATGCCTACCAAAAAAGCAGAAATTGTAAATTATGGAGTATAAATAAAAATTAAACTTTATTACAAATTATTATTTAAAAATATATTTGGGCGCTTAGCTCATCCACCGCCTTGGCGGGACTTCGCTTCAACTGTTGATTTAAAAATTTAATTAAACTTTATTACAAATTATTATTTAAAAATATATTTGGGCGCTTAGCTCATCCACCGCCTTGGCGGGACTTCGCTTCAACTGTTGATTTAAAAATTTAATTAAACTTTATTACAAATTATTATTTAAAAATATATTTGGGCGCTTAGCTCAGTTGGTTAGAGCGTCTGGTTTACACCCAGAAGGCCATAGGTTCGAATCCTATAGCGCCCACCATTTTATATTTACGACCTTTCAGACCAAAGACGGATCTAGGCCGAGTAGAATGTTATATTATCCCCCACCCTGAATCCGTCTGGGGCGAGAAAAAAGGTATAAAAAAAGTCTTTCCAAAAGAGATAAAGAAAAAATTAAGACTGCCGGGGTAGCTCAGTGGTAGAGCACAGGACTGAAAATCCTGGTGTCGAGAGTTCGATCCTCTCCCCCGGCACCAAACCAAAAACCTCGATTAATTCGGGGTTTTTGGTTTGACAAAAAAAGTTTTTTAATCTAGAATACAATTAATTAATTTAAAGATAAACACAGTATATGCCTCAAACAAATTCAGCTAAAAAAGCTTTAAGACAAACAGTTAAAAGAACTGCTAAAAACAAACAAATCAAAAAAAGTTTGTCCGATTTAATGCGTGATTTCAAAAAAGCCGT
>CAYNPV010000012.1:15410-16599 GCA_964399185.1 uncultured Gammaproteobacteria bacterium
TTGGTCATAATAAAAAGAGCCACAAAAACCAAAACTAAACCAAATAGCTTGTAAAAAGTACGCGAACCGCCCCAAGTTCTAAATTTATTTTCGGCCCAACTATTATAACCAAAAATTTTAAGCATCCACTCTGATTTCACTGAAATAAAAATACCAATTAAAATCATAATGGTGCCAATAACATATTTCATAGTTTTTTAATTAGAATAATTTATTTGTTTAATTTTTTGTAAGACAGATTCATCAAACCTCTTTAATTGTAGCACAAAATCTCTATTTTGACTTTTAATTTTTATTGCCTCTTCTAATTGTTGCAACTCCGAAGTATTGCGACCCATGAGCTCTAAAATTTTTTGCCCCAAATCCATATCAATTGGTTTTGAAAATAAAAGTTTAATAAATTTGTGCCATTTATTTAAAATTTCTTGACTATATTTTTCTTCTTCTTCAAAAATAAATGAATTAAAATATTTTTCAATTGTTTTATTTATTTTTGGATAACTAATGATTCGGTTATATATAACATTATCAATAATTAAATTTTTCAGATATTCTTGTGGATTGTTATTATATATTGGCAACCAATATTCTCCCCACAAATAATCAACTAGCCAGTGAGCTAAAAGGCCTAATTGATAAGAATCTTTTTCTGATTTAATTTTATCTATTACAGCCTCTGAGTTCTCAAAATTCGGATGGGTTGTTTTCTTTTCTTCTCTAGAAAGATAGCGAATATCCGGTAGGGTGGTTGCAATAAAATATTCTTGTTTATCAATCTTATCCTTTCCCGGATGATTGGACAATATTTTATCAGCATAATAGAGATGAGTAATTGAAAGTGGCATATATTTTGGATATCGATGTAATAAGTAATAAAAAAAAGAGACTGGGCAAAACACAAATGCAACACTTTGCCTTTTAGCAACGAAAATTTAAATAGTTATTATAGCTCTTTATTTTCCAATTCTTTAATTTCTTTTTTCCACCAATCATTAATATTTTCTTGGTGTTTGACTGCTCCACCTTGACGGAAAAAAACAATTTTCTTCTCAAGTTTTTGGCGATAATGTTTGTAAAAAGCTTGATCTTTGATTGCCCTTAAACCAATTTTTTTCTCTGTTTTTTCTTTTTGCTCAATAAAACTTGGATCTCTGTAGCGATTGATGGATAAATCAAAATCCAATGGAAT
>CAYNPV010000013.1:0-16247 GCA_964399185.1 uncultured Gammaproteobacteria bacterium
AAAGTAAATTCTTAAATGCTTTTTTAAAATTAACTGAATTGATTATATAATAATTATATTTATGTTCAAAAAAACACTCCCTTTTTTTGTCTTCAAAAGAAGGGGGGGTGATTAATGGATGGCAAACTGTGTTTACTATTTAACTATCTTGAATTTCTTTGGCTTTTTTATGTGAAAAACTAACAAATAAAGTTGGCACAACAACTAAGGTTAAAGCTGTAGAAAAAATTAAACCAAAAATAACTGTCCAACCTAGCCCCTTCCAAAGCTCGTCGGCAAAAGTCAGTGGGAAAATACCAGCCACTGTTGTAATGGATGTTAAAAAGATTGGTTGCATGCGCGCCTTACCAGCATCTAAGACCGCTTCTACTCGGCTCATTCCATATTTTAAATTTTTATTGGCTTTATCAACCAAAACAATAGCATCATTAACCACAATACCTGCTAAAGAAACCACGCCAATAAATGCCGGCAAACTAAACGGCAATCTTAATAAATTAAGCCCTACAATAACCCCAATAATAGCCAAAGGAACAGTAAAAATAATAATTAAGGGCTGGCGGAAAGAATTAAACTGTAAAACCAAAATTGAGGCAATTAGAAAAACGGCTACAATCATAGAGAGGAACATTTCTTGATAAGAACGCTCAATGTCTTCGGTTTCTCCACCAACAGATATTTGATAATCATCTAAAATATTTAGCTCTTGTTTTTTTTGATCAAATTCTTGCAGAATCTTTTGCAGATTAGCACCAGGCTTAATGTTGCCAGTGACGGTGATAATTCTTTCTCCATCTCTGTGATTAATGTTTAAAAGTGCTGGTTCCAGTTCTATATCAGCCAGCTGGCTTAAGATAACCTGTTGTCCGCGCGGTGTTGGAAGAGAAATATTTTTTAAATCATTTATGTCATTAAATTCATTGCTATCATAACGGACACGAATGTCTATATCTTCTCCATTAACCGAGACCGTAGAGGCTGTGCTACCATAGAGCGCTCCGCGCAATTCTGCGGCCACAGTGGGGACATCTAAACCATAATAGGCAACAGCTTGTTTATCGATGTAAAAGACAAATTCTCCACTGCTTTCTTTGGCTGAACTGGTAATGTTAACAGTGCCTGGAATTTCTTTTAAAATATTTTCTATTTGTTTGCCATAAGAAACCAAATCATCGGTTTGAGGACCAGTGATTCTAACTTCTATGGGTGCCCCAGTGGGTGGCCCTGCATTGCTTTCTTCTATTCTAATTTCAGCTCCATTAATGTTTTTTAATTCTTGCCTTAAATCTTCTGCAACCTGAAAACTCTCACGCTCACGCTTATCATCTTCTACTAAATTAACAAAAACAGTGGCTAAATGCTCACCACTTCCAGAATCTCCAAAAAAAGAACTGTAGCGACCAACACTGGTAACATAATTATCCAATTCAGGAATCTGGGCTACTTGTTTTTCAACCTGTAAGGTAACCGCCTTGGTCTTATCTAGAGAAGAACCTGCGGGCAATTCAATGGCTACTTGAAAAAACTGCATATCAATACTCGGAAACATTTCTACTTTCATAAGTCCGCTGGCGGGAATTGACACAGCCAAGAAAAACAATATCCAAGAAGCGACAATCAAACGACGCCTCTTCTTTTTAGAGGGTAAAAGAGAAGACATAAAATGGCTGTATCTGGGTTTTATTTTTTCTATAATTCTGGCTACAAAATTAAATCTACCTTGTTGACTAACTGGTTTATCATGATAGGTAGATCTTTTAACTTTACGTGCGGCCAGAGTTGGAATTATAATCAAGGCTACAAAAAGAGATGAAATTAAAGTGGCACTTAAAGTTTTTGGCAGAACACCCATATATTCACCCAAAATACCTGAAACTAAAAGCATAGGCAAAAAAGCCGAAACCGTAGTCATGGTGCCAGCAATAATCGGCCACTTATAGTTCCAAACCGAAAGAACAGCAGCTTGTTTGGAACTATAGTTATAGCGTGGTCCTAAATATTCAACAATACCTTCAATAACAACAATGGAGTTATCAACCATTAAACCAAGTGAAAGCACCAAGGCAAATAAAACCATACTATTAAGTGTTTCACCTTGAAAATAAAGCCAAATAAAAGACATTAGAAAAGCAATGGGAACAGAAAAGGCAGTAATAATTGCAGAACGCCACCCCAAAACTAAAAGCAAAAAAATTAAAATTAAAACCATGGTCTGCAAACCACTGGAAGAAAGAATATTCAAGCTGTCTTTAATATAAACAGAATTATCGTTGGTTTTTATTATTTGTAGCCCCTCAGGTAATTCACCTTGATTATACAGTTCGTCTATTTTTTGTTCGGTACTTTCTACTATTTCTATAATATTGCCACCTGTTTTTTTATAAACCTCTAAGGAAATAGTTTGACTAGACTCTTGATTAGCAAAACCTATTTTAGACTCTGTGTTTTTTTCAGCAAAGGTGTCTTTAAGAGTGGCAACATCTTGTAATAAAACAGGTGTTTCACCATAAACAGTGACTGGTGTTTTTTTAAGCTCATTAATGGTGGTTTGTTTGGCTTTTATTCTAACATTATAGTTATAATTATTAATTTCAATATCACCGGCTGGTAAGTTTAAATTGCTACGAGAAACAGCTGCTACCACCTGTCCAATAGAAACTTTATAGTTAGAGAGTTTATTGCGGTTTAAAATAATTTGATATTCCCTGTCCAAGCCACCCACAACCTCTACCTTGGAAACACCAGGAATAGTTTCCATTTCTTGTTGAAGTTTGGTAGCACAATCGTTAAGAGTTTGCATTTGGCACCCGTTTACCAAACTATAGGTGACAATAGAAAAATCGTTAAGCCTAATTTCTGTAACAACTGGATCTTCTGCATCTTGTGGTAATTCTGGTTTAGCCCTATCAACAGCTTCGCGCAGTTTTTGATAACTTTCTTGCAAGTCTGCTTCTGCTATATATTCTACTATGACAGAGGAAATTCCAGCCCCAGAAGTTGAATTAAATTGTTTTAGATTATCAAGATTTTTAATTTTTTCTTCAATTTTATTAGTAATTAATTCTTCGGTATCAGAAGGGGTGGCGCCCGGGTATACGGTTGTGACTACTGCAATTGGCACTTTTACTTCAGGGTTTGCTTCGCGAGGTAAACTAAGCAAAGCAAAGGTGCCTATGGCTAAAATAACCAGCAAAATTAAATAGGTAAAACGAAAATGTTTAATAAAAAAACCAAAAAAAGAGTGGCTTTCTTTTTTTAAAGCGTGTGCCAGCACTTTTTCCTTGCTTGATTCTTTGTGGCTGGTATTATTGTTCAATTGCTCACTATTATTAAGCATAAATTATTAATTACTAATTTCTATTGGTTGGCCATCTTCTAGTTGGCGGTTGCCCTGTATAATAATTTCGTCTTGTGTATTTAAACCGCTTAGAACTTGCACTTGGTCTGCATTAATTTCTCCAATTTCAACTTCTTTCATTTTAGCTACTCCATTTTGATTAACAAAAACATAATTTTTGTTTTGACTAATAATAACAGCGTCTAAGGGCAAGTTAAAAAGTGTATTAAGGTTGTTTTCTGATGCATCAGGTTCGCTTTGATTGTCACTGGTAAAAATAATTAAATCTACAAATGTTTCTGGAATTAAATTTGCATCTTTTTCATTTAAAGCCAACTCTACTCTAACTTTTTTTGTTACTGGGTCGGCTGATGGGTTAATATTAATCACCCTTGCCTCATATTTATTATTAACCAAAGCTTGATTGCCAACTTGAATGGAATATATATCATCAGAATCTATGTCTGTTTCAATTTTTAACAAATCTTTTTGTGAAATTTCTGCAACTTTAAAGCCGGGTGAAACTTCTGTGCCAACGGAGGCAAATTTGCCAGTAATTTGTCCGCTGATTGGTGCTTTTAGAGTTAGGTCTGCGGCCTGGCTAGAAGCCAAACTCAATTGACCCCCTGCATTATTAAGTGAACTTTGAGCTGCAATAATTTGTTGGTCTTTGGCTTGGCGAGCGTTTTGCAGTTGAACCTCTGCATTTTTATATGATAGTTTAGCAAGCTCTAATTGATTTTCTGCAGTTTTAACTGCATTAGCCAAACCATCTGACTGTTGCTTATTATTTAAAGACAGATTATTTAAATTTTGCTTAATGCTTTGGACTGAGGTTAATGAACCACTAATGATATTTCTTAAATTGTTAAGGTTTGATTTTTGTGCGTTAAGTGTGGCTTCGCTAAAAGAACTGCTGGGCAGAGTGTTGTCTAAAACATTAATGGCGCTATTAATAGCAATGCGTGTTTGGCTTAACAAATTAACTGCTCTAGATGTTTGATGAACAATATTTTGTTCATTGACATTGGCTTCTAAAAGATCTTGGTATAAATTTTTGGCACTAAAATAATTTTCTTCTGCAATATTAAGACTTTCTGGGTTTAGCAGAGCAATGGTTTTTTCAATACCACTTATTTGATAACTACCATCTGCTCCAATAATATAATCTACTTGATTAAGAGCATTGTTAACTCCTGACAAAAAATCATCAAAAGAAACAACAGCATTAGCATATGTATCCGCAGTACGATTTTTTTGCAAGTTAAGAGAATTGCTATAATTATCTTTGGCTGTCTTTAGACCCACCTCTGCCACACGTACAGATTCGCGAGCGCTTTCCAACGCAATTTCAGCTTGTTTTATGTTTTCCTGTGTGCTTTGTTTAGTAATTTCTAGGCTTTGTCTTAAATTATTATATCCAGCTTGTGCTGTGTTTAGGTTAGTTAAAACTGCAGAATCATAAATTTGCCCCAAAATTTGATTTTGATTAATCTTGTCACCAACTTCAAAAAAGAGGTTGCGTAAGGTGCCTGATGTCATAGCCACAAGATTGACTTTATTATCGGCCTTAACACGCCCAGTTGTTTCTATATAAGAAACAGAGCTGGTGCTTTGCCCTAAAACTGCAGTTTTTACTTGAATTTTTTCTGAACTTGCTGGTTGCTCGTTTAACTGGGGCTTATTTAAAGCGGAAAAAGCCACAAAAACAATTAAAAAAATTCCAGCTAAAATTATCAAAAACTTTTTTGATTTAAGTTTTTTAAGTTTAGATTGATTGAGAAGATTTATTTTCATATTTTTTTGCTAAATTTATTCAAAAATTATATAATAAATATATATTTTTGTCAACATAAAATTTGACAAATGCAACTTAGTTGCATTATAATGTAAAATAAAATAATGTCAAGAAAGAATTATGAAAAAAATCTCCCCTATTGAGCAACTTAAAAAATCTAACTGTAAGTTGACTGCAGTGCGCATGGCTTTACTTAATTTATTTTTAAACCACACAAAACCACAAAGCGTGCCACAAATTATTGAAAAACTCCACATTTTAAAAATGAAACCTAATAAAAGTACTATTTATAGAGAAATTGATTTTTTGCTCAAAGAAAATATTATAAAAGAAATAAATTTAGGCAAGAGAGTTAAATTTTACGAACTTAAAAACAAAAAAAAGCATTATCACTTATTGTGCTTAAAGTGTGGTAATATTTTTGAAATAGAGGCTGACAGTGAAATAGAAAAAAAAATAAAAAAAATTGCAAGCAAAACCAAGTTTGAGCTTAAAAATATCACTATATCCTTTTTTGGTTATTGTGAAAAATGTAAAAAAAAATAACAAAACAACACAAACTCCTACTGCTGGCTTTTGGCCGCTTTTTTTTTATTGTTTGAAGTGATAAACTTAATTTAGACTAAATTGACCAATCTTACCCATGAAACAAAAAAAAATCATTATTATTGATGCAAATTCATTAATCCACAGAGCTTTTCATGCACTGCCACCCTTAACTGCTGGCAACGGAGAAGTGGTGAACGCTGTTTATGGTTTTACTACTATCTTACTTAAAGCAATTAAAGATTATGAACCAGATTATTTGGCTTGTTGTTTTGATGTAAGCAAAGACACTTTTCGCAAGCAAAAATATGAAGAATATAAAGCCCACAGAGAAGAACAGCCTTCGGAGTTGTATGATCAATTCCCTTTAATTAAAGAGTTGTTAAATGCTATGAAGATAGCAATTTATGAAAAAAAAGGGTTTGAGGCAGATGATGTTATTGGCACCATTAGCCAAGAAGTAAAAAAAGAAAAAAACTTAAAAACCATTATTGTTAGCGGAGACTTAGATACACTGCAGTTAGTGGACGAAAAAACCTTGGTTTATACCTTAAAAAAAGGCATATCAGACACAATTATTTATGATTCATCTGCGGTTAAAGAGCGCTTTGGTTTTGAGCCAAAACAAATGGTAGACTATAAAGCCTTGCGTGGAGATGCTTCGGATAATATTCCAGGAGTTAAGGGTATTGGAGAAAAAACCGCCACCAGCTTAATCCAAGAATTTGGTAGTTTAGAAAATTTGTATAAAACCATTGACAATGTCGATGAACATAAGGACAAACAAGAAGAATTAAAAGAACAGGGAGTTTCTGAGTCTGTTTTTAAAAAACTTAAAGACGACAAGAAACAAGCCTTTATGTCTCAGGAGCTGGCCAGGATTGTGCGAGATGTTAAGGTGGATTTTAAATTAAAGGACGCAGAAGTTGAGCCTTTTGATACAGAAAAAATAATAGAGCTTTTTCGTGACTGGAAATTTAATTCTCTTATCAGTCGCATACCAAATGCGGAGAAAATAATGAAAAATAAACAAGGAGATTTGTTTAGCCAGCACAAAGAAGGAAAAAATAATAATGAAAAAGGAAATTTTAAACTTAAAGAAGGTTACAAAATTATTGCTAATAAAAAAGATTTACAAGAACTTGTTAATGGAATTAAAAAAAATAAAGAATTTGCTTTTGATACAGAACTAAATGGCCTTAATCCTTATAATGATGAGTTGATTGGCATTAGTTTTAGCTTTAAAGACTCTTGTGCCTATTACATAGCTATAAAAAACAGTTTAAGTAAAGAACATAAAAATGAAGTTAATTTTTTTGATTTAAACGACAAGACTCAAGAAATAGAGAGTTTGAAAAAAATATTTAGCGATGAAAAAGTTAAAAAAATTGCCCATAATTTAAAGTTTGACTATAGTGCACTAACAGCCCAAGGCTGGAAAATAAACGGGTTGTTTTTTGACACTATGCTGGCTTCATATTTATTAAATCCTGGTAGCAGGCAACATAATTTAGATAATTTGGCTTTTAGTGAACTAGGGTATCGTATGCAATCTATACAAGAGCTGTCCGGTCAAGAAAAAAAAGAAAAAATAAATTTAGCCCAAATAAACCAAACAGAGGTGGCCAACTATTCATGTGAAGATGCCGACATTACCTACAGATTATACAAAAAATTAAACGAAAAACTTGATGACGAACAAATTGAAAATGTTTTGCAAAAAATTGAATTACCATTAATTCCTGTTTTGTCAGAGATGGAAAAAACTGGCATCAAGCTTGATAGTAAAATGCTACAAAAAGCCAGCAAGGAAATTGGAGAAAAAATTAACGAGCTTGAGAAAAAAATTTATAAGCAGGCTGGAGTAGAATTTAATGTGGCTTCACCTAAACAATTAAAAGAGGTTTTATTTGAAAAAATGAAAATATCTTCGTCTGGCCTTAGCCACACTAAAACTGGAATATCTACTGCTGCTGGTGAATTAGAAAAACTAAAAGGTGAGCACAAAATAATAGATTTAATTATAGAACACCGCGAACTATCAAAGTTAAAAAATACATATTTAGACCCTTTGCCTGAATTGGTGGACAAAAACAACCGCATTCATACATCATTTAACCAAACTGTCACAGCTACAGGCAGGCTTTCTTCTTCAGATCCAAATTTACAAAACATACCCATACGTACTGAACTTGGCAAAAAAGTGCGCCAGGCTTTTGTGGCAGAAAAAGGCAATTTACTGCTAGCCGCTGATTATTCACAAATAGAGCTAAGGATTGCTGCTTCTGTGTCTGGTGATAAAAATATGATTGATGATTTTTTACAAGACAAAGATATTCACCGTGAAACTGCAGCTAGAATTTTTGAAGTTAAACCTGAAAAAGTAGATGTACAGATGCGCCGACAGGCCAAAGCTGTTAATTTTGGCATTATTTATGGACAAGGGGCTTGGGGGTTGGCACAAACTGCTGGAATAAGTCGTGAAAGAGCTAAAGAATTTATAGAAAAATATTTTGATGTTTATAGTGGTGTTAAAGAATATTTGGAAGAAACTATTGCTTTGGCTAGTGAATTGGGCTATACAGAAACAGTTTTTGGCAGACGACGCTATATTCCAGAAATTAATGCCAACCACCAACAGTTGCGAAGCCAAGCCGAAAGGATGGCCATTAACCATCCACTGCAAGGCACAGCCGCAGATTTAATTAAGCTAGCTATGATAAAAGTAAATAAAAAAATAAAAAAAGAATTTGCTAACAACCAAATAGAGATGCTTTTGCAAATTCATGATGAATTAATTTTTGAAATTAAAAAAGACTTGGCAGAACATGCAAAAAAAATTATTGTTAACGAAATGGAGCGTGTTTACAAATTTAAAGTTCCCCTAAAAGTAGACGCCTCGACTGGAAAAAACTGGGGAGAATGTAAATAAAAATATATGAATAATTTTGAAAAAAACACTAAACCAACACCTGAAGAGGCTCCAAATGTAACTGAAAAAAATGAATTTTCTCCAAAAGTTGATGAAAATTTTTTTGAAAAAATCCACATAAAAGATGTGCTGGCCGAGGATCAGATTACTGAATTAACTCAAAGAATAAACATACTTGATAATTTAGAAAAAGATAAAACACATCTTGTAGAGCGGGCTGGGTCATTAAAGGCAAGGCTTAAAAAATTGAAGGAGTTAAAGAAAAATTTGAATAATCTGATCTCTCTTTTAGAAACTGATATGAACCTAGCATCTCATCTAAAGAAATTTTTAAGTAATGATTATGAAAACGCGGATATTTTTAAAAAAATTAAAAAGGAAGACCCTATAAAAAAAGGCTTGGGCCTGACGCAAAAAATTATTTACCTTGAAAATGAATTGGAAGAAAAATATTAAAAAAAACTGGCCATTTGTTTTTGTGCTACTGCTAGCTATAGTTATAGTAGCTGGTTTTATGTATTATCATCAGTTTATTAATCAAGAACAAAACAGTTTGGCGATTTATTCCCCAGCAGATACTAATTTTTTTTTAGAGGTTAATTTAAAAAATAAAAATTTAGAAAAATTTAAACAAAATAATTTTCGTGGTTATAGTCGCTTAACTGGCGCTTTAAAAAAAGCAGAACTAACCACGCCCTTTAACAGTTATTTTTTAAATGAGGTAGATGTTTTGGCAGTTGGCGAAACTGAAAAGAAAGAAAAATTTTGGCTGGCTAAGGCAAAAAACGTGCCCAAACTACAAACATTAATGCCACGTGGATATTATGTTCAACACATTAAAAGCCAGGTGCTGGGAATTACTAAAAGCCAAAGATTAATATTTCATACTCCCAAAAAAGGTGCATTACAAAAAAAATATAAATTCTTTCTAAATGAAAATATTGTAAATATTTACTTATCAGACAATTATTTAACTCAAATTAAAAACAAGCCAGATTTAGGCTATCAGTTAATTTTAAATAACATTAAGCTTAAAAAGGAGAAAGGCCTTTTTGTGTTGCTTAAGCTAAACAAAGACAATAATATTTCTTTTGAGTTTTTACAAGAAAAAACAAACTCACAAGGCAAAAAAGTTGCAACAGACGAAGTAGTTAAAAAAACATTAGGCAATAATTATTTATGGGTGGCGGTTTCTCCGGGCTTGGAAAACCAACTAGATTTATTTTGGAAACAATTTTTACCAACTGAAGAAAAGAACAACCCACAGCTTGCAGAAATTAAAAATGACATAAAAAATAGTATAAATGATCAGGTGCTAATAATTTTAGACAGCAACAAAACAACTATTAGCAACAATGATTTCTTTAAATTGCAAAACAAAAAAACAATGCTTGGTTTTAAAGGTATTAAAAACCCAGAAAATTTTACTCAATTGTGGAGCAAACTTCTGGCCTATAAATTTCCGAGCAAAGAAAAGGTTTTTTTGCCAGATAAAAGCAGTTATGAAGAGTTGGTTGCTGATGCAGAAAAAATTGAATTTAAAGAATTAGAAGATGGTTTAAAATATTTTAATCAGGAAAATTTTTTCTTTGGCATTAAAAATTGGGATGACTATATTTTTGTAAGTAATAACAAAGATTTAATTCAAAATTTAGGAGCAGAAAAAAATTTTACCCCTCTTGATGAGTGTTTAAAAAACAAAAGCAATGAAATCCATAGTATTAATGGCAACAAACTGGAAAGTGGCACCATAAGCTATGGTGACCAAATAATAATTAACTTAAAAGGCGACTCAAAAAGCCAAGTTGCTGAGGGTTGTTTTTTGTGGAATAAATAATTTTTTATGCTAAAAATTGTTATTGACACTAATGTTTTAATTGATGCCATGGACGATCACTTTAGCTTGGGGGCAAAAATTATGGCTAAAATAACAAATAATGAAATTTTGGCTGTGGCTTCTGACAAAATTGTAAAAGAATATCGTTTAATTATAGACAGACTAATTAAAAATACAGAAGACAGAGAACTTTTAGAAAACTTCATTGCAAAATTGGAAATTGTTAATCCAAGCAAAAAACTAGATATAATTCCTGAAGACAAGGAAGATGAAAAATTTGTAGAAACAGCTATTGAAGCAAGTGTGGATTATATAATATCAAGCGACGAGCACTTGTTGCACTTGGGCAATTATAAAGGCATAAAAATTTTAAAACCTAAAAATTTTTTATTAAAAATAGAAAAAAACAATAAAGACAAGGAATACTGGAAAATGGTTTTTGATGATTTATTTTAATTAAATTAACACCTTTAAAGGGTGTTTTTAATTTGTCTTAGCGGTATTTTACTGATAAAATATAATTATGGAAGAACAAAGAATTATTAATAATAAAGAGCAAGGTGGCGACTCTGCCCTAGATGTTACTCTGCGCCCCAAAAATCTAAAAGATTTTATTGGTCAAGAAAAAATAAAAAAAAGTTTAGAAATTTTTCTAGCAGCTGCTAAAAAAAGAAAGCAAGCCTTAGAGCATGCTTTGCTCTATGGTTCTCCGGGTTTGGGCAAAACAACCTTAGCAAATATTATTGCCAAGGAAATGCAAACAAATCTCAGGGTAACTTCTGGTCCAGCCATAGAAAGAACGGGTGATTTGGCTGCTATTTTAAGCAACTTAGAAGAAGGTGATGTGTTGTTCATAGATGAAATTCACCGCCTTAACCGCAATGTGGAAGAAGTTCTCTACCCGGCCATGGAAGACTATGCATTGGATATTGTAATTGGTAAGGGTCCTTCTGCCAGAACACTGCGTTTGGATTTACCAAAATTTACTTTGCTCGGTGCGACCACTAAACTCAGTTCCCTATCTTCTCCACTTCGTGATCGCTTTGGCTCTACCTATCGTTTTGACTATTATAATACAGATGAAATGCAACAAATTGTGGAACGTTCAGCCAAGATTTTATTCTGTGAAATGGATGACAAGGCTGGAGAAGAAATTGCTAAACGCAGTCGCCGTACACCCAGAGTAGCCAACAGATTATTAAAGCGTGTGCGCGATTTTGCAGAAGTTAAAGCTGATGGAAAAATTAATATTGAGGTTTGTAAACAAGCTTTGGGCTTGTTAGAAGTTGACGAATTTGGTTTAGACGACATAGACAGAAGACTGTTAAAAATAATTATAGAAAAATTTAATGGTGGTCCGGTGGGTTTAAATACACTTTCTGCTGCCAGTGGAGAGGAGATGAGTACGATTGAAGATATTTACGAGCCTTTTTTAATGCAATTGGGTTTTTTGGCAAGAACATCTCGGGGGCGCATTGTTACAGAGGCTGGTTATCGCCATCTTGAGATAGAACCTGTTGGCGATCAAGGAAAATTAGTTTAATATTTAAATAAATTTTATGGAAATACCTTTAGTTCTTGTGCTGATAATATATTTAGTGGCCATTTTTATTTTTGCAATTTTTACATTTTTTAATCTATACCACGCCTGGCGTTTTGGAATGAATAATTTAACAAATTTTATAACTATGGGTTTATACATACTGGCTTTGATAGTTTTATTTATTTTAAGTTTTAATTTTATTAGCAAAATTAACTGGGGCACAGCAATTGGCTTTGGTTTTTAAATTAAAAAATATGCCATACAAAACTTTGTTTCCGGGACAAGAAAAAGACGAAGAAATTATTTTTGTCTTGCGCAGACATTGGTGGATTTTATTTAAACTTTTATTTACATACTTTGTTCTGTTGATCCTGCCTTTACTCTTTGGTTTTTTTATTAGCAACTATACAGACCTAAAAGAAAGCTACACAGCCAACGTAATTTTAGGCTTAATTAGTAGTTTTTATTATTTAGTGGTTCTTACTTTCTTTTTTAGGGGGTGGCTTGACTATTACTTAGACATTTGGGTTATTACTTCTGAAAGAATAGTTAACATAGAGCAAAAAGGCTTATTTGCCCGAGAAATTTCTGCTTTCCGCTTGTACAGAGTTCAAGATGTTACGGCAGAAGTAGAGGGAATTTTGCCAACATTTTTCCACTACGGAAATGTGCACGTGCAAACAGCAGGAGTTTCTCAAAAGTTTATTTTTAAGCAAGTGCCTAATCCTTATAATGTAACCAAAAATATAATTCGCTTGGTAAACTGGAAAAAAAGGGTTTTAATGAAAGAAAACAGCGGACAACAACTGTAAACAAGCTTGAGCGAATCCCGCTAAAAAAGCGGGGTTTTTTATTTTACTAAACTTGTGTTAATATTCTTTTATGAATTTAGAAAAACTTAACTACAATCTAGACAAAAACCTAATTGCACAAACACCTGCTAACCCCAGAGATACTTCGCGCTTACTTGTTTACCAAGCCAACAAAAAAAGCTTGAAACATGATTTTTTTTATAATTTGGATAATTTTTTAACACAAGATGACGTGCTGGTTTTTAATCAAAGCAGAGTTTTTCCAGCACGTCTAAAATTAAAAAAGAAAACAGACGGACAAATTGAGCTACTCTTAATAAAAGAAATTAAAAAAAACAGCTGGGAGTGTTTGGTGGGTGGCAAAATAAAAGTTGGGGCATCTTTATTTTTAACAGAAAAAAAAGTGGCAACTTTAAAAGAAAAAATGGGTCCTGGTAGGTGGTTGGTTGAGTTTGTGAGTGAAATAAATATTTTTAATTTTTTAGAAAGCCATGGAATTACCCCCTTGCCCCCATATATAAAAACTAAGGACTCAAATCAGATTAGAAAAAAATACCAAACTATTTATGCGCAAAATTTTGGCTCTGCAGCCGCACCTACTGCTGGTCTGCATTTTACAAAGAGAGTCTTTAATAATTTAAAAACAAAAAGGATACAAACAGAGTTTGTTGATTTAAGTGTGGGGCTGGGAACTTTTTATCCTTTAAAAGAAGAAAATTTAAAAAACAATAAATTGCATAAAGAAAAAATTAGTATAAAAAAAGAAACCGCAAAAAAACTTAACCAGGCCAAGGCCAAAGGGAAAAGGCTGGTGGCGGTGGGCACTACAAGTGTGCGTGCTCTAGAGGCGGCCACAGATGAAAATGGTAAAATTAATAAAGCTGAAACAGAAACAGAAATTTTCATTAAACCAGGTTATAACTTTAAAGCCGTTGATGCTTTGATCACTAATTTTCATTTACCAAAATCTAGTTTGATGCTTTTGGTGGCGGCCTTTTTAGAAGAAAAAAAACCCAACTTAAATGGAATAGATGAATTAAAAAAAATTTACACTAAAGCCATAGAAAAAAAATACCGCTTTTATTCTTTTGGGGACGCAATGTTAATAAAATAAGGAATTAAATATATTCTAAACCATTCTAAAAAATAATTTAAAAATGCCTATGCTTATCTAAATTTTTATTTAATCTGGTTTATTCATTAATTTGCCATTGACAAAATTTATTAATTTTGCTATAATTAAAATAAATTTAGTTATGCCTACCTCGTATTTGGTAGGCTTTTAAATTAACTTATTTTAAGTATCTTTTAATGGTTTTGACCTAAAATTAGCACAATCTGTAATAATAATATTAAAAGAACTTGATTTAAGAACAGGAATTTCATTATATGAAATTCAAACAAAAAAAGATTGATTTAGTAGAAAAAATTTTACTTATAAGCACCTTGATTTTAACCATTGAATTTTGTTTGCCTCATATTGCAATTGCGCAAGATAGGCCACCACAAAATTCTATGCGCTTAGGACCAACTCAAATTATTTACAGCGCAAGTGCAGAAGAAAAAGCCAGTCTTAATCAGGACGAAAATTTATTAAAAAATAAAAAACCAAAGGTTGTTCGCTGGGTAACCATAACTGCATATTCTTCTAATGTTGACCAGTGCGATAGCACTCCATTTATTACAGCCAATGGTAAATGGGTTTATGATGGTTTAGTGGCAGCTAATTTTTTACGCTTTGGTACAAAAATTAAAATACCAGAAATGTTTGGTGACAAAGTGTTTACTGTTGATGACAGGATGAACAAAAAGTATAATTCGCGCGTGGATATTTGGATGCCTAATCGGGAGATGGCCAAAGAATTTGGGGTAAGGTATTTAAAAATTGAGGTTTATTAAAAAATTTATATATTACAAGAAAACACCTGTCTTGACTGAGACGGGTGTTTTTATTTAATAATTTTTTTATCTATTATTTTTTCTTCAGGTGTTGGTTCTCCTTTCAGGTGTCGGTTAATAAATTGATGTATAAAACTTTGGTTTGGGTCATGCATATAGGCTGTTAAAACAAAACCAGAAAATAGCAGAAAAACAGCACCAATTGCGGTATTTTTGGAAGGTACTTCGTAAAAAATAATATAACCAAAAATACCAGCCACAACCGGAGAGACTATAATGTCCACCAAAGAATAAATAGCAGCATTTATTTTCTCCAAAACTAAAGTAATAAAAACATAGGCAATACCGGTAGATACCACACCCAAACATGCAACCCAAACCAAAACAGGCACACTAAAACCTAATGAATCATAATATATGCTTCCCATAATTTTGCCCGGACCGAAAATAATAATTCCGGGCAAAAGATAAATCAAGGCCATTAACATATACCAAAACAACAAATTTGCTTTGTCACTTTTTTCTTTGTAGCGCAGATATGTTATTAAACCAGCATAAACCGCCCCATCAATAAGAGCAATAATATTGCCCAAGGCATAGCCAGTGGAAAAAGGTTTAGCTATAAATAAACCCACGAATGCAATTAAAAAAATTAAAATATGCTCTTTAACCACTTTTTCTTTAAGAAAAAAAGCCGAAAAAATAAAAACAAAAAAGGGAGCCACGCTCCAAAATATAACCACGTTGGCAATAGGAGCCAAGGTCATGGCAATATTAAACATACTAATTTGTGCCGCAATTAAGGCACCCACAACTAAAACATGCTTAATGTTGTGTCTTTCTAATCGCCAAAAATTTTTATCTACAAAAGGCATAACAATTGTAACCAAAAACAGCGCAAAAAGAATTCTGTAAAAATTTAAACTAAAAACCGGAACATTTTTGCCAACCAATTTAACAAAAACACCAATTGTTGCTTCTGAAAAAGTAATTAAGAGCAAAAAAATATACTTGGACATATTGCTTTTAATGGATAATTTAAATTAATTATAACATGAGAAAAAAGATTAAAAAACTGTTGTTTTTAAAAAACAAAAGGCAATTAATTGAAAAATTGTGCCTTAAAATATGTTTTATTATTACAGTTTTTTGAGAAGATAAAAAAACAAACATTAAAAAGACTTAATTTTTGTTAAACATTAAGCCGACTAACAAAGCGTTTAAAAAAGAAAAAAACAGCATTAAGAAAAATAACAGAAAAACAAATTTTAAACAAAAATAAGAAAGTAAAACAGAAATTAAGGGCAACTTTATGGCCCGATTATAAAGAAAAATAGCCACCAAACTATTTTTAAAGCCACTTTTTTTAAGTTCAGCCAAAAAAGGATACCAAGCATAAATTGGGCCTGAAGAAAGAACCCCCAAACCTGCGCATAAAAAGAATTTTTTCCAATCTGCTTTACCTGCTAAATATTGTTTAATTTTTTTATTAGTTAAAAACAAATTAAAGAAAAAAATTAAAATAAAAACCCCCAATAAGGCT
>CAYNPV010000014.1:0-9342 GCA_964399185.1 uncultured Gammaproteobacteria bacterium
AACCTGGCCTAAAGTCCGTAAGAACAATTTATTTTCTGCGGGTATGGTATAGTGGCTATTATATCACCTTGCCATGGTGGAGACGGGGGTTCGATTCCCCCTACCCGCTGATTTAAACCCCCTTAAATCGTTTAGATTTAAGGGGGTTTAAATTTGGTGAATTGAACTGGAAGGGGTTTGGGGAACGGGAGTTCTCCACTGCTACTGAGGGGGTGACAGTGAGGAGCTTGCGACGAACGCCAAAGGGGGAGGAATCCCCCTATGGGGAGGAGCGACAGCGACGACGTGAGATCCCCCCTACCCGCTCCAAACCAAAAATCCCGCTTAAAATCGGGATTTTTGGTTTGTAAGAAAAAGGTTTTGCGTCACAGACGCATTGGTCTTAGGCGTAAACTGATCATCCCTGCCCCAGTAAAAACCCTTAACTTTTTGTTAAGGGTTTTTACTTTGGGCTTTGTTGAAGAATCAAATCAGATAAAAATAAAACTGTAAGTTCTTTTTATTTCTTTCTATTATTTCTGAGTCTATCCGTTTCTTTTAGTATTTGTTTTCTTAACCTTATATTTTTAGGGGTAACTTCTAAATATTCATCTTCCTGCATTATTTCAAGTCCGCCTTCTATGGAAATTATTAAAGGAGGATATAAATTTATTGTTTCATCAGCTCCGGATGAGCGCATATTGGTTAAGTTTTTTCCCTTAATCGGATTGACCGTCATATCCTCCCCCTTAGAAACATTTCCAATAACCATGCCCTCATAAATTTCAACATTTGGTCCAATGTAAAGTTGCCCGCGAGTTTGAAGATTAGCTAAAGAATATGCTGAAGTTTTACCTGTTATCATTGAAACCATTGAGCCAACACTTCTTTTTTTAATTTCACCTATACTCGGCTTAAAACCAATCGTCCTTGAAGCTAAAATTCCCTGCCCTTTTGTATCCACAATAAAAATTCCTCGATAACCAAGAAGACCCCTGGTGGGCATTTCAAATAACAAGCGCACTTGATTTCCGTTTTGATGAATATTTATCATAACGCCTCCACGCTTGGATATTTTTTCAATCACTGTACCTGAAAATTCAGAAAAAACATCAATCGTAACTTCTTCAAATGGTTCACAAAGACAACCATCAATTTCTTTTGTAATGACTTTTGGTTGAGAAACTTGCATCTCATATCCTTGTCGGCGCATATTTTCCAGTAAAATAGCAATATGCATTTCACCGCGTCCCGAAAGGTGGTAATGATCTTTATTTGAGAAATCAATTTTTAATCCAACATTAACTTCTAATTCTTTGTGTAAGCGTTCATTTAAATTGCTGTTTGTAACAAATTTCCCATCTTTTCCGGAAAAAGGAGAGTTATTAATTAGTAGATCAACAGAAACGGTGGGTTGGTCAATAGAAATTGTTGGTAATAATTCTTGCTCAGGGTTTTCACAAACTGTTTCACCAATATTAATATCATTAATTCCAGCAATCATTATTAAGTCACCTGCACCAGCAGTTTGAATACTCTTTTGATTAAAACCTTGAAATGTAAAAATTTTTGTAATTGTGGCAGTACGAATTTCTTCTTTTAAATTTTTGACGAATATTTTTTGTCCTTTAGATATTTTACCTTCATAAATTCTACCAATAGCCATTCGCCCTAGGTAATCATCATAAGCCAGGTTAAAAGGTTGAAGTCTGAGTGGGGAATTAACATCATTTGCGGAAGGTTCAACTTTTTCTAAAATCGTATCAAACAAAGGTGTTAAATCAGTTGAATCATCGGAAAGTTTCTTTTTGGCAATACCCTTTATTCCAATTGTGTAGACAGTCGCAAAATCAAGTTGCTCATCTTCAGCGTCAAGCTCCATAAAAAGTTCAAACACATCATCAAATACTCGAGTTGTATCGGCGGCGGGCTTATCGATTTTATTTATAACAACAATCGGTTTTAAGCCTAGCTCCAATGATTTTTTTAAAACAAACCTGGTTTGAGGCATCGGACCTTCTTGGGCGTCAACCACCAAAAGCACAGAGTCAATAGAACGAAGTACTCGTTCAACCTCTGAACCAAAGTCTGCGTGACCGGGTGTGTCAACGATGTTGATTTTTGTTTCTTTGTATATTAAAGAAGCATTTTTCGCATATATTGTAATACCTCGCTCTTTTTCTAAATCGTTTGAATCCATACTAACGCCCTCCTTAACCATTCCGGTTTGGTTCATCATCGCATCAACCAGAGTTGTTTTCCCGTGGTCTACATGGGCAATAATAGCAATATTTCTAGTTTTTTTATAATCCATACAGTATATTAATTTCTTTTTTTCTTTTTCTTTTTCTTCCAATTATTGTGTCTTGTTTTTTTTGGCGAATCAGAATTAAAAACTCTTTTATTAAAAGAATAATTTTCTTTTTCTTTTCTTTCATTTTCTTTTCCAGAGTTTGGTAGAGAATGATGAAAATTATTCAGCCTAGATAATGGGATTGTTTTTTTGATAATTTGTTCAATTTTTTTAACTTTGCGTATCTCGTTTGGCGAAACAAAACTTATAGCTTTTCCAAAGTTTCCTGCGCGACCAGTTCGGCCGATTCTGTGTATATAATCTTGAGCATTTTCAGGTAAATCATAATTTAAAACCAATTCAATATTTTTAACATCAATGCCACGGGCTGCAATATCGGTTGCTACTAAAATCCTTATTTGAGCAGTTTTAAAAGCTTTTAAAATAGTAGTGCGTTGTTTCAAAGAGCGGTTAGAATGAATTTCTCCAACTTTGTGTCCCATTTCTCTAATTTTTATGGTTAAATTTTTTACCCCATGCTTGGTCCGACAAAAAATTAAAACAGAACCACTAAAAGAGGAGAGGGCTTTTTGTATCAAGTTCGTTCTGTTTTCTTTTTTTATCACAATCATTTTCTGTTCAACTTTTTCGGCAGGAGTTCCTGAGGGTGCCACCTCAATATTAACAGGAAGACGCATATGTTTGGCAACCAGTTCCATTATGCTTGCAGGCATTGTTGCAGAAAAAAGCAGTGTTTGTCTTTTAGGGGGAATTGTTTTTAAGATTTTAAAAATTTGCGGGGCAAAACCAATATCAAACATTAGATCAGCCTCGTCAAGTACTAAAATTTTAACTCTTTCAAGGCTAACTGTATTAGTTTTGATGTAATCAATTAGTCGGCCTGGAGTTGCAATAATGATGTTGGGTTTTTGTCGTAGAGATTTAAGTTGAACTCTTTTAGGTTCTCCACCCACTAAGACCGATGTCTTTAAGCCAAAATTATAAGCTATTTCTTTCAGACTTTCATTAATTTGAAGTGCGAGTTCTCGGGTTGGTAATAACACCAAACCACGATCACCAGATTGTGCTAAGTGTTGGATCATTGGAATGCCAAAAGCCAGTGTTTTTCCAGTGCCTGTTTGCGCAATGCCGACAATATCCTTGCCTTCAATGGCAACAGGAATTGACATATGCTGGATTGGAGTTGGTTCTTTAAAATTCCAATGTTGCAAAATTTCAATAATTTTTTTGTTAATGCCCAAATTTTCAAAATTTGTTGGACTAGATTTTATTTTTGTCATATTTTTTTGGTTCTTGTTTTAAATTTAGATCACTGAAAAATGACAAAAATATTAATCAAGACTGTTATAAATTTATTTTAAGTTGGATTTTAGAGTATTTTTTAAGTATATTGAATACAAGTATAACATAAAAATATATCAATGTCAATCTTTTTCAATACTAATTACAAATCAGAGAAATATGTTAAAAAACAGGTTATTTTAAAATTATTTTTAAAATTTCTTATTATGTTGGTTATTGTGGTTTTTAAAAAAAGGAATCAAATTAATATTTCAAAGCAAAGATTAAATTAATGAATTTTATTGTTAAATCGTGTTTTTTGCAATATTTTTAAGTCATTATTGAAATAAAAAGGATTATCATTGCGTAGTAATTGTGAAAGGTCAAAAAATATCGTTTATAAACGCAAAAAAATTAAAATAATTTTTATGAATAAAAAAACATTAATAGCATTATTTGTTCTTGGTCTTTTAATGACAGTGGGAGTAAACACTAGCTTTGCTTTTCAGGGCAGTTCCAATACTTCAGATTTAAACCATTCCAATTTTAGGCAAGGTTTAAAATTTGATGCTGAACGTCATCAGTCTATGCAAGAAGCTATGCAAAACAAAGATTATAGTACATGCCTTCAGCTTTTGGGCAATCGCCCCATCGCAGAAAAAATAGACCAAGAAAATTTTGAGAAATTTGTTGAAGCTTGGCAACTAAGAGCCGATGGAAATGTTGATGAATCTAAAAAAATTATGGAAGAATTAGGGGTCCCAAAGGGTCCATTTATGAATAAAGGTATGCGCGGGCAAATGATGAAAGGATCTGATAGTCGAGGTTTTAGATTTTTAGATAATAATGGTGATGGTGTGTGTGACAATTTAGAGATCTAAAAAAATTTTATTTTATTAAATATTAAAAACTCCCTTTGTTTTCAGCAAAGGGGTTTTTATGTGACAAAAGCAAAATCTTTAGTTATAATTATTATATAAAATTTGCAAAAAAATCTTTTTTATATTAATTTAATAAAAGAAAAATATTTAAAATCTGGATTTGGAAAAGAATTTTTAAGAACATTAATTTAATCATAAATATTTAGTATAATTACAACTATAATCATAAGCCCGGGTGGTGGAACTGGTAGACACGCAGGACTTAAAATCCTGTTCCTTCGGGAGTGCGGGTTCGATTCCCGCCCCGGGCACCAATGCCAAAATTTTTAACCAAATTTTTTTATATAAGGGTTCGTCGGGTCATTCGACCCGACGCCCAGTCGGATGACTGGGCGATTCCCGCCCCGGGCAATTAAATTCAATTTAATTTATATACTAATCAAAAAATGTACATTAAAATGTACATTTTTTGTATTTATATTTCACAATTTTAGTGCTTAATTTAAATTTAGTCATCTTATTGTTAAAATCTATTAATTAAAAGTTAAAAAAAAGCAAGTTTATCGTTTGCTTTTTTAACCAATTTACAGTAAAATTAAAGCAATCTAGCAACTAAACAAAAAGACTAATATGGCACAAAAAACAGAAAATAATAACTTAATGGACAAATTAATTTCACTAGCTAAAAGACGTGGATATATTTTTCAATCCTCTTCAATTTATGGTGGTTTTGGTGCCTACGACTATGGCCCGCTTGGGGTTGAATTAAAAAATAATATTAAAAAAGCTTGGTGGAAAAAATTTGTTCAACAGCGTTCAGATATGTATGGTTTAGATGCTTCAATTCTTATGAATTCCAAAGTCTGGGAAGCATCTGGCCATCTTAAAAATTTTACCGACCCTTTAGTTGATTGCAAAAAATGTAAAAAACGCTTTAGAGCAGACCATCTTTTAGAGGCCAGTTCATTAGAACCGCAATATGACAAAGAAAAACCCATTGATATTGAAAATATTAAGTGCCCAGAATGTGGTGGGGAATTAACAGATACCCGTCATTTTAATTTAATGTTTAAAACCTTTGTTGGACCAGTAGAAGATGCTGGCAATACAGCATATTTAAGGCCAGAAACAGCCGGTGGAATTTTTGTTAATTTTAACAATGTTTTAGATAGCATGCGCCCTAAAATTCCTTTTGGAATTGGGCAAATTGGTAAAGCTTTCCGCAACGAAATTACTACTGAAAATTGGATTTATCGTACTCGCGAATTTGAACAAATGGAAGTTGAGTATTTTATCCGTGAAGAAAATTGGCAAGAAAAATTTGAAGAGTGGTTAGATTTTATGAAAGACTGGTGCAAGTTTTTGGGTATTAAAGATGAAAATTTAGTTATTCATGAAATAGAAAAAGATGAATTAGCCCATTATTCCAAGCGCACAGTAGATTTTGAATTCAAATATCCTTTTGGCACCAAAGAGCTTTATGGTTTAGCCTATCGCACTAACTATGATTTAACCCAACACTCCAACCATAGTGGGGAAGATATGACCTATACCGATCCAGCCACAGGAGAAAAATTTATTCCCCACGTTATAGAGCCATCTTTGGGTGTTGACCGCTCTCTTTTAGCAGTTCTTTTAGAAGCTTACACAGAAGTTGATACACGCAGTGGAGATGAGAATAGCAAACACGAGCAAGAAGTTGTTTTAAAACTTCCTTTTGCTTTAGCCCCCATTAAAATTGCGGTTTTACCTTTAAGCAAAAAAGAACCTTTGCAAGAAAAAGCCAGCCAAATTTATAATAAATTGCTTAAAAAATGGAATTGTCATTACGATGAAACCGGCTCTATTGGCAAACGCTATCGCCGTCAAGACGAAATTGGTACACCATTTTGTATTACTATAGATTTTGATACCCAGAAAGACAATCAGGTTACAGTGCGCAATCGCGATACTATGCAACAAGAAAGAATCTCTATCGATAAATTAGACGAATATCTAGCCTCTCAGCTACAAGATTAAAATACACAAGACACATGCCACATACGCCCAAATTAACATCTTTAAAAAATCAACTTAAAGTTATTCAAGCACCCATGACAGGCACCAAGGCTGTTACTGTTTTGGTTTTGGTGAAAGCTGGTTCTCGCCATGAAAAAGAATCTACAGCAGGCAAAGCACATTTTTTAGAGCATATGTGTTTTAAGGGAACAAAGCGTCGACCAAACTCGCTTAATCTTTCTAAAGAAATAGATGGTCTAGGCGCAGATTTTAATGCTTTTACGGGCAAAGATCATACTGGATACTGGATTAAAATTAATGCCAAACACCTTGATAAGGCTTTAGACTTTTTGTCTGACATTGTTTTTAATTCTAAAATAGATAAAACAGAAATGGAGCGTGAAAGAAAAACAATCATAGAAGAGTTAAATATGTATGAAGATAGTCCGTCTATAAAAACCAGTATAGATTTAGAAAGTATAATATTCAAAGGCAATTCCTTGGCTTTTGATGAGGGGGGGAGCAAAGAAAGTGTAAAAAGAATTAGCCGACAAAACTTAATAGATTTTAGAAAAAAATATTATAGTCCACAAAATATGTTGCTTGTGATAGCCGGGGAAACAAAAGCCAACGATTTAACAAAACTTGTGTCAAGACATTTTTCTGGCCACAAAGCAAGGGATACAAAATTAAAAACAGAAAAATTTAATAATAAGCAAAATAAAAGCAGGCTCACTTGTGAAGATAAACAAACCAATCAAACACATTTTGCCATTGGTTTTCCAGCTTTGCCATATAGTCATCCAGACTATGAGGCCCTTAAGCTTCTTTCAATTATTTTAGGTGGTAATATGAGCTCCAGGCTTTTTACTAAACTTAGGGAAAGATATGGCTTAGGTTACTATTTAACTTCACATGTTAATACATATATGGAAACCGGTTCATTTATGGTGCGTTCTGGCGTGGATAGCGGTCGTTTATATCAGGCATTAGAACTTATAATAGAAGAGTTTGTTCGCCTTAAACACAAAGGAGTGGGGGTTTCAGAGTTAAAGCGAGCCAAAGAATACATAAAAGGTAAAATGTTTTTAGCTATGGAAGATTCTGGTACAGTAGCAGATTGGTATGCCAAACATTGGCTGTTGACTAAAAAAATTAAAACAGCTGAACAAAAAATAAAGGCAATTGAAAATGTTAATTTAAAACAAGTGTACCAAGTGGCTCAAAAAATTATTAAAAATTCAAAACTAAATTTATCAATCATTGGGCCCAAAACAGACCAAACAAAAATAAAAAAAATTCTTGATTTTTAAATATATGCCAAACACAAAAAATGTTACCATTTCGTACAAATCTATCATTCGGGTCATTTTAGTTTTAATGGCCTTGTATGTGCTAATTATAATTAAAGACATTGTGGCCATTTTGTTTATGTCTATTGTTTTGGCTGCTGCTTTTGATCCATGGGTGGATTGGTTACAGAAGCGCCACATTCCGCGCTCAGTATCTATTATTGCCATCTATGTTATTATGGTTGGTATTTTAAGTTTGGCTGTAGTTTTAATTATTCCGCCAATAGCCGAGCAAATTGGACAGCTGGCGCAAAACTTACCTAATTACTATAGCAAAATAGCTGGTAGTTTTTCTAAATTAACAACCAGTGAAATTCAAAGTACTTTTCCGAGTGCACTAGAAACTTTAAGTGCCAACTTAGGCCAAACCACTAGAAGTGTTTTTTCTACAGTGACTGGAGTTTTTGGCGGAATTATTTCTTTCTTTGTTGTTTTGGTTATTGTTTTCTATATTACAGTAGAAGAAGATATGCTGAAAAAAACAGTTAATTTTTTTGTTCCCCCAGAAAATAAGGCATATATTTCTGGGCTTATAGATCGCATGCAAAAAAAATTAGGCATGTGGCTTAGGGGGCAGTTGTCGCTATGTATAATTATTGGCTTAATGACCTGGATAGGTTTAACTATGTTTGGCATTAAATATGCATTAATTTTAGCCATAGTTGCAGGTGTTTTAGAGGTTATTCCTTTTGCCGGGCCAATGTTGGCCTCTATTCCGGCAATTTTAGTTGGTCTGTCTGATTCTATTTGGAAGGCTGTTATTATTGGTATAATGTATTTTGTTATTCAACAAATAGAAAACCATATGGTGGTACCACTTGTTATGCAAAAAGCAGTTGGATTAAACCCAATTATTGTAATTGTGGCTGTTATGATCGGGGTTAAAATTGGTGGATTTGTTGGAGCACTTTTAGCAGTACCAGTTGCTGCCGCACTTGGAGTTTTCCTTTCCGATCTATATATGCACCGCCACAAAGAGACGCAGGTTAAATAAAATTTTTATGCTTTTTATCGTTGCCACCCCTATTGGAAATTTAAAAGATATCACCTTGCGCGCCTTAGATGTTTTAAAAAGTGTAGATGTAATTTTAGCCGAAGACACCCAAACCAGCCGCAAGCTTTTGCACCATTATTCTATTGAAAATAAAAAAATTCTCAGCTATCATCAACACTCAACCGATAAACAAACAGAAAAAATTTTAAATATAATTAAAGAAAAAAATGTAGCCTTAATTACCGATGCTGGTACCCCTGGCATTAGCGATCCCGGGAACAAACTGGTTGCTCAAGTTATAGAAAAAACAGACACAGAAATAGTTCCAATTCCTGGCCCTTCAGCTGTGATTACGGCCCTTTCAATAAGTGGATTCCCAACAGACAAGTTTATTTTTAAAGGTTTTGTTCCGCATAAAAAAGGTAGACAGAAATTTTTGCAAGAAGTTTTTCAAAATTCTTTAACCACTGCTTTTTATGAGTCTCCGCACAGAACAATTAAAACACTGGATCAATTAATTCAATTAGAAAAAGAAAATAAAAA
>CAYNPV010000014.1:9442-15007 GCA_964399185.1 uncultured Gammaproteobacteria bacterium
ACAGAACAATTAAAACACTGGATCAATTAATTCAATTAGAAAAAGAAAATAAAAAATCCCTACAGATTTGTCTCTGCAGGGAATTAACAAAAAAATTCGAGAGCACATACCGAGGAAATCCGGCTCAGGTTTTAAAAAAACTCCAAGCAGAGTTTCCAAATGAAAAACCGAAAGGGGAGTTTGTTTTTCTAGTTCTTTAAATCAAAGCAGTCCAATTCAAGTATTTCTGCTGATGAATAAAAAAGCTCAACAGAGAAGGTTATTGAATGGGTATTATTTTTATTTATACATTTACTAATACATCGAATGAAAGTACATCGAATGAAAGCTGTACACAGAGGTTCGGGAAGATCAAGTATTATTGTGTACTTACTGTCTCTGACTGCTTTTTTAATTTCATGCAAACAATCTTCTGTCAAGATTAACAATAATTTTATTGCTAACTTTTTTGCCATCTCATTGTTTTCTAAAACAAAAAAAGAATCCTGAAAAATAAAAGTGTATTTGATTTTGTCTGTTATAATTTCTTGACTGACAAAACCCCTCTTTTTCTTACATGAAGAAGAGCACATTGTTCACCTCCTAGTTTACAATCTTTATTTTTTATTGAAATTTTCCTGATATTTTTAAATGAACTTTTTATATGAATAAATATTATATTACCACTCCAATTTATTATGTCAACGACAAGCCACACCTGGGCCATGCTTATAGCACCCTGGTGGCTGATGTAATGGCCAGATATATGCGCCATAAACTTGGCGAAAAACAGGTCTTTTTTTTAACAGGCACAGATGAGCATGGAACCAAGGTGGCAGAATCTGCCGAGAAACAGGGCAAAACTCCTCAGGAATTTTGTGACCAAATTTCTGCTATGTTTAAACAAAACTGGCAAGCTTTAAATGTTTCTCACAACAAGTTTATCCGCACTACCTCTAACGAACACAAAGACAGAGTTAAACAAATCTTTGAGAAGTTGCACCAAGCTAAAACACCTCAAGGCAACTCAGTTATCTATGCTGATACTTACGAGGGGCTATATTGCACCGGCTGTGAAAAATTTTTAACAGAAAAAGAATTGGTGGACAATAAATGCCCACACCATAATCAACCTTTAGAAAAATTAAGTGAAAAAAACTATTTTTTCCGTCTTAGCGACTATAAAAAAACAATCAAAGAAAAAATTAAAAATAATGAATTTTTAATTTTACCAGATAGTCGCAAGAATGAGGCCTTGTCTATGCTTGAGTTTGTAGATGATTTTTCTATTTCCAGAGAGAGTGTTAAGTGGGGTATAGAATTGCCTTTTGACAGTAGCCAAAAATCATACGTTTGGGTAGATGCGCTTTCTAACTATTTAACAGCTATTGGTTACCCAGATGATAATTCTTATCAAAATTGGTGGCCGGCAGACATGCAGTTGATGGCCCAAGATATTTTAAAATTTCATACAATCTATTGGCCAGCCATGCTTTTGGCCTTAGATTTAGAATTGCCTAAAAAAATGTATATCCATGGATTTTTTACAGTTAATGGACAAAAAATGAGCAAATCTTTGGGCAATGCCATAGACCCCTCGGAATTAGTAGAAAAATATGGAGCCGGCCCTTTGCGATATTTGCTTCTTTCGCAGTTTGCTTTTGGTTATGAGGCTGACATTCAAGTAGAAAGATTCAGAGAAAAATATAATGCAGATTTGGCTAATGGCTTGGGTAATTTAGTCGCCAGAGTTTCTAATTTGTTAGAGAAAAATAAAATTGAAACAAATTTAGAGTTTAAATCAGATTCAGCTATGGTTAAAAAGTTTGTTCAAAAAATAGAAGATTATAAATTCAATGAAGCCCTGCAGGTTTTGTGGGCAGAGCTACGATCTTGTGATGAAAAAATAACAAACACTAAACCTTGGAAAATGGAAGATAAAAAAGAAATTAAGGAAATTTTGCACCCAGTTGCCCAAACAATTTTAAATGTAGCCCATTGTTTAAAACCAGTTATGCCTAGTATTTCAGTTAAAATTATTGAACAGTTTAGCCTTGAACAAATCAAAAAAGGCAAACCACTTTTCCCAAGAATTTCTTAAAATTAAATATTTCTAATCTATGACTCTTACACTTTTAGATTTTATTCTTCTTATTATTCTTTTCTTCTTTGCTTTTGGTGGCTTCTTTTTTGGTCTTATCAGAACACTTGGCTCCCTAGCCGGAGCAGTTGTAGGCGTTGTTGTGGCTGCAAATTATTTTCAGCCAATTGCCAATTGGCTGGGTGGTCTTATTGGCCCTTCTGAAAACTGGTTAAGAATAATTGCTTTTACTTTGCTTTTTATTGTTGCTAGCCGTTTGGTGGCCTTAATTTTTTGGATAATTAATAAGGTTTTTAATTTGGTCAAAATTTTACCGTTTATGAGTTTTATAAACCGTTTGGCAGGTTTAATTTTGGGTTTAGCCGAAGGTGTGGTAGTTTTAGGTGTAGCCCTGGTTTTTTTAGTAAAATTTCCTTTTGTAGATTCACTCATTGGCACCCTAGAGGCCTCTAAAATTGCTGAATGGCTATTTGGGGTGGGCACGTGGCTTTTACCAATTTTGCCACAGATTTTTGAACAGGCTAAAGAAATAATTAAATTTTAATTTTTAATGCAACTCTACGATTCACATTGTCATCTTAATCATCCAGAATTTGATTCAGATTATCATAAACATATACAGACCTGTCTAGAAAAAAGGATAGGTCTATTTATTATTGGCAACGATTTTGCCACATCCAGAAGAGCAACAGAAATTGCCGAAGAATATGTTAATGAAAATGTTTATGCTTCTGTTGGCGTGCATCCAGATGATTATGTTGAAGAAGGTTTCAATCAAGATCAATTTCAGCTTCTAATTAATGATAAAGTTAAAGCCATAGGCGAAATTGGTTTAGACTATTCTCGCACAACAGAGGCAAAAGAAACACAAAAAAAAGGTTTTATTGAGCAACTTAATTTTGCCAAAGAAAATAAACTGCCAGTTGTTTTGCACGCCCGTGGTAGCCAGCAAGATTCACAAGACGCCTATTTAGATATGTTAGAAATTTTGCGAGAGCAAAACTTTAACCACGGGGTTATACATTGTTTTAGTGCTAACTCAGACATTGCAAAAAAGTTTGTTGAATTAGGTTTTTTCATTGGTTTTACCGGTTTAATCACTTTTAAAAACAAGGCGCTCAACGAGCTTAGAGAAGTTGTTAAAGAATTGCCTTTAGAAAAAATTTTAGTAGAAACAGATGCACCCTTTTTGGCCCCAGACCCTCATCGTGGCCAGTTATGTTTGCCCGAATATGTAGAATTGGTGGCTGAAAAAGTGGCACAAATTAAACAAATAGACATTCAAACAGTTCAAGAAAAAACCACTCAAAATTTTAATACTTTATTTTTATGAACCTAAAAAAGAAAAAAATTAAATTAGAACAAATTTTAAATAATTTTTTGCACAATCAATTTGCTTCTGACACAGAGGCCTTAATTAGTTTAACCCAATTAAAATTAGACGATAATTGCTCTTTTGCGCAAATCTATCTCTCTGTTTTGCCTTTTGATTTTGCTCAGGATGTCATCAAGCAAATAAACCGTCAGAAGCCCGAAATTAAAAAAGCTATTGCAAAAAGTAAAACTCTGCCCAAGGTGCCCAGGTTGGAGTTTAAATTAGATGAAAGTCAAGAATATGGACAAAACTTAAAAAATGTAATTAACAATCTCTAGCTTGACTGGCCGGCAAAATATTGTTAAAATTTTTTACTTATGCCGGATTTAGAAGCAAAATTTAATCAACTTACTTATGCCTTTAATCAAGAGGGGCTTTTTTTGTTGGTTACACATATTCGTCCCGACATAGACGCAACAGGTTCTACATTGGCACTTTATTATTTCCTAAAACAAAAAAACAAAGAGGTAATTATGTTTGTTAACGACAAACTACCGCCAGAATTTTCTTATTTACCTTTTTATAATTTAATCGAAAATGATTTTTTTAATATTAAAAATTTGCCTGTTAAAAATATTATTTTTTTAGATTGTGGTGATTTCAAAAGAGGGGGTTTGGAAGAAGAATTTATTAATCAAAAACAAGCTCTAACCATCAATATCGACCACCATTTAAGTAATCCCAGTTTTGCGCAAATAAATCTAATAGATAATCAAAGTTCTTCCACTGCCGAAATTTTATATAACTATTTTGATTTTATTAAATATGCAATTAATCCAAAAGTTGCCCAATGCTTGCTTTCAGGAATAGCAGGGGACACAAATTTTCTCTATCATTCTAATACCAGCCAGCACACAACAGAAGCTTTTTCCGATTTAATACAAAAAGGAGCCAAGCCTCAAACCGTATTAAATAAGGTTTATAGCGAGCCTTCCATGCGAACCTTAAAGGTCATAGGGAAAGCTTTGGCCAGACTAAAATTAAACCAGCAAGAATCTCTTGCCACTACCGCACTTTTTGTTGAAGATTATGAAGACTTGGGACTAGACCCCGACCAACCCCTGTTTTTGGATGCTTATCTAAACAGCCTTAATGATGTTAAAGCCACCCTGGTTTTAAAAGACAGTGGAGATGGTTATGTTAAAGGAAGCTACCGCACCACCAGAGAAGATGTAGACGTGGCGGAAATGGCAGCCAAGTATGGTGGAGGTGGACACCGTAAAGCTGCAGGTTTTAAAATTAAAGGCAGAGTGGCTAAAGGTGAAAAGGGATGGAAAGTAGAAAACCAAGATAAAACATCTTAAGACCTAAACAAAAAGCCAAGAGTAAATAATCAACCATATTAAACCATATCAAAACTTAACCCTTTAAAAATTAAAACGCTTAAACATTAAAGCATTCAATCAAGATAAAACATATTTTTGACTCTAGAGTTGCTAAATGATATATTTAATTAAAATTAATTAAAAAATATGTATTCAAATATTAATTCATGTAATGATTTAAATAATGATTTAAATCATGACACAAAAAATATTAATTTAATACCAACTGTAGTAGAAAAATCTAATTTTGGCGAAAGAGCTTATGATATTTATTCTAGACTTTTAAAAGAAAGAATAATTTTTTTAGGCACACCTGTTAATGATTTGGTGGCTAACACTATTATTGCTCAGCTTTTGTTTTTAGAATCTCAAGATGACAAAAAAGATATTAAACTTTATGTTAATTCACCAGGGGGATCTGTAACAGCCGGGCTGGCAATTTACGACACCATGCAATATGTTAAGTGTGATGTTTCAACTATTTGTGTTGGCGTGGCTGCTTCTATGGGGGCAACTTTATTAGCTTCTGGCACAAAAGGCAAAAGATATATTTTACCCAACTCAGAAGTTATGATTCATCAAGTTATGGGTGGGGCAGAAGGTCAGGCCACTGACATTAAAATTCGTGCCGAACACATTTTAAAAGTTAAAGATAGGTTAAATAAAATTTTAGCTCAACACACTGGCCAAAGTATGCAAAAAATAGAAAAAGATTCAGACCGAGACTATTTTATGAGCGCAGAAGAAGCTAAGAAATATGGAATTGTAGATAAAATTATTAAGAA
>CAYNPV010000015.1:0-14356 GCA_964399185.1 uncultured Gammaproteobacteria bacterium
GGCAGGACTCCTGGTTCTGGTCCAGGCAACCTAGGTTCGAATCCTAGTCCCGCAAAGTACACCCAATAGGACTAAATCTACACTATTTAGTCATTACATATAGTTCCAGGAACCGTTCTTAAAAACAGAGCGGTTTTTGGTTTGAGAAATTTTATTGAAATTGTTATTTATGCTATATTATTTATATACATCATAAAAAATATGAAAAAATGTTTTGAAAAATTCAATAAAAATTTAACAAAATCAAATAATGTTATTTATGTTTTTATTGACGCATCAAATTTATGGGAAGCACAAAAAGCTAAAGGGCGGTTTTTAGATTATAAAAAAACTTTAAATTTTATAAAAGAAAATTTTAATTCCTCTATAATAAAAGTTTTTTATTATACAGCTTATCCTGCAGAAGGAACGCGAGATTATAGTTTAGATGGTAAACATAAGTTTTTTACTTTTCTTAATAAAGGTTTAGGGTTTGAAGTAAGAAAAAAAGAACTCAAGAGAATAAATACAACCGATGAGTATGGAGAAAGTATAAAAGAAAAAGGAGATATGGATGTCTGGCTTACGTTGGATGCTGTACACCATTTAGATAAATATCAAATAGCTGTATTTTTTACTGGTGATTCTGATTTCTTACCTTTGATAAGTTACTTAAAAAATAATGGTAAAAAAGTTTTTATTTTTTCTTCGCAGAATAACATTTCCGAAGAGCTTAGAACTGGTGGTAATGGATACGCTGATGTTTTAAAAATATCTGAAATTTGGGGTAAAAACTTAAAATATAGGGAACAAAAATAAAAACCATCCTCCGCAAGGAGGATGGCTCTTGGATGTAATACCCTAACGGTTTTATGACAAAACCGAAAGACATTATTAATATACACGTTTTTATTTAAAATGTCAAAAAATTATCCACAATTTAAATAATTATCAAAAAATAGTCCAAACTCCCACATATTTTTAACATCTTTACATATAGTTCCAAGAACCGCTCTTAAAAACAGAGCGGTTTTTGGTTTGACATTACTAATCAATTTTTGTTACCCGGTTATTTTTATTTAAAGATAAAAGGTAAGTATTTGTGGAATTATTCTAGACACAGGTATAATTATAAAGGTTTAATTTGCCCTTTGTTTTCTTTCTATTGGTTGCTGATTGTTTTTATTTATTATTGGTTTGTGGCTCCATTGATAATTAATAATTCTTTGTTGTCTGTTTTTTAGTTATTTTTTTTGATTTTATTTTTATAAAATCATCTCTTTGACACTTAAAGTGCATATGTTAAACTGTAGGAAAGATAATTAAACAAATGTATATGAAAAATAAATTTTTTATTCTAGTTTTGGTTATTTTGCTTATTTTAATTGGGGTTGGTGTTTATTTATTGCTAACCATGCAAGAAGATTCACCAGAAGATTCAGAGCAAAAGCAAGATAAAATAACCGTAAAAGAAGAGTTTGAAAACAAAATTGTTTATGAAAAAAACGATGAACTGGCAGTAGAGGATTATAAAAAAGATTGTGAACAAAGAGGGGGGCAGTTTAATGAATGTGGTTCTCCGTGTGCACCAGATGCAGCAGTTTGCGCTCAGGTGTGCGCATATACTTGTAATCTTGAGGCTGAAGAGCAAGATTTAAATTTACCAGAAGGTTGGAGTATGTATGAAAATACAGACCTGGGTTTTGCTGTAGCACATCCAGACCAAATGAATGTAAGCTTAATTCCTAACCGTCCGGGTGTAGAATTTATGTTAACTGGTCCAGATCAGGAGCAAGGAACAGAATTAACAGATGGGGTGAGATTAACTGTTATTAAATATGATTTAGAGGAAGCTCAAACTTTAGAAGAATTTGCTAATGAGCGTGCTCAAAGTACTGTTTCTGCTGGTGGAGAAGTTGTTGCTCCAGTTCAATCTGTAGGCCAAGGCCAGCTGGAAGCCTATACCTTTAGAGTGCAAAATTTAGGCACTTATACACACTATGTTTTAGAAGCAGTACCTGGCCAAGCTTTTGATATTGGTTTTACTGTTTTAGATGCTAAGCAGAGAGGTTATGCCAATTTATTACAGGGTATGTTAAATTCTTTTCAGAATTTAGCTATGCAAATGAATGGTGGCCAAGAAAATGGTGCAGGAGATGAAGTTACTAATTTTGAAGAGTGTTTAGAAGCTGGTTATACAATTTTAGAGAGTTATCCAAGAAAGTGCGAAACTCCAAGTGGCGAAGTTTTTACAGAATATATTGGTAATGTAAATGAGGTGAGTGATTTAATTCAATTACAAAATCCAACAGCTAATGCAAGTGTTGAAAGCCCATTAAGTGTGACAGGAAAAGCAAAAGGGAGCTGGTTTTTTGAGGGTGAGTTCCCGGTGGTTTTAACAGATTGGGATGGTAAAATTATCACTCAATCACAAGCACAAGCCCAGGGCGATTGGATGACAGAAGATTTTGTAGATTTTCAAGTTAGTTTAACTTTTGACGCACCTGATACAGAGGTAAGTGATAGGGGTACATTAATTTTACAAAAAGCAAATCCATCTGGTTTGCCAGAAAATGATAATGCTTTAGAAATTCCTGTTAAGTTTGAATAGCTAATATATTTAATATAGAGCAAAAATCCGTCCAAAAGGCGGGTTTTTGTTTTTGCTTTTTTAAGCTTTTTAAGTTAAAATTAATGAGTAATTATTAAAAATAGAACAATGAACGAGGTGAATAAAGCATTAATTGTGAAAAATTTATGCAAGAGTTATAAAAACATCAAAGCTGTGCAAGATGTTAGTTTTGAGGTTTTAGCAAAAGAAGTTTTTGCTTTGGTTGGGCCAAATGGTGCCGGCAAGTCTACAACTCTAAAAATAGTAGCTGGTATTTTAAATAAAGACAGTGGTCAGGTAGAAGTTTTTGGATCTAAGGTGAGTGAAAATTCTATAGAAGCTAGACAAAAAATTAGTTATTTACCAGAAGAAGCTGGGGCTTATAAAAATTTAAGTGGTCTTGATTATTTAAAATTTATGGCTGCTTTGCAAAGTGATAAGAGTGAAGAGCAAAAAAATTTTGTAGAGTTTGGCCGTGAAATTAGTGGTTTGGGCGAGCGCCTAAAACAAAAGGTAAAAACATATAGTAAGGGAATGACTAGAAAATTATTGTTAGCGCGAACGGTAATGAACAGACCTAAGTTGGCAATTTTAGATGAGCCAACTTCTGGTTTAGATGTAGTTAATGCTTTTGAAATTAGAAAAATAATTAAAAACTTAGCTCAAGAAGGTATGGCTGTTTTGCTTTCTAGTCATAATATGTTAGAGATTGAATTTTTGTCAGAAAGGGTGGCTATTATTGATAAAGGCAAAATAACAACTATGGGTGAACCCCATGAGTTAAAAGAAAAATATTCAGCTAATAATTTAGAAGAGGTTTTTTTAAAAACAACCAAAAAAAATAATTTAGATTAAAGTCATGAAGAAATTTTTAGTTTTACTTAAAAAAGAAATAAAAGAGTTATTAACTCCGCAGTTAATTTTGCCGCTTGTGGCTATGGTGGTTATTTTTTCTTTTATTGGTCAAGCTTTAAGTCAAGAGACTGAAAAAATTAGTCAACCACAGGAATTGTGGCTTGTTAGTTCTGGTTACCAAATTAATTATCAATTAAAAGACCAACTAAAACAGGCTGGTTTTGAGTTAAAAGTTTTTGATAATGTAAAAAAAGATGTAGTTTTGTCTCAAGCCAAAGAGTCTGGTGTGGATAGTGTAATTTTTTTACCTAAAAATTTTTCAGCTATAGAAAATCAAAAACAACAAAAAATAGAAATTTATCGTAGAATTTCTGGCTTTGGTGTGGTGGCAACCATGCAGGGTTCAAAAATAGGGCAGGCCGTTCAGGTAATGAATAATTATTATGCAAACAAATGGTTTGAAAAGACAGGTAGCCAGTTGAGTTTGGCAGAGGTCAATAAACCAATTATGAGCGAAGATGTGGTAATGGTGGGAGAAAAGAGCGCCAAAGGAGCCTATGAGGCAGTTATTGGTTTTATTAGTAAGCAGACAACTTTTGTGCCTATAATATTATTTATTGTGATTGTAATTGCGGCTCAAATGGTGGCAACGGCTGTGGCCACGGAAAAAGAGAACAAGACTTTTGAAATTTTGCTTTCTTCACCAGTTAGTAGGAAGTCTATTGTCTTAGCCAAGCTGGTTGGCGCAGCTATTGTTGCATTTTTATTTGCAGCTTTTTATATGGTTGGTTTTGGATATTATATGCAAGGTTTAATGGGGGGACAGAGTTTTTTTAGTAATACTACTGCTGGCTCTCAGGTTTTTGAAGAGCTGGGCATAGTGCTTTCTAGTGTAGATTATATAATGTTGGGTTTAAGTTTATTTATGGGTATTTTAGTGGCATTGGCCATAGCTATTATTTTGGGTTCAATGGTAGAAAACGTAAAAGGTATTCAGGCTGTTATAACACCTTTAATGATTATGGTTTTGGTGCCGTATTTATTAACTATACTTTTAGATATAAATACAATTAATCCTGTAATTAAATACATAATCTACTTAATCCCATTTTCTCATCCTTTTATGGCTGGTAATTTTTTAATTTTAAATAATTATACGGCAGTTGTTGCAGGAATTGTTTATCAGTTTGTAATTTTTGTAATATTTGTTTATGTGGCTGCTAGATTATTTAGTAGTGGGAAAATTTTAAACTTAAAGTTTAATTTAAAAAAATAATTTAATTTTTTATGGTAGAGAATAAAAAAATAAAAACGTTAAGCATTGGCAGTACAGTAGCAGATTTTACTTTTGAAACCAGTGGTGGAGAATTAAGCCAGAATGCAAAAGATTTAACCAGACAAAAAATTGTGAATATAGAGTTGGGAGCCAAGTTGGATTCTGAAGTCGCGGAAATGACTTTTGGTGGGGGTGCAGCCAATACAGCAGTTAATTTTTCTGCTTTGGGATGCGAAGCTTCAATATTAACTGGCTTGGGTAAAGATTCTGTGGGTGAGGTTTTGTTAAAAAATTTGGAAAAAAGAAAAGTTAAAAAAGATTTTTTGATTTTTTCAGCAAAAAACAGTGCCATGTCTGCGATTATTGTTTTTAGTAATTTTGGCAATGAACATACTCTTTTTAGTTATGATGGGGCAACTAAAGATATAAAGATAGAGAGTCATAAAATTGCAAAGAAAAAATTTAATTTGGTTTATTTAAGCTCTTTACCAGAGAAAGGACAAAAGAAAAATTTAGATGAATTTGTAAAAACTAAACAGCTGAGCAGTAAAATGCTTTTGGGCTGGAATCCCGGGAAAAATCAGTTAAAAATGGGTTTTGAATATTTAAAAAAATATATAAAAAATGCAGATTATTTGGTTTTAAATAAAGACGAGGCAATAGAGTTAAGTTTAACTATGGTAGACAAAGAAGAAAATGAAAAAAAATATAATGATGTAAAGTTTTTGTTAAAAAAAATCGGTCAAGAAATAAATGGGTGTTTGGTTATAACCAATGGCAGTGAAGGGGCATATGCTTTTAAGGATAACAAAATTTACAGCCAAAAGGCTTATAAAGTTAAAGTTAAAGATACTACTGGAGCTGGTGATGCTTTTGGTTCTACCTTTTGTTGGGCTTTGACAATGAGCGGAGATATACAAAAAGCTTTAAGATTAGCAGCCAAAAATTCGGCAAGTGTATTAAGCCAAAGAGGTGCGCAGGCAGGGTTTTTAACTAAAAATAAATTTTTTAAATGAAATATAATTGGGATTTAATTGGACATAGTAATATAAAAAATTTTTTTGAAGCGGCTTTAGAGGCGGATAAAATTGAGCATGCATATTTTTTTTATGGTGCAAGCAAGTTGGGTAAACGTTTGTTTGCTAAACGTTTGGCTCAGTTAATTTTGTGTGCTGGAGATGGTAATAACAAGCAAAATTTGCCATGTCTAAAATGTGAAGCTTGTCGCCAGTTTAGTAAGGGGGTGCATGCAGATTATCATTTATTAAAGCGTGTAGAAGATAAACAAAACATAACCATAGAACAGATTAGGGAGTTGCAAAAAAAGCTATCTGGCCATGCTTTTTTTAAAAATTATAAAGTGGTAATTATAGAAGAAGCCGATTCATTAAGTTTAGAGGCATCCAATGCCTTGTTAAAAAGTCTGGAAGAACCCAGACCTAAAACTATAATAATTCTATTAGCAGAGAAAACAAGTCAGCTCCCTTCAACTATTTTGTCTAGAACACAAAAAATTAAATTTTTGCCAGTAGAGAAAGAATCAATTTATAATTATTTAATAGAAAAAGGTGCTCAAAGAAATATGGCGCGCGATATTGCTAATTTATCGCAAGGTGCGCCTGGTAGAGCCATAGATTTTTTTTCTACACCGCAGATGTGGCAGACTTATTTAGCTCAATTAAAGGTTTTTGTAAATTTAAGTTCAGCCAGTTTTTTCCAGCGATTTGATTTTTGTCAGAAAATGTTTTCGGCTGATAAAGTAAATCAAATTAAGCTTGAGAAGGCAAAATCTTTGCTTAATTTTTGGTTAACGCTGGCCAGAGATTTGATGTTGTTTAAAATGGGTCAAAATGTTAATATAATTAATACAGCTGGAGAAGAAAATTTAAAAAAAGTTGCTTTAAAATATTCTTTGGAAGAATTGTATGCTATGCAAAAAAACATTATAGATAGCAGGCAGGATTTGCAAAACAATGCAAACCCTAAGTTGGTTTTGGAAAATTTTTTAATCAATTTATAAAAATATGAAAAAAAAATTATTAATTTTAACTTTTTTGCTGGCGCCATTGTTTTTAAGCGGATGTAGTGTTTTAACTTTTAATAAAGACAAAACAGATGTATCTGGAGTATTAAAAAGTGAAGATTTTGGTGGTAGTTGGTTGCCGGTTAATAAAATTGAAGGAGAAGATGATAAAAAAATAGATGAAGTTCAGGCTAGAAAAATAATTATTGATCCAGTAGATCATAATAATATTTTTTTAGGCACCAGAAATGGGGTATGGTTTTCTTCTAACCAGGCAAATAGTTGGACAAAAATTTTAAGTAGCGGTTATGTATATGATATGGCCATTGATCCTAAAAGAACAGGAATTGTGTATGTGTCTTTAGGGCAAAGAGTTTATAAAACAACTAATTTGGGCGAAAAGTGGCAGAGTGTTTATTTTGAAACACGTGAAGATGCATTAGTTAATGCAGTAGAGGTTGATCCTAGTGATTCGCTTAAGGTTTATTTAGGTACTTCTGAAGGAGAAATTTATAAAACCTTAGACGGAGGGGAATCATGGCAAAAAATGGGCAGTTTTGAAAAAGCTGAAGTAAAAAAAATATTGGTTAATAAAAACAACCCTTTAATAGTTTATGTAGCAACTAAAAAAGAAGGAATTTATAAAAGCATAGATGGTGGGGCCAGCTGGAATAATTTAATAGCTAATTATTATAATGAAGAGGACAGAAAAAAAAGGCGTGAACAAAGAGGTAGAGAAGAATATAGAGATTTAATTTTAGATCAAAGCCAAGAGGACGGTTTGATATATGCTTCTGAATATGGTTTATTGAAAAGTTCCGACGGTGGCAATATATGGCAAGTTATAGATTTATTAACTCCGCCCAATTCAGTTTATATAAATGCAATTTCTACTAATCCAAAAAACAACAATCAACTGTATTATGTAACAGGAAATATTTTATATAGAAGTTTTGATGGCGGTAAAACTTGGTTAAGTCAGCAGTTGCCCACTAAATATCACGTTGGTAATTTAGTGGTAGATTATTTAAATTATAATTTAATTTACGCTGGGGTTACCCGCGTAAAAGCAGAATAAAAATTATGAATTTAGAAGACAAAAAACAAGATTTTGAAAATATTGTTGAACATGCCGAAGTAGACATGGGTAGTGTGCGTACCAATAGAGCCACACCTGCATTGGTAGAAAATATAAAAGTAGATGTGTATGGTTCTAAGATGCCAATTAATCAGTTGGCAAATATTTCTATCCCAGAACCAAGACAGCTAATTGTGGAAGCCTGGGATAAAAATAATTTAAAAGAAATTGAAAAGGCCATACAGGGAGAGGAAATGGGTTTGTCTGTAACTAACGAGGGTGGCCAGTTAAGGTTAAGTATGCCAGCCATGACAGATGAAACCAGACAAAAGATTTTAAAAATGTTGCAAGAAAAAGTAGAAAACAGCAAAGTTTCTTTAAGAAGTGTGCGTGATAAGGTTAAAGAAGAAATTAATAAAGCTGAAAAAGAAAAAGAAATTTCTGAAGATGAAAAATATTCATTATTAGAAAAGTTAGACGAAATGACCAGAGAATATGCCAAAAAAATAGATGAACTTGGAGAGAAAAAAGAAAATGAAATTAAACTTTAAAAAATTATGTTTACAGTTATAACAATAGCAGTTTTTATATTAATTTTGGGTTTTTTGGTCCTGGCACACGAGCTGGGACATTTTGTGACAGCCAAAATTTTTAAAGCCAAGGTGTATGAATTTGGTTTTGGCTATCCGCCAAGGGTGTTGGGTACATACAAGGATGAAAATGGAAAACGTCGTTGGGTGGGTAAAAAGTTTGAAGCAGAAAATGCAGAAAATACAGTTTATTCAATAAATTTAATTCCAATTGGTGGTTTTGTGCGCATTAAGGGAGAAAATGAAAATGATCTAGCAGAAGAAGACAGTTTTGGTGCTAAAAAAATTTGGCAAAGAGCGGTTATGTTAGGGGCTGGAGTGGTTATGAATGTGGTGTTGTGTGCCGTGCTTTTGTCGGCAGGTTTTGCTTTTGGAATTCCTTCGGTTTTGGATGCCGAAACAGAAAAAGAAGTAAACAATATTAGAAATGAAAAAATTCAAGTTCTTTCGGTAAACAGCCAGTCGCCGGCAGCTGAAGTTGGAATAGCGGTTGGAGATTCGCTTTTAAGTATTGACGGCAAAGAAATAAAAAATATTGAGTTTTTAAATACATACACTAATGAGCACAAAAACAAAGAAATAGAGGTTGCATATATGCGAGGTAATAAAAAAGAAACAGTAAAAATAATACCAGAGGTTTTAGAAACCTCTAATGGAAGAGCTGTGCTTGGGGTTGGGGTAGCCAGGACTGGTGTGGTGAGTTATCCTTGGTATAAATCTTTGTGGTATGGAATTAAAGCGACTTGGGAAATGTTGGTGGCTATGTTTGTGGCTTTGGCTGGAATTATAAAAAGTATTTTTGGAGACGGAGAAATGGCAGCTCAAGTGGCTGGGCCAGTAGGAATTGCTGTTTTAACTGGGCAGGTGGTTGGCATGGGAGTGGCTTATGTTTTACAGTTTGCAGCTTTGCTTTCTTTAAATTTAGCAATTATTAATATTTTACCTATTCCAGCTCTTGATGGGGGCAGATTACTTTTTATTTTAATAGAAAAAATTCGTGGTAAAAGAATTAATGCAAAAATAGAGGCTTGGGTGCATACAGCTGGTTATGTTTTATTGATGATGTTGGTGGTGGTTGTAACATATAGAGACATTGTGCGTTGGGGAGGGCAATTAATAGATAAAGTTTTTTAGTCAATAATAAGTTTAAAGAGTTTGTTTTTGACTGGAGTAATAAAAAAAATATATAATAAAAATATGCGACAAACAGAATTGTTTAGCAAAACTTTAAGAGAAAAACCAAAAGATGAAGATGCAAAAAATGCAGAGCTTTTGATTAGGGGTGGTTATATAGACAAGCTGATGTCTGGGGTTTATACATATTTGCCGTTGGGTTTAAAGGTGCTGAGAAAAATAGAAAATATTATTAGAGAGGAAATGGATTCTATTGGTGGGCAAGAAATTTTAATGCCAGCAATGCACCCGCGTGAAAACTGGGAGAGTACGGGTCGTTGGGAAAGTATGGCAGATGTGTTGTTTAAATTTAAAGGAGCCGGAGACAAAGATTTTACTTTAGGCCCCACGCACGAGGAGGTGGTTACACCTTTAACCAAAAAATTTATTTTTTCATATAAAGATTTACCTTTTGCGGTGTATCAAATTCAGTCTAAGTTTAGAAACGAGCCACGTTCTAAATCTGGTTTATTAAGGGGCAGAGAATTTGTAATGAAAGATTTATACTCTTTTCACACAGACGAAGAAGATTTAAATAAGTATTATAAAGAAGCAGAAAAAGCTTATGAGCGTATTTGGCAGCGTTTGGGTTTGGGAGAAATTACTTTAAAAACTTTTGCTTCTGGTGGGACTTTTTCTAAATATTCACATGAATATCAAACAATCAGCCAAGCTGGAGAAGACAAAATTTATGTGTGTTCTAAATGTAAGGTGGCTGTTAATCATGAAATTATAGACGAGCAAAAAGAATGTCCAGAATGCGGAAATGGAAGTTTAGAAGAAAAAAATGCTATAGAAGTAGGCAACATTTTTGCTCTAAAAACAAAATATAGCCAGGCTTTTGGCCTTAATTATACAGATGAAAAAGGTGAGGAAAAGCCTGTTTATATGGGCTGTTATGGAATTGGACCATCTAGAGTTATGGGGACTATTGTGGAGGTAATGCACGACAAGGGTGGATTAATTTGGCCAGAAAACGTGGCACCATATAAAATTCATTTATTAAATTTTAATGATGACGCTTCTTTTGCTGATGAAATATATGAGAAATTAGAAAAGGCTGGGCATTCTGTTTTGTATGATGATCGCCAGGAAAGCCCAGGGGTAAAATTGAAAGATGCTGATTTGTTAGGTGTGCCACATAGAGTTGTGGTAAGTCCTAAAACAGGTGATAAAATAGAATATAAAAAGCGTATTGAGGACAAAGAAGAGTTAATAGCTTTTGAAGAATTAATAAAAAAAACAAATTAAACAAATGCTAGGTAAGATTATTGCAATTTTTTTGTTAGCCAGTAATTTAAATTTGGCCAGCGCAAACACTATTAACAGTGGCCAGGTTTTGGGTAGCTCATCTCAGGCAGAGGGCGATGTAATAAGACAAACTAATATGTATCCTCAAAGAATTAATTATCAAAGTTTGGGTCCTAAAATTTCTGCCAGTAAGGCCTTGGTTTTAGATATAAGAACCAATAGGGTTTTGTTTGAAAAGGATGCAGATGGGGTGGCACCTATTGCCAGTATAACTAAGCTGATGAGCCTTTTAACCTATTTAGAGGAAAAACCAGATTTAGAAAAAGTGGTTAAGGTTGAGGCTGGAGATTTTATTGGAGCTAACAGGCCTAATTTGTTATTGGGTGAAAGGATAAGGGTTAAAAATTTAATTCATTTGGCTTTAATGGCTTCGGATAACGATGCAATTAAATGTTTGATACGGGCAAGTGGAAATAGTGAAGAAGGTTTTGTTAAAAAAATGAACCAAAAGGCTGTGGCCATGGGCTTAAAAAATACTAGTTTTAAAGATGCGGTTGGATTAAGTCAAGAAAATAAATCTACTCCTTTAGAGGTGTCAAAAATTTTACAAGTAGCTACTAAGCATGCCTTAATTAATCAAGTTTTGCAAAAAGAAAAATATAGTTACATTAGTTTGTCAAACAGAGAGCACCATATAGAAAGTACGAATCAATTGTTAAATAGTTACTTGCCATTAGTGGGAGGAAAAACAGGCTTTACTTATGAAGCTGGTTATTGTTTTGCTGGATTAGTAAAAGATGAAAAGAGAAATTTAATTACAGTAGTACTTGGCGCAGATAGTGAAGAGCATAGATTTAGTGATACGCAGGCTATGGTAGACTGGGTGATTAAAAATTATGCTTGGTGATAATATATGCAAATTCCTGCAGAAATTTTAACCATAATTACTGCAATGATACCTGTTGGAGAGTTAAGAGCCGCTTTGCCGATAGCTGTTTTAAATTATAATTTAAGTGTAGAAACAGCTTATTTTTTATCAGTATTGGGCAATATAATTCCTGTTTTTTTTCTGTTAATATTTTGGCGTTATTTGGTAAAATTTTTAATGGAAAATTCAAAAACCTGTGATAAATTTTTTAATTGGCTGTTTGAGAGAACAAGAAAAAGGTTTGATAAAAATTATAAACGTTGGGGCAAGTTGGCTTTGGTTTTGTTTGTGGCCATACCTTTGCCTATTACTGGAGCCTGGACAGGGTCGGTAGCGGCATGGTTGTTTAAATATAGATATTGGGAAAGCCTGGGCTTAATTTTTTTAGGAATTTTAATTTCTGGCTTGATAGTTCTTTTTTTAACATTAGGCACAGAAGGTGCTGTTAAATTATTTATATGAAAATAAAAATAATTAGAGATTTTATCTCTGAGGAAAAAAGAAAATATAAATTTAGGCTGGGCAGAGTTTTGGCGTCGGCTTTGAGTGGTTTTTTAATGGGTGCAATTGCAGCTACAATTTTTTGGGTAGTGGTTTATTTGCAGTTAATGGAAACTTTAACTTAAAAATTATAATAATTATATGAAAAAATATTTAATGGCAAACTGGAAAATGCAGTTGTTAAACACAGAGGCAATAGAATTGGCTGGAGAATTGGTTATGGGTTTGGAACAGCTGGGGGTAGATAAAACCAATAATATTGAAACAGTGTTTTGCGCTCAGTACACGGCTTTGCCACAATTAAGCAAAGTTTTGGTCAATTCTAAAATTAAACTGGGTGCACAAGATGTGTTTTATCATGAAAAAGGCCAATACACAGGTGAGGTTTCTCCCCTGCAGTTAAAAGAGTTGGGTGTTGAATATGTTATTATTGGTCATTCAGAACGTAGGAAATTTTTAAAAGAAACAGATGAAGAGGTAAACAGAAAAATTAAAATTAGCTTAGAGCATGGTTTAACTCCAATTTTTTGTGTAGGCGAAACCGCAGAAGAAAGACGTAGCAATAAAACAGAGGTAACAATTATTAGGCAAATTACGCGTGGCCTAGAAGATGTTGAGCTAAAAGATGACCAAAAAATTATTATAGCCTACGAACCAGTATGGGCGATTAGCCCAGCACCACCAGCTAAACCAGAAGAGGTGAGTGTGGTAATTAAATTAATCAGGCATTTATTAAAAGATTTTTTTGCTCCTAAGGTTTGTCAAGAGCAAATTATAACTGTCTACGGTGGTTCAGCTAGTGGAGAAAATGTAAAAAGTTTTATGCAGGTAGATGGAATAGGCGGAGCTCTAGTGGGTGGAGCTAGTTTGACAAAAGATAAATTTTTACCCATGATAGAAGAAATGAATTAATTTTTTTATGTTGAATACAATTTTATTAGTTGTTGCAGGAATAAGTTTTTTACTAATGTTAGCTACAATAATTAGTAAGTTACCACAGCTTGCCAGAGTTAATGTTGGTCAAGAAAAAGACAAGAAAATAGCCCAAGTTAAAGATGCTTTGCTAGAACAGCGTTTAAAGCGTAGGTTTAGTGGGGTGGCTGTTTTTTTTAAAAATAAGTTTTTGAGTAAGTTTTTTAATGGTTTAAAAAATGTTTATCATAAAACCATGGCTTTGGAGAAAAAGTATAAAGGGGATAAAAGTGTAAAGAAAATGTTAAGGCTGGAGAGTGGTGCAAAAGAGAAAGAATTAAATAATAAAATTGTTGATGCCGACGAGTTGGTGAAACAAGAAAATTTAGAAGAAGCAGAAAAAATATATTTAGAAGTAGCAGCGGTAGAGCCTAAAAACGCTAAAGCTTTTTTGGGTTTAGCTAAAATATATTTAAAACGTAAAGATTTTGAACATGCCAGGGAGTTATATAGTTATGTTTTAAAATTAGATAAGCAAACTGATAGGGCATTAAAAGGTTTGGGCAATGTGGCAGCAGGAGAAGGTAATTGGGAAGAAGCCAAACATAAGTTTGAAGAATCCTTAGAAAGCAATGAGCATCCTGGATATTATTTAGAGCTGGCAGAGGCTGAATATAATTTAGGTAATCCGGGTAAGGCTTTAACTTCTATTAGGCGTGCCAGTGAAATAGAGCCAAATAACCCTAAATATCTTGATTTTTTAATAGATGCTGCTATAATAAATAAGAATAAAATTTTAGCTTTAGATGCTTTTAACAAATTAAAAAAGATTAATCCAGATAATAATAAACTGGATGAGTTTAAAAAAAGAATTCAAGAAATGTAGTTGTTAAAAGTGTTTTTATAGGCTATTTTTTTGTTTATAAAAAATATAATTTGCCGTTGTAGCTCAGTTGGTATCCCGCCTTGGCGGGACATGGTAAGGAAAAGTTTTTTAAGAAATTGAAGCTCTTAATTGACTTTTTGTTTCTTATTGGAAATATCAGTTGTTCTCTGTGAGAACAGCTTATCGACAAGTAGGTTTACAACTTAATAAATTGTGCCGTTGTAGCTCAGTTGGTATTCCGCCTTGGCGGGACATGGTAAGGAAAAGTTTTTTAAGAAATTGAAGCTCTTAAT
>CAYNPV010000015.1:14456-14544 GCA_964399185.1 uncultured Gammaproteobacteria bacterium
TATCGACAAGTAGGTTTACAACTTAATAAATTGTGCCGTTGTAGCTCAGTTGGTAGAGCACTTCCATGGTAAGGAAGGGGTCTCGAGT
>CAYNPV010000016.1:0-4211 GCA_964399185.1 uncultured Gammaproteobacteria bacterium
TAGTTGAAAAATGGTTACAAACCATACCAGAAGAGGAAAAAGAGGATGCAAAAACTGAATTAGAAAAGGGTCTATCAGATGAGATTGAAAATTTACCAGAAAAGTAATTATTAAAAATTTTTTTATTACTGAGTGTCACAGTATTCATAAGTTGTCTTTGTTTATTTTAAAAAAACCTTAAATTCTTATGGAATAAAAAGGCAAGTTATTAAACTTAAAAACCATGCCATAAAAACCCGCTAAAAAGGTGGGTTTTTTAAAATGTTTTAACAAAATTTTAAAATTTTTTGTAGATATATTTTATTGTGGAAAACCAGGTGGTTGTTAATTTTATTAAAGTGGAGTATAATATATGTGTAGTGTAAAAAAGTGGAAAAAAGTGGAAAACAAGTGGATAAATAAAATAATTGTCTAATTAAAGCCCAAAAAAGAGTTGATAACTAATATGTTTATAGGGGAATATTCACATTCAGTAGATGCAAAAAACCGACTATCTCTGCCGGCTAAGTTTAGAAAAGAACTAAAAACCGGTGCAGTTGTTACCAGAGGACTTGATAATTGTTTATTTGTTTACACCAAAAAAGATTGGCAAACCGTAGCCGCTAAGCTGGCCAGCACTCCTTTTGGCAAAGCAGATGCCAGAGGTTTTTCCAGAGTAATGCTTGCCGGTGCCATGGATGTTCAGCTGGATTCACTTGGCCGCATATTGCTACCAGACTATTTAAAGCAATATGCTTCAATTAAAAAAAAGGTAGTTGTTGCAGGACTTTATGATCGTTTAGAAATTTGGGATGAAAATAATTGGAAGACCTACAAGAATAAGATAGAAAAAGACGCCAACAAACTTGCCGAAGCCATGGGCGAAATGGGAATTTAATTTATATGAATTCAATTCACACCCCAGTTCTTTTAAATGAAGCTATTGAAAATTTACAACCACAACCAAACAAAAATTATATTGATGCAACTTTTGGTGGTGGTGGGCATAGTGCGTGTTTACTTGATAAAAATGCGCCTAATGGAAAAATTCTAGCTCTAGACGCTAACCCAGATGTAAAATTGCTAGCCCAAAACATACAAAAAAAACACAAGTTTGGTGAGAATTTATTTTTTGTAAATTCAAACTTTTGTGCATTAAAAGAAGTTGTTAAACAAGAGTTTAATTTGCCAGTTCACGGTATTCTAATGGATTTAGGCCTTTCTTCAGATGAGCTGGAAAAATCAGGCAGAGGGTTTAGTTTTATGAAAAGCGAGCCCTTAGATATGCGCTATAACAGCAGGCAAAATCTAACAGCATCCATGGTTCTTAATTCATATTCTCTAGAAGATTTAATATATATTTTTAAAAACTATTCAGATTATCCAAAGCCAATTGAGTTGGCTAAACTAATTTTTAAAACTAGAAAAAAAAGTAAATATTCAAATACAGATGATTTGGTTGCCACTGTTTTAGGTATAACACCAAAACGTGGAGGCAAAAAAATTCATCCCGCAACGCAAATTTTTCAAGCCCTAAGAATAGAAGTTAATAATGAACTTGATATTTTGGCCCCAACCATTAAAACTGCCTTAGAGATTTTAGAACCTCAGGGGCGCCTGGCAATAATATCATTTCATAGCGGGGAAGACAGAATTGTTAAGCAAACCTTTAGAGAGCTAGCCAAGCAAGATGAGCCTTTAATAAAACTAATCACCAAAAAACCAATAGTTCCCACACCAGAAGAAATTAAAAATAATCCACGTTCTCGCAGTGCAAAACTTAGAGTTGCAGAAGTTATATGAGCAGACCTTAAATTTTAATAATATAAAATCTAAGGCCTGTTAATATAATAGGAAAGCGCAAATGTGGGAGGAAACCCCCATGTCAAAATTTTTCAACTGTTGTTCAGCTAATCACAAGAATCATCAACCACAACCAAACAAAAAAACTGCCTTTAAAAAACGCGGTGCAGTAGTTAATTTTAATTTTATTTTTTCCTGCATCTGCTTGTTTTTAATTGTTTTTTTGGGGGCTACATATGTATATAAAGTAACTTCTGCAGCCACCCAAGGTTTTAAGGTTTCTGAAAAAGAAAGAGAACTTTCTGTTTTAAGCTTAAAAAATGAAGAACTAAAACAAAAGATTAATCATTTTGAGAATATGGATGTAGTAGAAAGCCGTGCTAAAGAGTTGGGTTTGGTTGAAGTTGGCAAGGTAGAACATCTTCACATCTTAGATACAAACGTGGCAATGAAATAATAGTTTATGCCCAGATTCAAAAAAAAATCCGAACACCTACCGAACACTCGCTTCACACTTTTGCAAGTGTTCTTTTTTGTTTTAATGCTTGTTTTAATTGGGCGGTTATTTTATGTGCAAATAATTAGGCACACACATTATCAAACCTTGGCACAGGTTCACCAGCAAAGCTTAGAAGAATTAATTCCAAAACGAGGTGCAATTTACACCATTGATTATAATTCTAACAACCAAGAAAATACCACTTTGGCTGAAAGCCAAGAATCATACTTACTTTACGCAATTCCCGCCAAATTACAAAACGCCAGTTCAACCATTTCTACTTTAGATGATTATCTTGAATTTAAACAAGAAGAAATTCCAGAAATTGTAAAAAGGCTACAAAACCGTAAAGACCCATATGAGCCAATTAAATCTAATTTAACCAAAGAACAAAAGCAAATAATTCTAGAATTAGATATTAAAGGCTTGGGTTTTGAGCCACAAAGGCAAAGGGTTTATCCACAAAAAAACAGCGCCTCACATTTAACTGGTTTTTTAGGCTTTAGGGGCAATCAAAGACTGGGGCAGTATGGACTGGAAGAATATTATCAAGATCTTCTGGCCGGACATGGCGGTTTGTTAAAAACCGAGCGTGATCCACGCGGTCGATTAATTGGTTTTGAGGGCGATGGTCAACAACCACTTGTAGACGGTCAAGACCTATATTTAAATATAGATTCAATTGTTCAGTTTAAAACATGCGAAATTTTAAATAAATGGAAAGAAAAAATGGCTGCTGAAGGTGCTAATTTGGTTATCCTAAACCCCAAAAACGGCCAAGTTCTAAGCCTTTGTAATTTACCAAGTTTTGATGCTAATAACTACAGCCAAGTAGAAGATATAGATATTTATCTAAACAAGGCTATTAGCCAGTCCTATGAACCAGGTTCTGTTTTTAAAGTATTTACCATGGCTGCGGCTTTAGATTTGGGTCTTGTTAATCCTAATACAGAGTATCTTGATCAGGGTTTTGTAAAAATTGGAGAACATACAATTTATAATGCTAATAAAGAAAAATACGGCCAAGTTAATATGACGCAAGTTTTAGAAAATTCTATTAATACGGGCACAATTTTTGTAGCTAATAAAATTGGCTATGAAAATTTTAAAAAATATGTTAAAAATTTTGGTTTTGGCTCATTAACTAATATAGATTTACCTGCCGAACATGCAGGTGATATTTCCAGTCTAAGTAATAGAGGAGAAATTTATTTAGCCACAGGTTCTTATGGGCAGGGAATAAGTGTCACTCCAATACAGCTCGCTTCTGCTTTTGCAGCTATTGCTAATGGTGGCATTTTGTGGCAACCGCAGGTTTTAAATTACAGCCTTTCAACTAATGGAGAAAAAAATACGCATACGGCACAGAAAGTAAGGCGTGTAATATCATCAAAAACATCCAATATATTAAAAGCTATGATGGTCTCTGTAGTTAAAAACGGCCATGGAAATAAAGCCACAGTAGATGGATATTATGTAGCCGGTAAAACAGGAACAGCTAATATCTCTAAATCCAGTGGTGGTTATTCTAATCAAACCAATCATACTTTTGCGGGATTTGCTCCTGCAGACAATCCACGTTTTGTGGCTGTTGTTAAATTTAATAAACCTAAAAATGTTAGTTTTTCATCAGATTCTGCTGCCCCTGCATTTGCTGAAATAGCCCAATTTTTGTTAAACTATTATCAGGTACCCCCAGATTATTAACCCCCCTTTTTAAATATATGCCAATTAAAAAAAATAAAAAATCCCCAGCCATATTAATTATTCTTGACGGCTGGGGCATTTATAAAGATTACAAAGGCAATGCCACAACTCAGGCAGAAACACCCAATTTTGATTTTTTAATGCAAAATTTGCCCCATACTAAGTTGTGTGCATCTGGTAAATGTGTTGGTTTGCCCAAAACACAAGACGGAAATTCAGAAGC